>WFZW01000239.1 GCA_015489365.1 Deltaproteobacteria bacterium | reverse complement strand
TGCTTATACAATATGGGGTATCTGGGTAATGGCAAGGTTTGAGGCACTTATAACTGCACTTCTTGGGTATTTTCTGTCCAGACTTGGCCTTTTCTGTAAATTTTCCCTTGAGCGCGCGCCCAGGCATTCCGACAGGACTCTGGATTATGGCTACATCCTCCTTTTTGGCATTCAGATATGCCTGTTTGAACCTGTCAGAGGCATCGCATTCATAGGTGGCGACGAACCTGGTACCCATCTGGACCCCAGAGGCCCCCAATTTCATAATGTTGTAAATGTCTTCCCCTGTATATATACCACCTGCAGCTATTACAGGTATCTTTTGTTGGTATTTTGTCTCGAAGGGTCGTACTGATTTTAAGACCTCGACTATGAGATTGGGGATCTGCTTTTCCGGAAGGTTTAGTTCTTCGGCCTTAAAGCCCAGGTGCCCTCCGGCCTTTGGACCTTCTACCACGATGGCGTCTGGAAGGCGATCAAAATGCTCTTTCCATCTCTTACATAATATTTGTGCCGCCCTTCCGGATGATACAATAGGTACCAATTTCGTATCGCTACCTTTTGGTAACATGCCGGGCAATTTCAGTGGAAGACCAGCACCGCTTATGATGAGATCGGTGCCCGCTTCAGCAGCAATTTTGACCAGCACTTCGTAGTCTTGCAGGGCAACCATTATGTTGACCCCGATTATACCGCCGGGCGCTGCCTCCTTTGCCTCCTTTATTTGTTTTGCTAGTGCCCTGTAGGTGGCCCCCTGGGGATCCTTGTAAAAATCTTTTTCGTTTATACCTATCAATACGGATGCGAGTATACCGATCCCACCGGCCCTTGCTACCGCCGATGCAAGGCCTGACATGGAGATGCCAACCCCCATTCCACCTTGGATGATTGGAAGCCTGGACTCGATGTTACCAATAGTTAGAGATGGAGGATCATAAATATTTTTTTGAATCATGGACGCCTTTTAGTCTTCTTGGGAATCCACGTCAAGGGATGCAGAAGGAAATTTTTTCAAAATTCTATTGGCAGCTTTTGTACCTCGTCCCTGGTAAATACTGGACCGTCCTTGCAGACGTATACTGGTCCCACGTTGCAATGGCCACATACGCCAAGACCACATTTCATCCGGTTTTCAAGGGAAAGGTATACCTGGTCATCTGTCCAGCCGATCTCCTCCAGGGGAGGCATGGTAAATTTTATCATGATGGGTGGGCCGCATATGAGGGCAGCAGCGTTCTCGGGTGATGGGGCAACTCGCCCGGCAATGGTAGGTACGAATCCGACAAGGCCGGTCCAACCGGGCTCTTCCCTGTCAACCGTGACATGCATCTCTATGTCATCGCGTTGGGACCATGACTTGAGTTCTTCTTTATATAAGAGCATCCCAGGTGTCCTGGCACCATATATCACGGTAATATTGCCGTAATCCTGGCGATGCGCCAGCATGTATATCAGGGTGGCCCTAAGGGTGGTGAAGGCAAACCCTCCTGCAATTATGACGATGTTCTTTCCTCTAAGTTCCTTGTCTACGGGGAAACCATTGCCTAGGGGCCCTCTTACGCCAATCCTTGCCCCCACATCCATTTTGTGCAGGGCCGTGGTGACTACACCTGCCCTATTGACTGTAAAAAGGAGGTGGTCCTTTTCCGTTGGAGAAGACGCGATACCTATAGGTATCTCGCCCTTGCCCGCCAGCGAAAGCATGGCGAATTGACCTGGTACGTGGGTCCAATTGGCCATGTCTTCTGGCTTCTCAAGAATGATCCTGTAGCTCTTGAGGCTTTGATCCTCTGTTTCTATGGTAATTGCCTCTATCCTTCCAGGATATGGGAGGTAGGGATTTTTTTGATCTATATTTTTCATGGCATATTTCACGGAATCGAAAGGAGGTCCCTCATTACCTCCCTGATGTCGATATTTACAGGGCATTCCCTGATGCAGCGTCCACAGCCTACACATGAGAGCGGTCCAAAACGTTCGGGAAAGTATTTCAACTTGTGCATGAAGCGGTTTCTCACCCGCTGAACCTTTTGACTGCGTGGGTTGTGGCCGGATGCATGCTGCGTAAATAGGGGAAACATGCAGGAATCCCAGTATCTGATCCTCCTGCCCTTACCCTTTATGGTTTCATCCTGGATGTCAAAACAGTAACAGGTTGGGCAAAGAAATGTGCAGGCCCCACAATTGATACAGGAATCAGCAAGTCCTTGCCAGAAGGGGGCATTGTAGAGGTCCATCAGATTCTTTTTCTTGAGTATTTCAGCCGGTCCCCCTTCGGAACCTGTCCCTCCTTGCGCCTGTTCTCGTAATGTTTTAAGTTGCTCCTTTTCCTCCGGCGATGCCTCCCTGTTATCAAGCAGATGGTCTACCAAACCCTCCCCTTTCTTGGTCAGGATGTCGGCCAGGTAACCTCCTTCGACCCTGGTCATGGCAATATCCATCCCCTCAGTATCCATGGGAGAACCACCAGCCCATGAACAAAAACATGTACTGCAAGGTTGTTTGCATGTAAATCCTACTATCAGGGTGGTATCCTTTTTGGCCTTGAAGTAGGGATCATCGGCAAAGGGGAGCGAATTTAATAGAACACTCCTGGCATCACAGGGCCTGACCCCCAAAATAATCCTTTCGCGGGCCTTTTCTTTGACAGGTCTGGGCACATAGGCTCCTTCATCCCCTGGCCTGGCCGAATATTCCAACAGGGTCTCTGGCTGCGGGAAGAAAAATGTTTTTAAGGATGTTTTAGGTACACCCTTGGCAGGTTCCACGAATTCTAAGGGCTCAATACGTTTCCAGCCAGCCATGCCATTTTTTTCTACCGGGGAAAACAAATCCCTGGTTTCATACCACCTGGCCAATAGGGTTTTGAGGTCGGAATCGTCAAGTTTCAATATCTTCACTTTCACTTTCCCCCTTGTGTACCCTGTTGTTTAGAACCGTTTATGATGAATCTCTCAGGGTCTTCTGGCCCATAGGTGGTGAGGGGGAGGGGAGAGTTGATATCAAGCCCTGGCTCTGATGCAAAAAGTTCCAAACAGTCCTTCTGGAGTTTACGGGTAAAGAGCCTCATCTTTATACCCATGGGACAAGCACTTTCACACGCGCCGCAATCGGTACAACGACCAGCACAATGATATGCCCTTAGTATGTGGAAGATTGCCGTATCTACCGGGTCTACGCTTTTGCCTACCCACTGGGGGTGAGAATCGTCAACAAAACATGTAGGACAATAGCAAAGCGGACATGCATTCCTACATGCGTAGCAACGGATGCAGCACTCTATCTCTTTCTGGAACCATGCCCATCTGGAATCTGCATCCATCCGTTCGATCTCCTCTATCCGGGCAAACGGTTCATGCACATGCCTTTCCGGCATGGTAGGGCCGATTTTTTTGTCAAGGATTACAGGCGATGGGTGAGTACAGGTAAGGCAGTTGTCGCGAAGCACCTCCTGCCTCGCCGTTTCCAGCCTGAAGCCCTTTCCGGAGATAACCACCTTCTTTTCCGCCTCTTCGATGGCCTGGATTTCCTTTCCACCTGCCAAGGATTCCAGCTTTCTTCTATCGATCATGCCAGGGCTGTCTATCCCCAAGATAACGAGCCTTTCCCTGATTAGCTGGTTTTCCTGGATCTGGATTACCATGTTCCTGGACCAGCATCCGGTGGCGATCACCCCGACCTTTGGCAGGGGGCCCTCAGGAGGCGGTTCCCCAGGGCGCCTGGCAGGTTCAAGGGATTTCAATAGGCCTGGCAGGTAGTTGGCAAGGTTCATAACACACAGGCCGTTCCATATCAGTTTATCTGTTTCCTCTGGGCTCCTTGCAACGAAGGGCCGGGTAACAGTGGGAATGCTTCCCTTGGCAAAGCCAAGGAAGGCAGCGACTTCACCAGACTCCAGAAGGGCCCTTGCCTCCCTTTTGATTGCTTCAGTGGCTTGTGAAAAGAGGGTTTCCATGGGCATTATCCAATTTTCTTGACCAGGCGTTTTGTTGGGCCTACCGTTTTGATCCGGGTGGTTATCTTTGTGACCAACTCAGCAAATTGTTCGCCTTCCGAGGCGGATATCCAGGAAAAGTTTATTCTTTCCGGTTCGATTCCTATGAATTCCAGCAGGTTCTTGAGCAAGGCGAACCGGCGTCTAGCATATAAGTTGCCGCTTATATAGTGACAGTCCCCGGGATGGCAGCCAGATACCAGGATCCCGTCTGCCCCTGCCTTTAGGGCATCAAGGATCATGTTGGCACTCACCCTTCCTGAACATGGGACCCTTATGATGCGAATATTCGGTGGGTATTGAAAACGGCTTACTCCGGCCAGATCAGCCCCGGCGTAGCTGCACCAATTACACAGGAAGGCAATTATCTTGGGCTCCCATTTTTGATCTTTCTCAGGTGCCGGATCCATGTTTGGCCCCCTTTGCTAGTAGGTTTCCATGGTAGCCTCGATGGCCGCCATGATCTGTTCGTTTCCAATATTTTTCAATGTTACCGCATCGGAGCGGCATCCAGCCACACATGCGCCACATCCCTTGCACATGGCGGTGTCTACCCTGGCTAGTGAGGAGTTTTCGTCAAGCTGTATAGCATTGTAGGCACAGACCATGGTACATACCCCACAGCCCACACATTTTCTCTGCTCTACCACAGCGGTGATGCTTTCAGCAGGGATGGCATCCTGTGCCAGTATAATAGATGCCCTGGCGGCAGCGGCCTTGGCCTGGGCAATGGTTTCGTCCATGGGTTTTGGGTAGTGACAGAGGCCTGCCATAAATATCCCATCTGTGGCAAAATCTACAGGTCTAAGCTTCATGTGGGCCTCAAGGAAGAAACGGTCAGAGTTCATGGAACATTTAAATGCCCTCGAAACCACATCTGCATCGATCTTTGGCCTTACCGCCGTTGCAAGGACGAGCATGTCAGGATGTAGTCTGACCGGCCGGTCCAGGATAGGATCCTTAACCTCTACATGGATATTGCCTTGCTCCTCCCAGACCTTGGGGACGTTGTCAAGATCATATCTTATGAAGACAATGCCATTTTCCCGCGCCTTCTGATACAGTCTTTCCTTTTCTCCATAGGTCCTGATGTCCCTGTAAAGCATGAATATTTCCATGTTAGGGTTTAGCTCCTTGAGGTGGAGGGCCTGGTCAATGGCATGTGTGCAACAAACCCTTGAGCAATAGGGTTTTTCAGGTACCCTGGAACCTGCGCAGAGTATGAATACGGTCTGGTTCTTCTCCTTGAGGGCCGGGTCTTCTTTGATGAATCTTTTGTCCAACTCCAGGAGTACATGTACCTCTGGATGCCTTCCATAGAGGTAGTTCCATCTGCCTTCTCGTGGTTTGTGGGAACCGGCGCCTATGGCGATGATCGCTGTACCGTGTAGTACCTTGCTACCATCCGAAAGATGGGTCTCGAATTGTCCCACTGAGCCTTCTACCTTTTCTACAGTGGTCTCCAGATGCAGGTCGATCTGTGGATGTTCCTCTACCCGCTGGCACAGGCCAGCAAGGTATCCCTGTACCAGATCGCCTTGCCAGGTACGGTAAAATTTCCGTGCGTGTCCGCCAAGCCGGTCCTTTCTCTCCACCAGGACCACCGGGATTCCTTGATCTGCAATAGAAAGTGCCGCGGTCATGCCAGCTACCCCTGCCCCAAGCACCAGTGCCCTCTTTACCACAGGTACGGTGTTATAGGCCAGGGCTTCGTCCTGCTGTACCTTTGCCACTGCCATCCTGACAAGGTCCTTGGCCTTTTGTGTTGCCTCGTCTGGGAACCCCTGATGTACCCAGGAATCCTGATCCCTTATGTTTGCCATCTCGAACAGGAATTTGTTTATACCGGCGTCTCTTAAGGTCTCCTGGAACAGGGGCTCATGCGTCCGTGGGGTACACGAGGCCACTACCACCCGGTTAAGCCCCTCTCTCTTTATGGTCTCTGCCATCTGGTTAATGGTATCCTGGGAACAGGTAAACAGGTTGTTCTGGGCGAACACCACGCCTGGAAGCGTTCGTGCATAATCCGTGACCGCGGCCACATCTATTACACTTGCAATGTTTATCCCACAGGAGCATACGAATACCCCGATCCTGGGCGGTTCGGCCCATACGTTTCTTTCCTCAGGATATTCCTTTTTTTGGGTTTCACTCCATCTTGCCGGTGCCAGGAGTCGGCTGGCCTCCAGTGCTGATGCGCTGGCCTCCATGACGGACTGGGGTATATCCTTGGGTTCAGCGGCTGCCCCGCACACGCATACCCCTGGTCTGTTGGTGGACACCGGCCTGAAGGCACCGGTTGCCACGAAGTTGTTGGGGTCAAGCTCCACACCAAGGCGCCTTGCGAGTTCAGCGGCCTGCTTGTCCATCTCAAGACCTACCGATAATACGACAAGGTCGAATTCCTCCTGCTTGATACGCCCGTCATCACCCACGTACCTGAGTAACAGATTGTCATCGTGGCCAGCCGGAAGAATACTGTGCACCCGGCAGCGATGGAAACTTACACCCTCGGCCCTGGCCCTGTCGTAATAGGTCTCAAATTCCTTGCCATGGGTCCTCATATCCATAAAGAAGATACTGGTGGATAGATCAGGCCCCTGGGTATGTTCCCTGGCGATCACAGCCTGTTTTATTGCATACATGCAGCATACCGAGGAGCAGTATCCATGACAGGCACGATTGATGTCCCTTGAGCCAACACATTGTAGCCAGGCTATGCGCCTGGGTTCCTTGTGATCAGAGGGACGTTCCATATGACCAAGGCATGGCCCTGAAGGGCTAAGTAGACGTTCAAATTCCATGGCGGTTACGACATTGGGAAGCCTGCCGTAGCCGGTAAAATCCAGGATGGAAGGATCAAATGGCGAAAAGCCTAATGCCAGTATTACGGAACCCACCTCGATATGTATCTGCCTAGGCTGATCATCGAAATTTATGGCCCCGGATGGGCACACCTTTTGGCACATGCCGCACCGTCCAGGCCTTCTTAGCCAGATGCACTGATCAGGATCTATGGCGTATTTCAGGGGCACGGCCTGGGGATACTTGAGGTAAATAGCCTTTCTTTTCCCAAGCCCCAAATCGAATTCGTTTGGGACCTTCTTGGGGCATTTTTCCGCGCAGGTGCCACACGCGATACATTTTGCAGGATCGACGTACCTGGGATTCTGGCGTATAGTGGCGGTAAAGGCACCTTCTTCGCCTTCAAGGGCCATAACCTCCGAGAGGGTCATGAGGTTGATGTTTAGATGCCTACCGCACTCCACCAGCTTTGGAGAGAGTATGCAGGCTGAGCAATCGTTTGTCGGGAATGTCTTGTCCAACTGAGACATCCGGCCGCCTATGGCGGAACTCTTTTCGATCAAGTGGACATAGAATCCACTGTCTGCCAGGTCAAGGGCGGCTTGAACACCTGCAATGCCGCCTCCTACCACCAATACAGAGCCCTTGGGGCTATCGGAAGCGTTGCTCATGGCTTCACCATTGCCTTTTCTATCCAGTTCCACAGGTGGGTAGTCTTCCATTTTCCACCATAGTGGTCACATATGTCGAGTACCTGGGTATGGCAGTTGTGGCAGGGGGTTATAACTACGTCAGCACCAGTGGAGGCCAACTGGTCGAATTTTATCTTGCCAAATTTCCTTCTATTCTCTACAAAACCGGCCTGGAGCGCCCCGCCTCCTCCACCGCAGCAATAGTTGTTCGACTTGTTAGGCCAGACATCAATAAAGTTTTCCGCGCCCACAACCTTTTTTATCACGAACCTCAGATCCTCGGCCACCTGGTCTCCTATTCCTTGGCGTACCAGTTTGCAGGGATCTTGCACGGTAAATTTCAGTCCCTCGGTATTCCATGATGGATCGACTACCAATCTCCCTTCCCTTATCCACTGGGCATAGAGGGTGATGATACTTATGAATTCGAAGTTATGGGATATCTTGAATCTTCGCAACCCCTCCAGGGTCGCGTAGAACATGTGGCCTCACTCGGTATTTATATAATATTTACAGCCCAGGGCATCTACGGTTTCCGCCTGTACTCGTACCGTGTATTCCCAGTCATCGGGGTCCCCGGTAAACAGGCAGTAATTGGCCCCGTCCCACCATTTGGAAGAATAGGTCCAATCTATGCCTGCCATATGCAGGATCTTCCACAAGGGGACCATCTCTTCGGGTTCCACCGTTGGCTCCTTGGCGTTTTGGTTCAAGTAAAAGGTTGCCCCTTTTTTATCTATTGGTGCCTCGAGATTTGACCATTCCGGTTCATTTTTCTTGACCTCGGCCAGAACATCGCCAACCACCCACACGAAGTCTTCGTTTGGGATACCCGTACTGTTTGATTTCTTCTGGAGATCGCAGGATCGTTGGAGGTTTGGGGGCCTTTTCTCCCTGGGGCGCATGCCCCTTATCTCATAGACTATCCTTCCAACGTCTATGCCCATTGGGCAGGCGTGCTTACACCTTTGACACATGGTGCAGGAATAGATCCAATTGGTACTTAGTACTTCCTTGTCCTGTCCAAGGACAAGGAGCCTCAGGAATTTTCTAGGATCAAGGCCCTCCAAGCCAGTGGCAGGGCATCCGCTGGCACAAAGTCCACAGGTGAGGCAGTAATCAATGTGGGCATCGGGGAAGGCGGCTTGAATCTGTTCTTTTACCCTGGTTTTAAGGGACGATAGATCTATTGGCTCATAGGGTGCCATGGCGTACCTCAACGAGAGCTGCAGAGGATTAAGATCAAATTACCATAACTTCTCTACCGCTTTTGATATGGCGTGTCAAGTATGGAAGGTACATCCTTGACCTGCCACCAAGTGCTCCGTATAGTCTCGCATATGAGCAGAAGAAAGGGTAAGAAAATCAAAAGAAAAAGGCCTGAAGATGCTGCAATTACCCAGGAAAGGGTTCTTTCTGTCATGGCTCAGGCAGGACATCCTCTCTTTTTAAGAGAGATTATTCATTATTGTCATATCAAGCCTGAGCAAAAGAATGAGGTCAGGAGGGTGATCTCGGACCTGGTTCGGCGAGGAAAGATCGTCCTTCTAAAGGGTAACCGATATGGCCTTGCCGAACAGATGAGGCTGGTAACCGGCAGGCTGAGTGTACATCCTGATGGATTCGGCTTTGTGCGTCCTGATGAGCCCGGCATAGAGGACGTCTTTATTCCCCCAAAGAGGCTTAAGGGCGCAATCCACGGTGACAAGGTGGTTGCGCGGGTCGAGAGGATAAGGACAAAGGGTCCGGAAGGCTCCATTGTAAGGATACTCGAAAGGGGATTGCACAGGGTCATAGGGGTTTTCAGGTCGGGCAGGAAGGTTGCGGCTGTAATCCCAGAGGACGAAAGACTGCACTTTGAGGTGATAATCCCACTGGATGCGGCCATGGATGCCCGGGATGACCAGATCGTAATGGCCGAGATAGAGGATTTTCCTGCCAGGATCAGGAATCCTATAGGCCGAGTGGTCGAGGTACTGGGAGATCCAGACGATCTGGGAGTGCAAACAAAGATCGTCATGCACAAGTTCGATCTTCCCATGGATTTTACCCCTGAGACCCTGGCCCGCGCAAAGACCCTTCCCGATTCTGTTCGTCCCGAGGATTTCAGGGGACGCAAGGACATAAGAAATCTTCCCCTCATAACCATAGATGGCGAACACGCACGGGATTTCGACGATGCAGTACACGTAGGCGAAACCAGGTCAGGTTTTGTCCTTACGGTCGCCATTGCCGATGTAAGCCATTACGTACAGCCCGGCTGCCCCATCGATCACGAGGCAGTAGGCCGTGGTACCAGCGTCTACTTTCCAAATATGGTTATCCCGATGCTTCCGGAGGCGCTTTCCAACAATCTGTGTAGCCTTGTTCCAGGCGAAGATCGTCTTGCAATGGTGGCTAGGATCAGGTTCGACCGCAAGGGAAGGGTCAAAAGGGCCAACTTTTTCAAGGCGGTCATGAGGAGCCACAGGCGGCTTACCTATGTGGAGGCCCGTCGGATTCTCAGGCAGAAGGAGACCGCTATCATGCCCAGGGAGGAGAAATTTGTCCAGCTGTTAAGATCCATGGAAAAACTGGCAATGCTCCTGATGGAGCAAAGAAGGCGGCGGGGTAGCATAGACTTTGACCTGCCGGAGCCAGAGGTCATCTTGGGGCTTCGCGGCAACCTGGAGGATATCGTCCTGAGGGAACGAAATATTGCCCACAGGATCATTGAAGAGTTCATGATTGCGGCAAACGAGGCCGTTGCCAACTTCTTGGTGGAGCGCCTGGTACCTACCCTCTACAGGGTGCATGACAAGCCGGCTGCAGACAAGATCACAGAGTTCGTAGACTTTGCCAGGACACTGGGCCTAAATATCAAGGTACCTGAAGAGGTGACCCCAAAGTGGTGTCAGAAGGTGCTGGACATGGTGGCAGGGAAACCCCAGGAATATATTATAAATACGGTGCTGCTTAGGACCATGCAACAGGCGGTCTACTCTCCACACAATATTGGTCATTTTGGACTTGCATCCCCCAACTATCTTCATTTCACATCCCCTATACGGCGCTATCCTGATCTTATAGTTCATCGGATTCTCAAGGGTAATCTTAAGAGGCCCAGGAAGAGGCCGGTATATACCCTCGAGGCCCTTGAGGCCCTTGGTACAGCACTTTCAGCCAGGGAAAGGGTGGCCATGGAGGCCGAAAGGGAGATGTTGGACCGTCTCAAGGTGAGATACATGGGGGACAAAATAGGGGAGGTCTACGAGGGGGTCATATCGGGTGTGACATCCTTTGGTTTCTTCGTGGAGCTGAGGCAGATACTGGTGCACGGTATTGTTCGTCTGGTGGATCTTGCAGATGACTATTATGTTTTGGATCAGGCACGTCATCGTCTAATGGGGCAGCGTACGAAGAAGATTTTCCAGCTTGGTCAGCCGGTCACGGTAAGGGTGAAATCAGTAAATATAGCCAGGAGACATGTAAACTTCGAATTGGTCGACCAGGGCCAGGGGGCCCTAAAGGCCTAGGGATACCAGGGTCTGTATTATTTGTGGGCAGGATATTAAGGGGTTGTGATATGGGTGTACCACCTGAGGTACTTGAACGAATCAAAAGGCTTAGGGAAGAGATCAATTATCACAATTACAGGTATTATGTCCTTGATTCACCGGTCATAAGTGACGAGGAATTCGATGCCCTGATGAACGAACTCAGGGATCTTGAGGAGAGATACCCTGAGACGATCACGCCGGATTCACCCACTCAGAGGGTTGGCGCTCCTCCTTCCGAAAAATTCAATACCGTAAGGCACCGGGTTCCTATGCTGAGTCTTGATGATGCCTTTAGCGAACGGGAGGTGCTTGACTTTGACGAAAGGATCAAGAGGTTTCTGGGTACTGATTCCGAGATCGAATACAGCCTTGAACCCAAGATGGACGGGCTTGCCGTGGAGCTTATATATGAAAACGGTGTGTTGGTGCAGGGTTCCACCAGGGGGGACGGATACACAGGTGAGGATGTAACCGCAAATCTCAGGACGATAAAACCCATCCCCTTAAGACTCATAGAAAGGCAAATCAAGGTCCCCTCACTGCTGGAGGCGCGGGGTGAGGTCTTCATGAATAAGAAAGACTTTGAAAGGCTGAACCGGGAACGGGAGGAAAACGGTGAGCCCCCATTCGCCAATCCCAGGAATGCCGCTGCCGGTTCCCTCAGACAGCTTGATCCAAATGTTACGGCGACTCGTCCCTTGGACATCTTTTGTTACGGTGTAGGGGTGGTGGAAGGCTATGAATTCAAGACACAATGGGAGATGCTACAGACCTTTAAAAAGTGGGGCCTCAGGGTCAATCCCATGGTGGACAAGACACGTGGCATAAGGGGGGCTATTGATTATCATCAAAGGATAACGAAGGTTAGGCCATCGCTTCCCTATGAGATAGACGGTATAGTCATCAAGGTCAATTCACTGGAGCTTCAGCAACGTCTTGGTGCCAAGGCCAGGAGTCCACGCTGGGCCATTGCCTATAAGTTTGAGCCTGCCCAGGCCGTAACAAAGATACTGGATATTTTACTAAGTGTAGGTCGGACGGGTGCAGTTACGCCGGTTGCCGTCATGGAGCCTGTAAAGGTGGGTGGCGTGGTAATAAGCCGCGCCACACTCCATAATGAAGATGAAATAAGAAGGAAGGACATAAGGATAGGCGATTATGTGATTGTTCAGAGGGCAGGCGATGTAATACCAGAGGTTGTGAGGCCCTTGGTAGAGCGTCGGACCGGTCAGGAAAGAAGGTTTGTAATGCCAAAGACCTGCCCGGTATGCGGCTCCCCGCTGGTTCGCAAGCCCGGAGAGGCAGTATGGAGGTGTCCTAACCCCGATTGTTTCCCAAGGTTGGTAAGACAGCTTACCCATTATGCCAGCAAGGCCGCCATGGATATAGAAGGGTTGGGGCCAAAGGTCGCCGAGCAGCTCATTAATGCGGGTATCGTAAGGAATGTTGCGGATATATACCAGATAAAGATGAGCGATCTCATGTCCCTTGAAGGATTTGCGGAAAAATCTGCGCGAAATCTCTTGGACTCCATTGAAAGGAGTAAGAAGACCAGCCTGGCAAGGTTCCTCTATGCCCTGGGTATCAGGCACGTTGGCGAGGTGACTGCCCAGATACTTGCAAGGCGTTTCGGTTCCCTGAAGGCCTTGATGGACGCAGATATAGAGGACCTGAGGGACATAGAGGGAATAGGTCCAGAGGTGGCCTCAAGTATTGTTTCCTGGTTCAAAGAAGAAAGGAATCGACGTCTTGTAAAGAGGCTTCTTGATAACGGTATAACCTTTGAAGGGGAATCTAGGGGCAAAAAGCTTCCCCTGGAGGGCAAGAGTTTTGTATTTACCGGTGCCCTTTCCTCACTCAAGAGGGAAGAGGCCAAGAAGATCGTTCAAGACCTTGGGGGGCAGGTGGGTTCCACTGTCAGCCGCAAGACAAGCTATGTGGTGGTTGGAGAAAATCCTGGTTCCAAGTATGAAAAGGCCCGAAAATTGGGTATACCAATACTTAGCGAAGAGGAATTTCTGAAAATGATAAAGGGAGGTGCTTAAAGATGAGGCGTGTGCACGTCTTCGTTGATGGGAAGGTACAAGGTGTCTTCTACAGGGCATCCACCCAGGACAAGGCAAAGGCCCTGGGGCTTAAGGGTTGGGTAAGGAATTTGCCGGATGGGAGGGTGGAATATGTTGCAGAGGGCCCGGATGAGGCCGTGCAGGAGCTATTGAGATGGAGCGAAGAGGGTCCCGCATATGCCAGGGTCTCAGGGCTTGAAGTTAGGGAAGAGGAGCCTGTTGGTGAGTTCAGCGATTTTTCAGTCAAGTATGACTAGGATGCAGTCATATCTGTCCCGATCTGGACATCTTTTTCCATCGATCTTGGTATTGTCTATGGCAGCGATCTTTTTCCATGGTTGCGCCTCGTTTAACATCGATCTTCAAGGATTGGGGCCTCCAGTATGCCTGAACGATCCTGTTCCATTGGAGGTCCTTGAAATTAGACATTTCAATCATAGCATGAAGGCCCATTATGGCCTCTTTGGCCTGGTTACATGGAAAGAACCGGACATCAGGGGGTATCTTGAGAATGAGCTTGAGAGATATCATGGGGAAGGGATAATAAATTTGAAGATCAAGGGTGGCTTTAGTCCCATTGATGTGTTATTTGGCCTGCCCCTTTCACCACTATGGTTTTCAAGGACGTACGAGGTGGAAGGCGACATAGTCAGAATTGGTGGCCCATGTAATAATGCGCGGCCCTTGGGAGGGAACTAACGGTGCAGCCCCTTATCTATTCACAATGGGTCATGCCTTTCATAGGAGGTTGTTAAATTTATGCCAGATCTTCAAGAAGGAGTGGGGATATCAATGGCCTCGGGTTGAATTTTCAATCGTTATAGTCTATAAAATATATTTTTTTGTGTCCATGTGCTTGCGCGAAAGTGGATGGGCAGGCAAGAAAAATAACGGCGTAGCGCAAAGGAGATGTACTAACGTGTATGATTCGTCAGATCTGCGGAAGGGCCTAAAGATCATAATAGATGGTTCTCCCTATATCATAACGGATTTCCAATTTTCAAAGCCTGGAAAGGGACAGGCTCTTTACAGGTGCAAGCTCAAGAACATGATAACCGGCTATACCATGGACAGGACCTATAGATCCGGTGAAAAATTCGAGCCAGCCAATCTGGATCAGGCCCACATGCAATATCTCTATAATGATGCCGAGGGATACCATTTTATGGATACTAGGACCTATGAACAGGTCACTCTTACCGATGAACAGGTAGGCGAGGCGAAAAATTTCCTGAAGGACAATATGGAGGTAGACGTATTATTTTTTCAAGGTACCCCAATAGACATCTCACTTCCTATTTTCGTAGAACTAAAGGTGGTAAAGGCCGATCCTGGTGTAAAGGGGGATACGGCTACTGGTGCCACTAAGCCAGTAGTGCTCGAGACCGGTTACAAGATACAAGTCCCCCTTTTCATAGAAGAGGGCGAAACCCTGAAGATTGATACGAGGACAGGGGAATATGTGGAAAGGGTCAAAAATAGATAGAAAGACGCATGCTGGTACCCTGTGGACAATTCTGCCTGGATAAGGAACCTTAAAATCAGGGATAGGGTTATACGCTCTATCAGGGACTTTTTCCACAGTGAGGGGTTCGTGGAGGTCGCTACCCCTTTGATCGTTCAGGCACCCCTTCCAGAGCCATCCATAGATACATTTCAGGTTTGTACAGGCCCAAACAATCCCCCCCTCTATCTAATACCCTCCCCAGAACTCCATCTTAAACGTCTATTGGCCAGGGGGCTCGATAAGGTGTTTCAGCTTGGTCCTGCCTTCAGAAAAGGTGAAAGAGGTGCGCATCATCTACCTGAATTTACCATGTTGGAGTGGTATCGGGTTGGGGCAGACTATAACTGCCTGATGGAGGACTGTGAGTGCCTTATTGCCCATAGTGCAAGGGCTGTGGGAATAAAAGGGCAATCGATTTCCTATGATGGAAATTCCATCGATATATCGAGGCCGTTTCCCAGGATTACAGTGGATGAGGCCTTTAAAAGGTGGGCCGGCTGGTCACCGCTTGACGTGACTGATCCCGATAGATTCGACGAAGATATGGCATTTAAGGTGGAGCCTGCCTTGCCAATTTCACGCCCGTGTTTTCTGCTCGATTATCCTGCGACCTTTGCATCACTGGCCAGGTTAAAGCCTGGTGTGCCCGGGGTGGCTGAAAGGGTGGAGTTTTATGCCGGCGGCCTTGAGTTGGCAAATGGTTTTTCCGAGTTGACGGATGTAGATGAGCAAGAGGTGCGGTTTCAAAGGGATCGGGATCTACGAAGGAAAAGAGGACTTGAGGATTATCCTTGGCCAGGGGCCTTTTTGTCAGATCTGAAAAGATTGCCCCCCTGTGCAGGTATGGCCATGGGAGTGGATAGGTTGGTGATGCTTCTTGCCGGTTCAAAAAATATCGATGAGGTGATCCCATTGCCTCCCGAGTGCAATTAAGCCCTACGTCTTGCCTGCAGCTATTGTATAGCCCTTGGGAAAGGGATTTTTGCCCAATAACTGCATTCTCCTCATGGGTACCCATTTTGGAGTATCTCGATCTAACTGTGTGATTTTTCCTGCTCTTACCCCCTCTGTTCTTTAAGGCATTCTGCTTAGCTTCCGAAGAGAGTACATGAAAATAGATGCAATCAATCGATCTCTACCCTATGGGCCTGTGTATTTCGTGGGGCCATATCGTGTAGGTTGAGGCAGGTTTTTTCATTCGGTAGTGCCTGTCTATAAGCCCAAATTTGCGCATTTCAAGTGCCGAATAAATAGAATTATATTTAAAATACAGGAAGTTACAAACAAATAGGCACACTCTTTACGAAGACAGGTTAACCGTAGACTAGCTAAGCTTTATGGCGGGCAGGATGCATATGGAAAATTCATCCAAGGGGCCGCAAGGTGGTCTTCTTGCTAGGATGTGGCACAAGGCACTCGCCGTATCCATTTTTTGGAAGATAACCTTGATGCTTGCCATTTGCCTCACAGGTTATGTCAGCTCAGGGCTGTTGAGTTTTTCTGCACTTGGACGTATAAGCCACCGGTTGGAGCGGCTGGAAGATGCGGAGGCCCCATTGATCAAGGTGGTGCACGATATCTCGAAAGAACTCCAATCCCTTGAAACAATCATTAGAAGTATAGATTCCTCAAGGTCGCGAGAATTGAATGTTGCGTTAATAAAACGCTCTGAAAAGGAGCTTGATGCCATAAGAGGTTTGTTAGAACCCCTGGAAAATGGTGGCATTGCTGATTCCCCTATGGATGCCGATTCCCTTGCCATCACCCCATTTAAGGAGCGGGGCACTGGAGTTGCTTTTGATCTTTCTATATGGAATGAGATGGCGGAGCTCAAACAGGACCTAAAGGAATTCAAGGTCCTGATGTCATCGGACAGTGATCCGAATCCACAAAGAATCGACACGTTACGGCTTAGAATCAATGGTCATCTTCTGGCGATGGAAAGAATTATGTCGGCTGTGTCGCTAGGTATCAGTCAGGAAAAGCGAGGGGTTGTCGCGGATATCTTGGGGAATATCAAGAACTACAAGATAAAGGTAACGGTACTGGTCGGTATCATTATGCTTTTTCTGACATTGACTAGCTATGCTTGGGGCTGGCTTCTAGTATCGCCTCTGCGAAGGCTTGCTACCATACTTCAGGAGATCATGAAGGCATCAGGAGAGGATTCATCGTGTTCATCGATCAAACTCGTGCCGGTTTTCGGGGAGGATGAGATAGGTAAGGTTGCGATTGCCACTAATAATCTGATTCAGAGGATCAGAAAACTTTGTGCATTTAGAAGGGTTATAGAGGGGGATGAAACCGCTGATGATATATACATGCGGCTTGCCAAGGTTTTCCGGGAAGAACTCGGGCTCCATAGCTTTGTCATCTTTGAGGTCGGGCCCGAAGGGGAACGACTTGACCTATTATATTCATATCCAAAGGAGCTAGGAAGCGAAATCCCTGATATCTGTCCAGCGGAAAGATGCAGGGCCGTGCGGACCGGCTCTATCGTCTCATCTCAGGGACAACCAGGGATATGCCAGGTCTTTCCATGGCCAGATGCATTGACCCATACCTGCATACCCATGCAGGTAGGTGGGGAAATCCTGGGGGTGATACAGTTTATCTATCCATTCGTTGACAATCCAAGACGTGAGGCCGGTCTCGTAAATACATTGAGTGAGGCCAACCAGTACCTTGTAGAGGCGCTGCCCGTTTTGAAGGCAAAACGGCTTGCCCAAACATTACAGGAAATGGCCATGAAGGATCCCCTTACATGCCTCCATAACCGCAGGTATCTGGAGAACTACCTGGATACCCTGGTTGCTGGTGTCAGGCGCCGCGGCAGCTCCATGGGCATCCTCATGTGTGATATAGATTACTTCAAACAGGTAAACGACGAGTTTGGCCACGATACGGGGGATCTCATACTGGCAAACCTTGCCAAGATCTTGGGATCCCATGTCAGGGATTCGGATCTTGTGATCCGGTTTGGAGGGGAGGAGTTTCTTGTATTGTTGATCGATTGTGAACTAGATGAGGCAATAACAACGGCCGAGAGGATAAGGCGATCGGTGGAAGAGACGGTCTTTCGAATCGGTACGACGCAGCTCAAAAAGACCATAAGTATCGGTATAAGTGAATTTCCAGGGGATAGTGATGCCATATGGCAGGCTATCAAGTTTGCAGATGTGGCCCTTTATAGGGCAAAGGAAAAAGGCCGTAACCAGGTCCTTAGATTTACCAGGGATATGTGGCAGGGAATGGACTATTAGATAGATGATCCCACGCCAGGTTTGAGCCGTCGTTTACTTGCCCCCTTAGCACCTAAGAGCATATCTTGCAGACACAAAATTTTCATGCGCACCGCACCTTAGCGCATCTTCCAGGCATGAAAATATAACGCTTATGAGGAGATATGGTTACGACAAAAAACGTTGTGCAGTCCTGCAACATTTCAGACTAGATGCGGTCTTAGTTCCCATACGTCTCCCCTGGTATCAGTAAATGGGCACGTATCTTGTATCAGATATTTCGTGGCGAGACGCCTTTTAAGAAAGATCTTGTAACTTGAGGGAGTTGCCTTTGAGAATACACCTGGGCAGGCCTGGCTATAATAAAAAACTATAAAGAAATATTTTTGATCTTCCGATTAATGAAAGTAAGAAACGGAGGTTGCTCGGAATTTTTTAGGAGCCTTACCGTGGGAATTCTGAATCCGCTGGCAATATATAGGAAACTGTTAATGCCAATAAAAACAGGTCCACATGCGCGGTGAAAGGGCGCAAGGACGTAACCCTTCGGTAATGAAGTAAAAGATCATCATCCTATTTTTTGGAGGAAAATTATGTCCCTTCATAGACAGATCATACCGGTCATTTGTGTAGTTTTGATAATGTGCCTGTCCGGTTGCGGACAGAAGATCAAGGATTCCATCGTACCGGTAAATGCCCCTTTTACCCAGAATGGGACAAACGAACAGATCGTTATCCTGCCCTTTGCCGACTATTCGGTGGGAAGGCATACGGATGATGCCCTTCGTCGCCAGGTAAAGATACAGGAGGCCTTGGCCTATAGATTGGCCCAAAGAGGCGTACTGGTTCCGGTCGAAGAAGACGTTGTTCAATATCTATCGGAAATCGGGGTGATACGTATCTTAAAGACATCCTCAGAATCGAATCGGGCCTACGTAAACTTGAAAAGGGAGATAGGTGCGGGATGGTCCCAGGAGATGGAGTCAGAGATACGAACGATCCTGATTCAAAACAGGGGATTAAACGAGTCAGAGACCAGGATGGAAATTACCAAGGTTGGATTGGACAAGGGGATCATAAGGCAGATAGGGCGCTATTTCGGGGCAAACTATGTGCTCAGAGGGCGTATCGTCGAATATGAGATACGCAACAACCAGGCTCTAAGCCCAATTCAGCAAGGTATCCTTCCTTTCTTTTTCGATAGCGCCTCCGGTTTCCTATTTGGATTCGCCGATTCAGGCAGATATGACCTTTGGCAAGACATGGCTGTAGGTGGAGGACTGGGGGCACTTTTCGGTTCCTCTGCCAATACTCCCTTCAACGCACCCAGTAAAAGACGGGTGGTATCCGGCCATCCCATGTTCGGTGTGTCACATACGGTCGAAAGGGGAGGCTACAGCAACAGTAATGGACTTAATGCTGCAGTATGGGGAGGGGCAGGCGCTGCTGCTGCCTATCTGGCATCAAAGGGTGGAAATGTGCCCCAGGCGGTTATCCAGTTGAGTCTTGCCCTGCAGGATGTCCATACAGGAAGGGTGGTGTGGGAGAACCGTGTTGAAAAACGGGTGGAGCCCGAGTCCGCATGGGCGGATCCATCCGAGAGACTTCACATGGATACGGCAGTGGAGGAGGCTGCCAGGATGTTGGCAGATAACTTGATGGCTTCCTTTCGGTTCAAGGCCTGCCGTGTGGAATCACCGGCCATATCGCCCGGTAGCGTAGGGCCCGTACCGACAGATCGCCAGCCCCATGTAAAACCGATGACCCCTCCTGCTAACCCACCTGCGTCTACGCCAGAACCCCCTGAGACATGGGGCTCCTGATCCAGGGTGTGTCTTTGTGATCATCATGAACCTGGACTTGCCAAGGAGAAGAACGATATGATCCGCTTAGAATGGTTGGCACGGCTTTCCCGCCGGCTCTTATTAATACAGATTTTTGCCAGTTTATCCGTTTCGTTGATCGCAGTATTCGCCTATGCCTCTAATGAGGGTCCTCCAATTGAGATCAGTGTGGCCGAATACGATCAACAGAATCCCCATGTAGTGGCCCTTCCAGACAAAAATTTATGGTTCGTAGTGTGGGAGGATTGGAGAACCGTTGCCAATCCCGTTGATACCAATACCGGGGCAGATATTTGGGGCCAGTTTGTTGACGGAGACGGGAATTTCTGCGGTGAGCCGGTCCTTATATCCGATGAGGATAACGACGGAAAAGGTGACCCTGGCAACCAGACCTTTCCCCGTGTGGCCTATGACCAGGGTGACAGCCGACTGGGAGTTGTATGGCAGGATACCCGCGGGCGAGGGATCTTTTTCAGGGCCATAGACGTATCCGATTGTTCCACCTTGCAATTTTCTTCCGAATTAGAGTTGAGTTACAACCCAGTCTTTGGGGATTCACTTCTTCTAGGCAGGGCCAAGCCAAAGATAGTATATGACCCTGTCAGGGATCAGTTCTGGATAGCCTGGACAGAGAACAGATCGGCCAGGAAACGCGTAACCGGGAACCCGTTTGGCTGTAGTGCCAACGCCTTTTCATGGACCGTTGGGGATACCAGCATGGTTTCCTTTGCAGCGCTCAGCAGTCCCACCTCTGGTAGCATAGGCGAGGTGGTTTCCCCTGACGTTATCCGGACGGGGGATACTATCAATATAAGGGAAATAAGCCATAGCATTGCCTGTACGAGCGAGGTCATCACCTATGAATTTTTCGACTCGATTAATAATGTGGACATAGCAGTGGATCAGTCATCAGGTGACATCCTTTTGGCATGGGAAGGGGTGAGGCGTAAGCTCGTCGTAACCAACAATAGCGATGAAATCGAAAATAGCCCTACGGATTGTTTCGATTGCGGCGCAGATGGGGTTAGCAGCGAGGCGGAAATCTCGTTTTTTGATGGGGATCCCAGCGTGACCAATATATACGGTATCCACATGAATGAGGTCCCTCTGTCCGAAATCATGTCCATGCGCCTTAGCGATGCAGATAGCCTTGCCTACAACCCGTCGGTAACGGCGGATCCTGTCTCTGGTAAATATCTCGTTGCCTGGGAGGATCTGCGTGGCGGGGTCAATTATACCAAGATCTATGGACAACTCGTTTACACGACCGGCAACAAGTACAACACCAATTTTATAATAGGTTACCAGGATACCAACAGCGACGGTGAAATCGATGAAATCGTAAAAGATTCCAGACAGACTAATCCATATGTAGGTTATGATTACACGAATCAGCGCTTTTTCGTAGCCTGGCAGGATGGCCGCAATGGTTCGATCTCGGTAGAGAACCTGGATATCTTTGGCCAATACGTAGACGGTGAGGGATCTCTAAGGGGCAGCAATTATCTCATCAGCGTTTCTTCAAACGGCGTCCCAGCCGCTGGGAATCAATATTCACCTGCCATTGCCTTCAATCAGTCGAACCATATGTTTCTGGGTGTGTGGAAGGATGCACGCAACTTCGCAACCACGAGATCGGACATATATGGACAGCGTTTCACCATAGGCCAGCCACAACTGACCGTCCTTCATATGGATAACAGTCTATTGTCTCCAAAGCTCATAGATTTTGGTAGCCGCCTGTCAGGCGAAACTACATCTTCATCCTTTAAGATAAAGAATACAGGCGACATCATGTTGTCTATACAGAACCTTTCCTCCCTGTCGAGTCCCTTTGCCTATGTGGGGCTTCCTGACGAGATGCAGGATGGCGATACAACAGGCATCGATTTGATGCCAGGTGGTGAGTTTACTGTTACCGTGTCCTTCACGCCGACTACAGCGGGCTCCTTCCATGATGACATATTGATTACATCGAACGCCGGTGAAGTCACGATCAATCTCCAGGGGCTTGGACTGCAACAGAACCCCAGCACTTCTTCGGTATCGGTTAATCCCTCGGCAGTATCCTTTGGGTCGGTAGCGGTAGGGGATGTGGTATACCAGAACGTGGTGTTGCAAAATGATGGCAATACTGCCGTCAATCTGGTGGAGGTGGAAGAACCCTCGGAACCATTTACGGTACTTGGTGGGCCATCTTCGGGCCAGAAGATAGATGCCGGCACCTCGATAAATTTCGTTGTCAAGTTCGCCCCTACACAAGGGGGTAGCAATAATAGCCGCCTTGCCTTCATCTTCAAAGAGACAAATCCGGTTATTATCCAGCTTTCTGGTACTGGATCGGAATCTACTGATCCTCCCTCTATTAGCTTGAGCACCAGTTCAGTAGGATTCGGTGATGTCAGTATTGGCAGTTCCAAATCCGTAAACGTCAAGATATCCAATAACGGAGGCCAGACCGCAAAGATTCTTCATATCGATGCGCCGTCGGATGGTTTTACATACTCGAATGTCAGTAGCGGTACGGAGATAGAGCCTGGCAACTCGGCACGGATGGTCATAACCTTCACTCCGCAGACGGCCAGTGAATACAGTGGCACCATAGACATACTGTTTTCACATATGACCAATCCCGTGCACATAGTTGTAAGTGGTACAGGCCAAGATCCCTCTATTGCGTCGGGCTCTCCAGATATAGTCCTGTCTGACAACAGTATCAGCTTTGCAGATACCGCTGTCGGAAACACAAGGTCTAAGCACTTTACGATCACCAATGATGGCAAGGGGACTGCTACTTTGCTTCAAGTGGACCTGTGGGGAGACGCCTTTAGTGTTGACGGCCTGGACCAGGGTATGACCATAGCACCTGGCCAGACTATTCATGCAGTCATAGGCTTTAAACCTACCAGTGAAGGAAGTGTCAATGGTGAGTTGAGGTTGTTATTCAACCACCTGATGGATTCAATGGTCGTATATCTTGAGGGTACAGGTGTAAGTGAGGAGGACTATGCTTCCTCTGGCGACGAAACGATGGACAATGGACAGACGCCGCCATGGCTGAATCCGTCACTTCAGCCACCTGAAGTATTGGTATGGCAGGATCCTGCCGGAGGGGCAAGGTGGAAGATCACGTCCAATGATTTCACCTCCTACACTGCCAACAGATATCTGATCGTGGTTACACCCTTTATCGATCCTTGGACCGGTGGATGGCTTTTCTTCTCCAGGCGGGCCGATGGGACCTTTGTGAGAGGATTGTATCCCGAGGTGGCAAACTGGTCTATAACCACCTGGTCAGACTCGGTAGGTTCCCTGGACGATGTGATCCCGGATGGCTACAAGGGAGCGGGGAAGTACTATCTTCTTTTTGGAATAATAATGCCAGATAATATCCATGCCTACTACGATTGGATTTCCTGGACCAGGTAAGGAGAATATGATGGTTGATTTTGTGATGAAGAGATTGGTTTTCTCTCTGGCCGTATTGCTTTTGTTGGGTTTTTCATGGGCATTCAATCAGGCCATGGCCGCATCCATTATTGGTTCCAGTGCCAGGATTACATTGACCAATATGATATCTTCACAATGGCTGCCCCTTCCAGCCAGCAATAGGGGATGGAAGGTTATGTATTCGCCAAGCTGGCTGGCACTAAATCCTTCACCTTCAACTGTGGATGGAGAGGACAATTCCATTCCGCCGGTCTCGGAACTTTTAATTGCCCTTGCCTCCTCTGTTGATCCTGGCCATTATTTAGGCAGGCTGGTTCTCAAGGACCTGGAAACCGACCAGGACTGGGAGGCGGATATTACTGCCCTGATAGAGGATACCACGGAAAATCAGGATGTTGCACAGGCGATCTTTTTCACCAATACTGCCCAGGACCTGGATCTCAATATGGACATTCGTACCGGCAGGACCGGGAAGTATTTTCTCCTTATGGAACATCCTCAATTGGCGCCAGGTCTCAAGTTTGCCTATGTGCCCCAAGGCAAACTCGTGCTTTTTTCCAATTATGGTTTTCCAGTTGCCAATGCCGACGACCTTTATCTGGCAGATGATGTCTCAACCCTATGGCTGGACCTCGGGCAGATTCCATTGGTAGGGCTTGAGGGGACCCTCAAGATCGAGGTAGACCAGTCTACATCCACCGGGCTTGTACCAAGACAGGAGACCTATTTCAATATACTTAGCCTTTCCGGTGATTGGATGGTCTCCGATACCTATAAGGGAGATACCTATCCCGAATACCATGCCATTATACATGAAGGTTATGGACTTTTCTCTGGGGAATGGAACGGGCACCCTATCTCCGTATCTTATTCCCCTCAGGGATGGTATGTAGTGGAGTTCTCCGATGGGCGTTATGAGTATAGGTACGAGGTGAGATCGATATCGTCTGAGAAGATGAAGGGGCTGTGGTCCTATTCTGGAAGCCCGGGGACCCAATATGCCTTTGAAGGGCGAAAGATAGGTTCCTTTTTCCCTTTTTCTTCAGGTATAAATGGTCCTTGGTCTTTTGTGTCTACGGAAACCAGTGCTACTTGCCCAGTATCCCCTGGATTCTTTGACGGAATGGTGGATATCGCCGTGAGCGGGGACAAAATAGTCCTTACAAACGGCGACAGGACCTTGCAGGGATCCATAAATGGTAACGAGGTGTTGCTATCAGGTTCCTGGATCGATGGAGAAAACTCATTTGGAATCCGTTCCTCTGCTACCTTCAATAAGGAGGGTAATGAGGTATATGGTACTGCCAGATGGACAGTGGTCTCAGGGGAATTGAGTTGTGAGGGAAGCACGGTGTTCGAAGGGCAGCGCTAAGATTTATAAACAGGGATCTCCCAAATGTCTTTCTTTGCCCCGCCCCCTTAGATTATGCTTAGTTCTGTAAAATCAAGGCGCAGGGTTTTCTCTCCCGATACATCAAACATCACCTTTATCCTTTTGGCATCCATGATGTTAGCAATCCGTCCGGGGCCAAAGATTGGATGCCGCACCCTCATACCTACCTTGAATCCACTGGAGCCAGCTGGCATCTCATTATGTTCCGTATTTCCTGGGATGCAGGCCCTGGTATCATAACGGTCTGGCATATGTGCAGGATGTCCTTCCCTGGCTGTTTCGTGAGGTTTGCAGGGTTTCAGTAGATTACCCGGTATCTCTTCCAGGAATCTGCAAGGTCGTGCTGGAAGAAGGCCTGCCCCAGATTGGTTGATAAAGGCAGGGTAGCAGAAGAAGAGCTGGTCCTTGGCCCTGGTAGCCGCCACATAAAAAAGCCTCCTTTCCTCTTCTATTGCATCGACCTGTTGGGTAGAGGCTGGAGCGGGGAATCGTCCTTCTGCCAGGGAGATGATAAAGACCACCTTCCATTCGAGTCCCTTGGCCGAATGCATGGTTGACAAACAGATACTGTCCCTTTGGTAGGTTTCATTTCTTTCGGGTGGATCTATGGCCAGGTCTGAAAGTAGGCTCACTGCATCAGGATAACGACTAGAAAGGATTCTCAATTGTGTCAGTTCCTGCTGACGCCTAGGCCAATCATCTGGATACAGGCCCTTAAGGTATGGCGTGTACCAGCTTTCGATCCTTTTCATGGCGTGATCTAGGCCTGTTGCGGATTCGGCAAGCGCCTTAAGCATTGCCCCAAGTTCCTTAATATGGGCTGCCCACTTGGCCTTGGATGGATAGTGCGCCAGAAGATCTAGCGGATCCTGGCTAGAAAGCAGGTTGCTGAAGATCCTTTCAGCGGTCTTGGGGCCGATCTTTTCAATAAGTAAGAAAATCCTGTCACAGCTCAGACGGTCCAGTGGATTTATCAGGATCCGTAAGATGCACAGCATATCCTTTATATGTGCTGCGTCCACTAGGCGTTTGCCCCCTCGTTTGATAAAGGGGATACCAGCGGTATTGAGTTCGGTTTCAAGGGCATAGGAATGAAAACCGGCCCTGAAAAGTACTGCTACTTCAGTGGGTTCGATGCCTTGGGTCAGAAGGTCCTCTACTTTTTGACGCACGAAGCGTGCCTGGTCCATTTCATCCCTGGCCACATATAGACCAGGCAGTCCTCCCCCACTTCTGCATGCTACTAGACGTTTTGTGAACTTTTGGCGGGCATTGGCAATGATTGCATTGGTACAGTCAAGATTGGGTTGGGTGCTCCGGTAATTTTTTTCGAGTTTGATTATTTTTGTTCCCTGAAATAACCTGGGAAAATCCAGTATATTCTTGAAATGCGCCCCCCTGAATGAATAGATGGATTGGGAATCATCACCTACGACCATTACATTATTGTGGCCGAAGGCCATTAGCTTTACGATTTCTGCCTGTAACTTGTTGGTATCCTGGTATTCATCGACCATTATGTAACGTATCCTTTTGCCAATCCATCTTCGTACATCTTCACACTCAAGTAGGATATCCCTCCAATTTATCAAAAGGTCATCATAGTCCATCAAGGCATGGGATTTTTTGTATTGGTTATAGACGTTGGATAGTCGTTCAAGGGCAGCGGCATACTCAAGCAGGTGCGGATAGTGGTTTTCAAGGATAGAGACGAGGTCCATGTGAGAATTTGCCGCCTTGCTGAATATGGTTGCCAAGGCCCCCTTTTTGGGAAAGGTGCGGGATGAACCGGCAAGGCCGAGTTGTCTTGCTAGAAGACGTAACAGGTCCTGTACGTCCCCCCTGTCCATTATAGTGAAATTGTTCGGATATCCAATACGGGGCGCATACCTCCTGAGCATGTGGTTGCAAAAGGCATGAAACGTTCCACCCTGAACCTCTTGGCATTTTTCTCCAACCAATCTCGAGGCCCTTTCGAGCATTGTGGCTGCGGCCTTTCGGGTAAAGGTAAGGAGAAGTATCTGCCCTGGGTCGACACCCTTGTGAATAAGCATCGCCACCCTGTAGACAAGGGTCCTGGTCTTTCCGCTGCCTGCACCGGCAATCACCAGGACCGGACCATCTAGGGTCTCGACCGCTTCAAGTTGTTCAGGATTGAGATCCCTCGCAAAATCTACTGGTTGTCCGGATAAATTTGCCATGGGCAGGTGTTCATCACCAGGCATGTGTCTGTCCATCCCCAGGCTCTTGCAACGGGAGGATAAAAAAGAAGTTGTTACCGAGGTGCGTTGTCTCATAGCCAGCCACTCCCCCATGTACCTCTACGACCTTTTTTACAAAATGCAATCCATGCCCTGATCCTGGACTCTTCTGTGCACTGGTACACCGGTACCCTTCATCAAAGATATGGGCCACCTCTTCCTGGGGAATATGTGGGCCTGTGGTGAAGACATTGAACTTTATCCCTGGCTTGCCTTCACCGAAAAAATCAGGCAGTATCTCGCGTCCATAGGCCATGAATTTGACCGGTTGACCAAATTCATTTGGCACCTCTTGGCAATATTTTTCTGCATTTGAAAATAGGTTTGCATATACCTGGGAGATTAGCCCGACATCGACCGCAAGCGGTATGTCTTCATCCGGTATGCCGCCCATGAGATTGTCTATTCTGATGCCCTGTCGCTCTAATCTTTGCCTGTATCGTTCAAGTTGGGGCTCGATCACCTCTCTTTTGAACCGGCAATTCTTCTTTCGCAGTACCAGATGGCCCTTTTCAAAATGATCCCTGCGCAGGAGGCTTTCGAGAAAAAGGCTCGTATTGCGGAAATGTTTGTCTATATCCTCGTATGAGGATGCAATTTCTCCAACGAGGCCATCGAGGCTTTTTTGTATATTTAACAGCCTGTTTGATTCCATATCCCTTTCTGGGAGCCGTCCGGTTACGTATTCATCTAATGCCCTGATTAGTCCCCTTAGGCCCCTGATTTTTTTCTTGAGGTCATTGAGGAAGACCTTGTATTTCATGTTGGGTACGATCACATTATGATCTATGTCGGCCACCAGGGTATTTATGAACTTGATATGCTCTTCGTTCTGAAGTGAAATCAGCTTGTAATGCAGGTTGTAGCCGATCCTGTTGGCGTATTTTTCAAAAAACAGCTTGTCCTTGTCCTCAAACCTCGAGAGTGGAAAGACCTCAAAGAGACCAATAACGTCCTTTGCCCTGGAGAGGGGGTTCGCAGAAAAAAGCCTGCGGTTCCCCTTTATAGGGGTTATAAACGAATCGTTCAGCTCATAGGCCTCATCACTGATCCTTATACCACGTGGCGGTTTCATGCCGCAGACAGACAGGCCGTTCAGGGAATCACAGGCCATGAAGAGGCCATTGGCAGAGCCATCTATAAGATAGAGACAGGAATCGAAGCCCATGAATTCTTTGGGCACAAAGACGGCTACTCGATAGAAATTCTCAAGTGTTTCATATTCTTGGGCCAGGTCGAAGAAGGCCCTTAAGGTCCTACCTTGAATGTGGGAGAATCCATATTTTTCGTAATCCTTCCGCTTCTTACGAATTCTTGTAAGTACAGAGACAAGCTCAGGTGGGGTTTGAGGGCAATAGATGCTCATGGTTTATCACAGCGCATAAGAGGCCTTTAATAGGGGGCATCTCCTGTTTGGCCCTGCTTTTGCGAAATACATACCTTGACGCCCTTCCCGGCCACGACAGGCCCTGAATAGGTCCAGCGCAACAGTTCACAGCGCCCTGTTTGCATCAAACGATATTCCCTGGGCCCTAAAAAGTTGTATCTATCAGGATCTAGAGACCAGACAGGGATAAATGGAAAAAACTCTTCGTCAATATCAGGTATCATTAAAAAAGGGGCCTGTGGCAAAGGTCTCCCTATAGTTGTTCCCCGAAGATCCCTTAAAATAGAGCCGATTATGTAAAAATATTCAAGCTAGTTTTGCGGAACACCTTCACGGTTTCCTTATTGTCCTAGAATCTAAGCCCCGGCAGGTTGCCCGTTACCTGCTTGCAAAATGGGCCTCTATTGCATCTACCATATCCGGTATAGTAGACCTTTGTGGAAGAATATGAACCTTGATTCCCATTTCATCGGCGGTCTTTGCAGTTACCGGGCCAATGCATGCGATCTTTGCCCTTGCCAGCAGGTTGTCCCGTAGTTTCGATGGTATAATTTTAAAGAAATTTCTTACGGTAGAAGAACTGGTAAAGGTTATTAGATCAATATGTTCTTTTTTCAATCTTTCACATGCTTCTGGTGAAGGCACCGGGGCTATTGTCTCATATACAGGGGCTATCGTCACCTCAGCGCCCAATTTTTCTAGCCCCTGGGGCAGAAGTTCCCTGGCCTTGCGTGCCCGTGGTATCAATATCTTCTTTCCCTTAACACCTTGCCTGGATAGGACATCTAATAAACCCTCTGCCCGGAAGTCTTTAGGGACGATGTCAGGGACGATGTGGAAGTGGCATAGCGCCTTTGAGGTAGCCTTCCCTACCGATGCGATCTTGATTCCACCTAAGGTACGTATGTCCTTACCTGAGTTCAGTAACCCTTCAAAAAAGAAGTTTACCCCGTTTACGCTGCTGAATATGATCCAATCATAGGCCTCCAGCCTACTTAAGGCATCCTTTAGAAGGCCTTGGTCTCGGGCGGCCCTTATCTCTATCGTGGGGCATTCCAGGCAATCAGCACCTCGCTCTTCTAGACATTTTACCAGTTCACTAGCCTGTGCCCTTGTCCTGGTCACCAATATGCGTTTGTTCAGTAAGGGCAACTTTTCATACCAGCCTATCCGGTCCTTGAGTGCGCTCACTTCACCAACCACGATTATGGCAGGAGGTTTGAACCCTGCTTCCTTGACCCTTGCCGCAATATTGGAAAGTTTACCCATTAATGACTTATGTTTAGGCGTGGTTCCCCATCGGATCACTGCAACAGGTGTATCAGGACTGCGTCCAAACTTCATTAGTCTTTGGGCAATGTTTGGAAGATTCGTCATGCCCATGAGGAAGACCAGGGTACCAACCCCCTTGGCCAGGCCTTCCCAGTCAACAGGGGCCTCCTTGGTGTCGAGCCTCCTGTGCCCGGTAATAAATGCCACAGAGGCCGTATAGGCCCTGTGGGTTAGGGGTATCCCTGCATAGGCTGGCACCGCAATGGCCGATGTGACACCAGGGACTATCTCGAATGGGATACCAGCCTCGGCCAGTACCTCGGCCTCCTCGCCACCCCGGCCAAAGATGAAGGGATCACCACCCTTTAGCCGTATTACGGTCTTCCCCTCTCTGGCCTTTTTAACGATCAAGGCGTTGATTTCTTCCTGCTTGAATGCATGCTTGCCGATTCTTTTGCCCACGTAAATCCTTTCGGCATCATGGGGGGCAAAGGCAAGCAGCCTTGGACTCGCCAGGCGATCATATATCAGGCATTCGGCCCTGGAAAGAAGTTCTTTCCCTTTGATTGTAAGAAGGCCAGGATCCCCTGGACCTGCCCCAACCAGATATACCTTGCCCAATCTATTTCTTTCAGTTGTCACTGTAAACTTCCTCTAGGATTTCCTTTCCACCGGCATCGAGAATGGTTTGTCCAAGCTCACTACCAAGGGCTTCCGGATCGCGCCTCGATCCTTCAAGGGTCTTTTTGATCACAATGGTGCCGGTCTCATTGGCTACCATCCCCTCCAGGCATAGACGGCCTTCCTCTAATCTGGCCAGGGCACCTATTGGTACTTGGCATCCCCCCTCTAGCTTGGCCAGAAAGGCCCTTTCTGCCCTCACACATGTGGCGGTTTCCTCATGATGAATGGCATCAAGTATCCTTCGTATTTCACCGTCATTTGACCTGAATTCAATTCCCAGCGCACCCTGGCCTATGGCTGGAAGCATGACCGATGGGTCCAAAAGGGATGAGATTCGATTGCCTAAACCCAGCCTGTTCAATCCAGCAGCAGCTAGTATGATGGCATCGAACATGCCTTCTTCCAGTTTTCTCAGACGCGTGTCAAGATTGCCCCTGAGTGATTCGATCCTTATGTCCGACCGCAGGGCCTTGAGCTGTGCCATGCGGCGCAGGCTGCTGGTGCCTATAACTGCATCCTTTGGCAATTCATCGATAGAGTCAGCCACGTTGGAGATAAATGCATCACGGTAATCCTCACGCCTGGGGAAGATGGATACCTCCAGTCCCTCTGGTAACTCTGTGGGTACATCTTTGAGGCTATGTACAGCAAGATCGACGTTTCCCTTTATGATCGCATCCTCTATCTCCTTTACAAAGAGTCCCTTACCGCCTACCTTCGCCAGTGGCACGTCGAGGATCTTGTCCCCCTTAGTGGTGATTTCTACCAGCGTCACAGTAACGTTCGGCCAGCGGCCTTCTATTTGTTCCTTAACCCACTTGCTTTGGGTCAATGCAAGTAGGCTCTTTCTCGTACCTAATCTAAGGCTTTTGCCCATGTTAATTGTCTATTCCTTTCGTTGTGTTTGTCCCCATGCCTCATCCATGAAATACCGTCCAAGGGCAGAGTCTAATCCGCCCTTTCACTCTACTGGGGCATCACAGGCATTAGGGTCTTACAGGGGGTTCTACAGCGAACTGTAAGGCTCATCTTGGTGAAAGATATGAGTCCGCCCTGGCTGTGGGGCAGGCGGTCAAGGCAGGAGATCTAGGTCTGTCAACATTAGCCTCCGCAGGTACTGCAACTTGTACTGGTACAGCCGCTACATCCTCCGGAGGCCTTTTTGCCGGTTCCAACGAACCTTGCACCCGATTTCATGGCAAAGGCTGACATCTTCTTTTGTGTCTGGGAGGAATTGCACTTGGGACATCTTATCTCCTTCTGGCCTCCAAGCACCAGTTCCTCGAATTCCTCTCCGCAAGATGAACATGTGTATTCATAAATTGGCATTTTGTCTCCTCCAGCTTTGGGGCGCTTAGGAAGATTTCATTGGCTGCGCTCTTGTGTTTATCCATACAGGCCCCGGTTTATTTTTGAAGTTTTCATCCCATCCCTGGCAGTGATTTATAAATCAACTGTTTCTCCAAGTTCATCCCAAACCTTCATGCAGCCCGTACCTTGGTGCCGCACCCTCAATATATGAAGATACAGCCCATTGACTCTGTATTTTCACGGTAAACCTTCATGCAGCCCATAGCCTCTGAACCGCATCCCAGGGCATGAAGATACAGTCCTTACCAAGGATGTATTTTTACGGTAAATTATGCACCTTTTAGGTAAATCAAAGAGGGCGCTGATTTGTCTGTAACCCCCCTGTATTTTAGAGATAATTCTATTCATTTGCCATTTGAAGCGCATAATTTGGATTCATAGGTTAGCTATTGTGTCATCTTGTCTAGCAAGTTCTTCCAGTATGGTGGCAGCAAGCAGCGGAAACATTATCTCATGGTGGCCGGTTATATTGTATCCATGGCCACCCTCTAAAGTAGGACGGTGAACTACATTGGTCAAGGGCCGGTAATGTCTGATAAAATCAAAATTCGCCGTGGTAAATTCCTTTACCGGGTATCCCAGATTCCTTACCAGGGTCAATGCCTTAAGGAAGACCTCTGGAAGGATAACAGCAGAGCCCATATGTAGCAGTACACCTTTTTCCATCTGAGAAATGATGCTGCAAAATATCTTAAAGTCCATATAAGAGGCCTTGCCAATGGCCTGGCCACTTGCCCCAGGATGTATGTGGATTATATCGGTGCCAATGGCTACATGAACGGTTACCGGGATATCAAGCTCAGCGGCATTGGCGAGTAGACTGACCTTGTTGAATGGAAATTGTTCCTCAACCAGGCACCTTCCTACCATCCGGCCCAGTCCCATGTTTTGTGCAGCGGCCTTTTTTATTGCATCATTCAGGAATTGGCCGGTCTCCCTGGCAGCACCGAACATACCATCCCCTAACACTGCAGCCACGTCTTCAGAGGTTTTCCCTGCCATGGCAGTTTCTGTATCGTGAATGATGCCGGCACCATTGAGTGCCAGTGCCGAGATGATCCCACGTTTCATTAAGTCGATAATGATAGGGTTTAACCCCACCTTTATTACGTGGGCACCCATTGCAAGTATCACCTTACGACCGCCTGCAACTGCATCTGCCACGGCCTTGGCTACAGAGATCAGATCCCTTGCGGCCAATTGGTTGGGTAGACAGGCCAAAAAATCTGATAGCGACAGACCTGCGTTCAAGGGGTGGGCAAAGTCGTCTACGCTGACCTTGCTGGGTCTTTCAAGGAGTGAATAGGTCTTAAGAGCAGAAAAATCCAGTGGTTTTGGATAACTCATGAGAAAAGCCCCTTTTCGACCAGATCGCAGATGAGGTGGGCAAGGAATATCTGCACTTCCTGTATCCTTGGGGTATCTTTTGAATCTACCTCTAGCACCACGTCACAATGTGTTGCCATGATATGCGAGTCCTTTCCTGAAAAGCCTATGGTCATTGCCCCCTTTTCTCTGGCAGTATCAAAGGCCTTCAGTATATTGGGGGATCTGCCGCTGGTACTTATGCCCCAAAGTACATCCCCTGTTTCTGCCAGGGCTTCCACCTGCTTAGAAAAGATGAGATCGAATGTGTAGTCATTACCTATGGCAGTGAGTACCGATGTGTCAGTGGTCAAGGCGATGGCGGGAAGGGGACGTCTGTCCAATCTGAATCGGTTGACGAATTCAGCGGCAATGTGCTGTGCATCCGCAGCACTGCCACCATTTCCGCAAATAAGCACCTTGCCACCTTCTCTTAGGCACCGAGCTATTAGATCGGATACAGTCAGTATCACCTTCATCTGAGTGGCAATGGTGCTTCTATAGGCCCTGAGGGCATCTTCAAGTGATGTTTCTACGAGATGGGTGGTATTCTTTTTCATACGATATAGTATCGATAGGATTAAATTGAAGCAGCCCGTCACCCCCTACGCCGTATCCCTGTTAACACAGGGATACGACCCGAGCATGGGTGGGGTGTGTTTTTAGGGTCCGCAATGCCCTTTGAACATAATCTATTTTTGGTAGTTGGGAAATACCCGCCTTTGTGTGGGTGGGAGGGATCTATCCTAATGAAAAGTGTCCTTCCCGTCTTGGCAAGACCGTGTTTTTTGCTCCTGAGCCCTTTTCTTGGGCCAAGAAGCCATTTCTCCAGGGAACTTATTTGTTTCTCAGAGGGGTATAGGATTCGAGATCCGCCCCGGTAGCTAACAGCTTACCAAGTGTTTCCGCCTCCCTGAGGGCATTTGGGTGCTGCTTGATGGCACCTTTTGCCTCAATTCCTCTATATAGTAGGGCTCCTTTGAAATCGGTATCTATGGCGTCAAAAAAATAACGTATTGTCCTTAAGATTCCGTCAAAAAGTAGTCTTCCTTTAGTGGCTCCTTGGCAGAGCAAGATTCCCTTTCTCGTTTTGCCTCCCAATTTCCCCCTTTTCAAGACATACTTACCTATCCAACACGCCTGGGATCTTTCTACTACTGCTTGGGTGCTGGCCGTAATGTTATAGAAAAACACGGGAGTGGCCACTACAATCACATCGGATGCCTCTATCTTCCTATAGATTGGCCTCATGTCATCATTGATGATGCATTTCCCAGTCTTGTCACATCCCCCGCATTCCATGCAGGGACTAATGCGCATGTGGGCAATTGGCAGTCGTTCCGTCTGTGCACCCGCATTCTTGGCCCCTGTTATCAGCGCATGGGACAGGATGTCCGAATTCCCGTCTATCCTTGGAGATCCCATAAATATCAATAACCTTACCACTTGCACCTCTCCTTTATCTTCTTTTTATGCCGGACATTGGAATGGTCCGCATACTAAGTGTCAAATTCCGCGGTGTACCTAACTTCAAACCGCAAATGTAAATCCTCCTGATATAACCTGCATACAATGGTAGGTCCATAGGGATTCAGCTGGCAAACTGGTGACAAATTCCGTTGCAACCACGCTGCTATGAACGGCGGCATGGGGCTTTTTTACCTTGCATAGGCTGTATCTTCATGTCCTGAGGGCGAAACGCGAAGGATACAGGCTGCAGAAAGTTTAAGGAACTTCAGTAAAAAGTAAGCCAGGAATCTTTTGGCCCTTGTTTTGCAAATATTAAAGGGATGTTGCCAGTTACCGATAAGGATTACAAGTGCCATTTAAGGGAAACGCCGATCCAAGATCTATCGCTGTGTACATTGTGTTGCCCCTGGTTTCTAAAGATCCGCAGCCGATAAAAGGCAATGGATCGTTGCGGGGGATAAATAAGACTAAGCAATCCTACAAATCATGGGTGCTTGCAGGGTAGAAAGCGCTCTGTAATTGATGGAGAAAATACCTTAGCAGGGAGCAGGAGAATGAAGCACGGTCTTGCGGGCCAGCAGGTCCTAACGGTTGGTTCATTATCAAGGGATTCCAGGGACGAAGATAGGGTGAAATTAGGGGCGAGTGATTTCCATGATGGTGATAATGGAACTTATAATAGGTTTAATTTGTTTCAAAACCTGATTTGGGAAAGCTATTCTCCACTTGTGAACTTCATCCATTCTTCAGCCTCGTATGCCAGTGGGGCAGGCCTAATGTTGAAGCACATGTGGAATAGGCCCAAAAAGGCAATCAATTTATCCATAAGCTGTCTGAGAAAGATGGTAATGGAGGTTGCCTCTATCCTGACGAGGCAGAGGATGGAAGGGATTGTTGGGAGAGAAAATGATAGCACGACGATAGTTTCCAAGAACCGGATCACAGAACGCCTCTTGCAGGAGGGCTTACCACCAGGGACTATACCTATTCAACGTTCATGCCAAAGTATCTGTAGATTCATAGAAAGGGATCCAACTTCCTTTGAGATTCATATAGATGTCGATAGCGTTCCAATGTGGAAGGGATGGGTTTGCCGCAATGGACATTATCTCGATCTTAACCTGGAGCACCTAGGATTGGATAAAGGTGGATATGATAACCATTCCGGAATCCTCCTTTTGGATGATCACAGTCTGGACACGGGGCGTTACCTGATCGTATTCCAGGATGCCACCACTATTTCCATCTTTGACAGACTATCTTCTGTTTCTACCACGCTTTTGGGCAGGCCGGATATGCCAGGGGTGGATGAAGCCGATCCATTTGAGCTTTCCGGCACAAGATTAACCCTGGCATTGCTTGATGGCAGTCGTTTGGTCGTAGATGCTCCTGAAGGTGGTATAATAGGCAGTGTAGATGTCTTCAAGAATGACGTCCATTTCCGTGGGACGGGTAGGGTGCGTCATCATGACGGGTTGGATAGTACAAAAGGGACTCGTTCATGCGGATCAATTGCCAGGATCTTGCGTAGTCACCTGGATCGTATAGGGGGTGTGTTCACAGAAATGGTGCCAGCCGAAGATAATGGCGAACCCTTGGACAAGGATACATGCCTGGCCGCTGTATAACCGGAACCCACCATTTATCCACTTATGGCCCTGGGTTTTAATGTCCTCCCATGCTGCATATATACAGGGAGGATTTCTGCCGCTTCCCCCCTTTTAACACGTATTAGTAGCCATTGTTGTTCTAGGCTTGCTATAATCAAATCCTCATATAAACCTGGGTAAGATTGCCTGTCTTCAAGACAAACACCTTCTTCCATCCCCTGAGGTAACACGTCTACTTTGATTACATTGACGGCATGTTTTTTTTGGTTTAGCGTGCCACACCATAGTATGCCAAGTCCTGGCAAGAAGGGGATCATATTTGGCCTTGTTTCGATAGAAATAGGCATGAACCCAAACTTTCATGCAGCCCGTACCTTGCTGCTGCACCCTAGTACATGACTATACCGCCCTGAAATCTGTATTTGCACGGTAAATCATGCAGCCTGAAGTTTGCCGAAGGTGTAATGCGGAGGATACGGGCTGCATGAAAGTTTGATATGAATTCCCGTCATCCATGTAGCGATATGGTTAGATGAAGAAAAAGGGATTAACAATGGAAATAAAAAAATTGAAGAGTGCATCTGGCGGATGTTGAGATACAAAAAACAATTCACCTGGTGAGGTGAAAAAGAAAGTTAAACGTTATAATGAACAAATGGAGTTACAGAACTGTTTGGTGTGCGGAAATCCGCTTGAATATTTGACTCAAGCTCAAAAATCCAAATGCATTTATTG
>WFZW01000238.1 GCA_015489365.1 Deltaproteobacteria bacterium | reverse complement strand
GGTATAGATACGCGGAGACCGCATACGAGATCACCGTTGCAAGGGCTGCCCCCAGGATCCCGAATCTGTCGATCAAAAGGTAGTTCAGGATTATGTTAGTAACAGCACCTATTACGGCACCGACCATGGAGAAGACTTGCAGGTTCTCTGCCAAAAACCATTTGCTATTAGCAACGCCCCAGAACACGAATAGGGATGCCCAGATATGAACTACTAGTACCCTTGCAGCCGGAAGGTATACACCACCGTAGAGAAAACCGACCAGGGGTGCACCGAGGAGGGTAACCACCGAGGCAAGCCCTATGGCTAGAAACGTCATCAGGTCATACAGGCTTTGCAGCCTTTGTCGATAGATACGCTCGTTTCCAGCCTTGGCCTCTACAATGGCCGGAAACACGGAATTAGAGATTATTACCGGGATGAAATAACCTGCCTCGCTGATATTCACCGCAGCGGCATACATGCCAACCGCCCTATTCCCCATCATGGACTTGATCATGACCTGGTCTATCTTCATATATATGGAAATCACCAGGCCGGATAGTATTAGTGGCCAGGAATCCCTCAACAGTGCATTTGCAATGGATCGATCGAAACGCCATTTGAGCGGATTGAGGCCACTGGCAACATAGAAGTAGAGATAGCCTGCTGCCAAAAGGGCCGCATCCATGGTTATCATTACGGCAAAAGCCATAAGGGATGCACATGAAAGGATAAGCCAGACCTTGATGGCACAAGAAATCAAGATGGATAAGAGGGTGGCAAAAAAGGAGTACCTGGATATCACCCGGGCCTGGAAATAGAGGTTTATTACTCCGAACGATTGAAATACCAGGGACAGCCCTACAACGATAATCAATATGTACTCACGGGGGCTGTCTGAAATCAACACCAATAGCACTACCAGCAGGAACAAGGCAAGAAGCGACCCTGCAAGCCTCAAGGAAAAGGATGTCCCAAGGAGCTCGTCCCTCTTATCCCTGGCCAGGACCAGTTCGCGCACGACTATACCATCGAGCCCCAAGGTTGCCATGGCGACAAAAAGCCCTACAAGGCTCATGGCATAACTCAATAGGCCAAACCTTTCAGGCCCAAGATACCTTGCTATCCATATTCCTACAAAAAGGCCTGCTGCAAAACGGACCAGTTTTTCCCCTGCAAGCCACGAGGTATTGACCAGGTAACGCCTAAACCCCTTGCTACCAAAACCTAAGCCCATCAACAACCACCTCGTACGAATGGGGTAAGATGGCCCACCCGGTCAATTCCCTGAAATCTCCTATCGAGCAGCCGACTGGCCTTCCTCACCGTACCTGGAAAGGTACCATCTGTATGTCATGCGTATCCCCTCTTTTAAACTCAGGTGAGGCCTCCATCCAAGGGATTCAAGCCGTTCAACGGACAATAGCTTTCTCGGGGTACCGTCAGGCTTACTGGCATCCCATACCGTCTCACCATGAAAGCCTACCACATCCCTAATTATTCCTGCCAACTCCCGGATAGTTAAATCCTGGCCGCAACCCACATTTATTATCTCGTCCTCATCGTAATTTTCCATAAGATAAACACAGGCATCGGCAAGATCGTCAACATGAAGGAATTCCCGCCTTGGGGCACCGCTTCCCCACAGCATGACCCTGGGCATGGTATCGGAAAGACGCACCAAGGTACCTGTGCCTGTACGCACGAGCCCGAGGTGGATAAGGATGTCCTCAGGAATCCTGCCAAAGAGTTCCTCGTCCCTGGCCACCCCATCGAGATTTCCTGATTCGACCAAACGGGCCAGATGGAACTTACGCATCATGGCCGGAAGGACATGGGAGGTTTCAAGGTCAAAATTATCGTGGGTACCGTAGAGATTCGTGGGCATGAGGCATATCGCATTGAAGCCGTATTGCCTCCGGTAGGCCTGACACATCTTGATCCCGGCGATCTTTGCCACCGCATACCACTCGTTGGTAGGCTCGAGGGGGCCGGTGAGTAGGTACTCTTCCCGCATGGGTTGCTTGGCATACTTTGGGTATATACAGGAAGAGCCTAGGAACAATAGCTTTTTTACCCCAAAACGCCAAGAGGCATCGATGACATTGGTCTGTATCTGGAGATTGTCCCTTATGAAATCAGCGGGATAGGTATCATTGGCATGGATCCCTCCCACCCTTGCAGCGGCTAGGAATACATACCGGGGCCTTGTCCTTGAAAAAAAGGCCTCTACATCCTCCTGCCGTCTAAGATCGAGTTGATTCGACCTCATCAACAGGAGATCATTACGTCCCTTGGCCTTAAGCCTCCTGACGATAGCCGATCCTACAAGCCCCCTGTGGCCTGCCACGTATATGCTTGCCGTCTTCTTAAATTCCATGGACAAGCCCCCTATTCCTGGTGTTCAAATGTCTTGAAGCCCTTACGCTTGCAATAGGCGTCCCGCCGTGCCAGGGCGACATCCTCTGCCACCATCTCCCTGACTAGTTCAGGAAAACTCACCCTTGGCGTCCAACCGAGCCTCTGCCTTGCCTTGGATGGATCACCCAGGAGCTCCTCCACCTCGGTAGGCCTAAAATAGCGTGGATCTACCTCTACCACCACATCACCTTCCTTTATAGAGACAGGCTGACCACCCATGGCAGGATTTGTGCGATCTATCTTCGAAATAACGCCCTTCTCATCAAGACCGCTCCCATGCCACTCAATCTGCATGCCAACTTCCTTAAAGGCAAGTTCACAGAATTCCCTAACCGAGTGCTGCTCTCCGGTTGCAACTACGTAGTCATCCGGCTCATCCTGCTGAAGGATCAGCCATTGGGCCTCTACAAAGTCCCTGGCATGGCCCCAGTCACGCCTGGCATGAAGGTTACCAAGATACAGCCTCTCTTGAAGACCCATCGCCATCCTGGCCACTGCCCTGGTCACCTTCCTGGTTACGAACGTCTCACCCCTAATCGGGGATTCATGGTTAAACAGTATCCCGTTACACCCATAGATGCCGTAGGCCTCCCGATAGTTGACCGTAATCCAAAAGGCATATACCTTCGCAGCTGCATAGGGGGAACGCGGATAGAACGGCGTGGTCTCCCTCTGCGGGCGTTCCCTTACCTTGCCGAACATCTCTGAGGTAGAGGCCTGGTAGAACCTGGTCTTTTCCGAAAGTCCGAGCAACCTTATGGCCTCTAGTATGCGCAGGGTTCCCAGGGCATCGGCGTTTGCCGTATATTCAGGTGTTTCAAAGGATACCTGCACATGGCTCTGGGCCGCCAGGTTGTAGATCTCGTCGGGCTGCACCTCCTGGATTATTCGTATGAGATTTGTGGAATCGGTTAGGTCACCATAGTGAAGCACAAAACGCCTGTCATTCTCATGTGGGTCCTGGTATATATGATCTATACGATCCGTATTGAAAAGGGATGCCCTTCTTTTGATTCCATGGACCTCATATCCCTTGTTTATCAGAAACTCTGCCAGATATGCCCCGTCTTGTCCTGTAACACCTGTGATAAGTGCAATCTTTCTTGTCATCTAACGTCCTCAAAGATTTTCCCCGCCCCTCCCTTGCCTATCAAGTTTGTTGATCATGGCTACGATCCGGTACAGACGGGGGTTATTTTGCTTGCGAGAGATAAATAATTTTGCCACTATCGAATATAGAACACAAAATGAAAAATAATTCATGGAAAATCCCTTGAAAAGCCCACACAGTCCCCGTGTCTCCGTAGCCATCCTGGCAGGTGGCAGGAGCAGCAGGTTTAAAAGTAACAAGGCACTTGCTCCCTGGATGGGCGGTTGCGTCATCGATGCAGTAATCTCCGCTGCCCTTGACATCTCCGAGGATACATTTCTCGTAACGAACGACGCGGCAGCATATGCCAGGATAGAGCTAGACAAGATCCCTGACCTGCGGCCTGGTCTGGGACCCTTGGCCGGGCTAGAGGCAGCGCTTGATCATTCGAAATACGACCGGGTGTTCCTCCTTGCCTGCGACATGCCACTCGTAAGCAGACGCCTTCTTAGATATATGGCAGGGCTTTTCTCCTGGGCGCCCTGCATTGTCCCACAACCAAAAGGTGGCCTGGAACCGCTTCATGCCATCTACCACAGGTCGTTACAGCCCCTTGTAAAAAGGGCCCTGGATAGAAAACGATTATCCGTAACGTCCTTTGTGGAGAATCTGCCTGCAAGAAGGATACGTATCGAGGAGATATCCATGTTGAGAATAGACGTACACTGCCTTAGAAGCGCCAATACCCCCTCGGACCTGAAAAGGCTGCAGGCCATTTGCCAGGATAGAACCATTGCCCACACGGTTGATTTAGACTAGATTATCACAAAACTTGATTCGATAGCATATCCAAGACGATATGACCTCTTTGCTCAAAGCCGATAAATTAAAACAGTAGAAGGAAGCCATGGCCTTAAAACATGTAAAAAAACAGGTAGACAAGATCCTGAAAAAGGGGGAACTAGCCGCGGTAGTGGAACCCGTACGCCTGGAACGAAACAGCAAGTTCCATTTCCGCTGCTATCCCGGTGTATCATGTTTCACCAAATGCTGCAGGAACATGAACATCATCCTCACCCCCTATGACATAGTAAGGCTCAAGAACCGCCTTGGCCTCACATCGGATGCCTTTTTGAAGCTTTATGCCCAACCTGAATTGCTGGGCATAACCCGTTTGCCGGTAGCGAGGCTGAAGATGAGGAAGGAAGAGGGGGGGAGGTGCCCCTTCGTTACAGAAAATGGATGCCTTGTCTATACGGACCGGCCTGTTTGTTGCCGGTATTATCCCATTGGACTTGCAAGCCTAAGGCAGCAGGAAAGGCATGCCGGAGAAGAAGAGGAATTCTTTTTCTTAATAAAGGAGGAACATTGCAAGGGCTTCGAAGAACCTACTGAATGGACGGTTGACAGTTGGAGGGAGGACCAGGAATCGGACCTCTATGACCGGATGAACAGGGAATGGATGGAGTTGCTCCTGCGAAAACGCTCCTTTGGGGAGGAGACGGAATTGCCCCCCAAGGCCAGGCGGCTTTTCTACATGGTATCCACCAATACGGAACAATTCAGGAGATTCATCTTTGAAAGTCGTTTCCTGGACACGTACTTGGTCAAAGAAAAGACCTTAAAAAAGATCCTTGACGATGACGTGGCGCTGATGCAATTCGGGTTCGAATACCTAAAGCATGCTGTATTCGGGGCAGAAAGCGATGTAATAAAGATCCGGAAGAATGTCCTGGATAAGACCGTAAAACAGATCATAAAGAGGCGGGAGAAGCGCCGCAGAAAATTGCAAAAACTGGCAAGGGGCCGCAAGTAGGCTTATTGCGAAGGGTTCCAGGGCCATGCGGCTTGTATGTGACAACCTCTACTATAGGTATCCTGGAACAGATACGCCTGTCTTCAAGGGATTGAGCTTCGGGATAGATCGACCTGGTTTCATATCCCTGTTTGGTTTCTCAGGCATAGGCAAAAGTACCCTTGCCCGCATAATCAGCGGAGAAATACCACCTGACAAGGGAAGGGTGGATGTGGAAACCACGGGTCAGATTCTTTACTCCCACAATGCCGAGCGGTTTCCAGGCTGGGAATCAACAGGGCACCATCTCGAAAGGGTCTGTGACTATGGCAAAAGGGATCTTCTTGCCCACCTGATAGAGGAATACGCCGTGGCTCCATATCTCCATAGCCGCTACAGCGGCCTATCCATGGGGCAAAAAAACCGCATGAACCTAATCCGTTATCTCGTACAGGACTTCGGCATACTAATAGCCGACGAGGTCCTTGCCAATGTGGATGAACCGACCAGGAACCATATACTGGCAGGTATAAAGGAACTGCTTGCAGACAGGATCTTTCTCTACATATCACACAATGCGCTGGAGGTCGCGCGTTTTTCGAGGCTTGTACTGGTTCTTCCCCAAAATCCAGAGGAAGGACATACAGCGATAAGGATCATCGACGGATTGGATGAGGGTACCGGGCAGCGGACCTACGAGGAAAGGACGCTCCAAGACAGGGTCTACCAGCTATTGAGGGCTGCCAGCGGGATGAAAACCTGAATAGGCCATGGGCATTTTCAAAAGGCTACTGCAATTTGCCTCCATATTTTTTACCGGCCTTGCCATCCTGTGGATCATCAAATATGCCTACTCCTTTTCTGACTACCTAATCCCACCACCGGCGGAACTGCTCCAGGTTGCCACTTCCTACTGGAAGATATACCTGGCAGCAGTGGTAAATACCACGGCAGTGGCCATTGCAGGGCATTTTTCCGCCATCCTCCTGGCCACCCTGGTGGCATTCCTTGGCCGCTCCGGTTCCGTAATCGGCAACCTAACCCGAACGGCAGCCTATAATCTCCAGGCATATCCCATAGTAGCCGTTGCCCCCATCATATTCCTGTTCCTTGGTGATGGCCTTGCATCAAGGCTTTTGATCGCTGCCATGATCTGCTATTTTCCCCTTCTTCTCAGCTTCATAGGCATATTTTCCGAACCGGTAGACCAGGTGGAACATTTCTTCAGGACCACCGGGCGCATCAACTGGAGACTCGAGCTTGCCATCAGGACCTTTGAGAACCTGGATAAAATAACCACTGTAATAGTGGGTAGCGGTACCATGGCCATCGTAGGTACCATCGTAGCAGAATTTCTTGCAGCCACCAATGGCATAGGCTATACCATCAGAAAGGCTCTATACCAAAGCAACCTGGCCAAGATACTCGTTGCACTTTTCTTGATAGGCCTTTTCTCTTCCCTTTACCTGTCGTTGATAGAATATATCGGCGGCAGAATAAAGATGCGCCTTATGGGCGGATAGGCCTATCCCAAACCTTCATGTAACCCGTTCCTAGTGCTGCCACCTGGACATGAAGATACATCCCATATCATACTGAATTCTTACGACAACTATGACATGAAACAATTCCCTAGGTCCCATTTCATCCTTTCCCTATCCATAGTGGTTATTGTAGCCCTAACGTTATACCTGCTGGGAGGATGCACAAAAAAAGACGAAACCACACGAAACCATATGACCGGTACGAGAAAAAATCCGATCAAGTACCGCCTCAAGTGGCTCTACAATGCAAGTTTTGCAGGGGATATCTGGGCCCGTGAGAAAGGCGTGTTTCGCGCCCATGGGCTTACGGTAAAACTCCTGGAGGGAGGGGCGGAACAGGATGCAATAAAAGACCTTGAACTTGGAAGGGTCCAGTTTGGCGTTGCCTCAGCAGACCAGGTCATAAGGGCAGTGTCCGAAGGGGCCGATGTATTGGTCCTTGCCCAGATCTTCCAGAAAAACCCGTTACAATGGATCTACAACCAAAAAAGGCTGACCATAAACAGACCGCAAGACCTCAAGGGCTTAACCATAGGCATAACCTATGGGGGAAACGACGAATCGATAATGCGGGCGCTATTGAAGGCATACGGCATACCTACGGACAGCCTGACGCTCTATGCGGTCCATTATGACTACAATCCATTCTGGAAGGGAGAGGTGGACCTTTGGCCGGTATACAGAAACACCGAAGGTATCATCCTTCAAAAGAAGATGCAAAAGGCCAATTGGAAGGCAGGCTTTTTCATACCCGACAGGTTCGGGATACGATTCGTGGCGAATTCTCTGATAACCTCTGGCAGGATCTACCGTGAACAGCCGGCATTGGTAAAGGAATTCACCCAAGCCGTCATAGAAGGTTGGCAGGCCGCAATGGACCCGGCAAACCTGGCCACGGCTGCCAGGATAGTCCATAGGTTTGACACAGACACCCCCTTGGCCATCATAAAACAACAACTCACCTCCACCAGGACCTTCGTGACCCCCGAGGGCAAGTGGCCAATGGGCAGGATAGATAGGGCGGCATGGGCGCAAACCCTCGGGATAATGTCCTCCCAGGGCCTTATCAAGAGGGAGATCAAACTTGCTCCCCTGCTGGCAGGACCTCCTCCTTGAGCATACAACAGGCTATCCTGCTCATGGGATTTCCCTGTTCATCATAGGGGATATTACCAGGATGGAGTACCCTGTTCATGACACAACCCTCCGGTATCCTTAGACCGTATAGATCCCTTTCGGTTATCAGCGGCCTCTCCTTTAGGATATCCCCCTGGATCTCATAGGCATGGATGGGATAATCCTCGCATAGGGGGCAGGTGTATACCCTGCCATTTGGAAAGACAAAAAGATTGTCTGCCACGAGCCCAGCACAGGCAAATTCCTCTTCAAGGGGCAGGAACACCCTTGGATACGTGCAGTGCATTCCCTTACGGGCCGCCTTGGCCGCCACATCGGGAACGATGGACTCCCATTCGTCCCTTTCTAGCTGCAAGCGCCCCTCCCCTTGCCTGGCAGGGTTTCCCCTTATGCCTATCACCTGGATGAAAAACCGCTTTACACCGAATCGCTCCAGCAGGTCAGGCATATTTTCCAGGTCTTCTATGTTCATCCTGCTGGCCGTGAATATCACGCTCACAGAGAAACCCAGCCTACCGGCCCTGGCCAATCCCCTGGTACATACCTCAAAGCTTCCCTTGCCCCTAATGACATCATTGACCTCCGGGGTGGAGCCATCGAGGCTGAAGCTAAAATAGTCCACGTCTCCAGGGGTGACCTTATCCAGGATGTCGTGAAAAAGGTATCCATTGGTATCCACCGTGACCGAGGCATAACCCAGGCGGCGTGCCGTCTTGATGGCCCCTGGCAAGGCAGGATTCATGGTGGGTTCTCCCCCTAAAAATACAATATTTATACCACCTGCCTGCCTGTTTGATCGTATTTTGCCATACCTATCCATCCTCTTTCCCCCGGCAAAGAGGCATAGCCATGCCTGTATGGTCTCCTGATCCAGGATACCCGTTCCATGCTGGGCCGGGTTGATGTAACAGTGGCGGCACTTGAGGTTGCACCTAGTGAGTATATGGAAAAAGAGATTTGCGGTATTCCTGTGAAATTGGACTGTTCTGCGTTCTATCTTCACGATATTTCATTTACAAGACAATATATATCTACTAAGTGGGCTGTCCTTCCAATAGGCATTCGATGGATCCAAATAAAACCTCTGGAAAAGGGCTAGGGCCTCCTGCCTCATCAATCCCCCCTTGATCCTACGGCCCCAGTTAAGATAGAGGTGACCGTCGGCTATCACCTTGCCTGCTTGCAAGGCCCTGGTCAATGGACGGGAAAAATCGATGCCAGTAGCACCACCCATTACATCCTCGAGGGCATAGATCACCTTGCTGATGCCATTGATTATAAGGGCGCCCAAACACATGAGACATGGCTCAAGGGTTACGTAGGCAACCACAGGGCCATCTTCATCGTTATCCCTTTGTGAAATCCAATCCCGAATAGCAAGGATCTCTGCATGATCGAGCTCGTTAGGATGGGCCCCAGCACTTGAGATCCGGGCTCCCTTACCAACAATCCTGTCCCCTGAGGCCAATACACAGCCCACAGGAAACTCACCTGCATCGAGTGCAGATTTGGCAAGCAAGATGGCCTTGCCCATAAAAAATCTGTCCATCTCGGAAAAATCCACCAGAAACCCCGTCAAAAAATACGCTCAGGAGAATGCCTGTCGGTAAGGGCCCACAGCCATCCCTTGATGCTTTCCTCCAGTAGAAACGAAAGATCTGTCTCTTGGGCCATGGCCCATTGAACCTTCTGAATCTGATCCAGGGCAATATTTCTGTAGAGCCTCTTACACAGATAATTCACACAGATTACATGCCGGGCGATGATAGTGCATCCCTTTTCCCCCAAAAACCAGCACCCATCGGAGAAAAACCGCACCTTGGGAAGTCGACGACCCATAAGGAGGTTTATGAGAAGCAGGACCACGTCGAACTTATCCTCTATACCCTTACCACAGCAACTGCCCCCGTCCTCCACCGCGCAAGCAGTGCACTCCCTTACGATCCCCACATGCCTCATGGTTTCCCAGGAGTTATTCACGGCCTGCCTGTAATCGTTCAACAGGTGCATTATGGTCTTATCCTCGCATATGAGCGCACCCCATCGATCGTGGATATCCGATGCCTGGGCTATCTTTTCCTCGATCGGAAAATCGACCCCCATTCTGGGGATCAAAATATTCCGATGCCCTTTTGCGTTTTTTACTTCATCCATGCCTGCCCGCTGCGGTCTTATTGACTTCTTATTCATGAAAGTTTACTACTGTCTACTGTGAAAATACTATCTTGTCATCAATAACTAAAAAATGTCGGACTATTTTTTTTTATCCTAAACCTCCAGCGGCACGTACCTTGGGGCCGCATGGAAGTTTAGTTATAGTTTTTCATAGTCCGAGGGCTGTGCCAAGGATACGGACTGCAAGAATTTAATTCAAAAATATACCGTAAGAGGTAATCTCAACGTGAACAAAGCATCACTCTATGCCCAGGCAGGTGTAGATATAGATAAGGCAAACAAGCTAATCAAACGGATAAAACCCCTTGTGGCAGAAACATTTACCCGGGGGGTGATGACCGAAATCGGTGGCTTTGCAGGTCTTTTTGCCTTGGACATGGACCGGTTCAAGCAGCCGGTCCTAGTGTCTTCTACCGATGGGGTTGGCACAAAGTTAAAGATTGCATTCATGACCAACAGGCATGATACCGTTGGGCTGGACCTGGTAGCCATGTGCGTAAACGACATTATCGTATGTGGTGCCAAGCCCCTATTTTTTCTAGATTATTTTGCTACTGGTAAACTGAGTGCAAGCATAGCAGAAGATGTCATAAAGGGTATAGCCAGGGGATGCAAGGATGCGGGATGCGCCCTGATAGGGGGAGAGACCGCCGAGATGCCTGACATGTATGGGGATGGGGAATATGACCTGGCGGGCTTTGTTGTAGGTGTAGTAGATAGGGATGGCATTATAGATGGATCGGAAATCGGGGTTGGCCATGCGCTCATAGGCCTGGCATCAAATGGCCTACACAGTAACGGGTATTCCCTTGTACGGAAGATTTGTTTTAAAAAACTCGGGCTTTCCGTAGACGATGTACTTGATGAACTTGGAGAACAAAACCTGGGAGAAATACTGCTTGCCCCAACGAGGATCTATGCCAAGACGGTCCGGCACCTGCTAAAACAGTTTAAGATAACCGGCATGGTCCATATCACAGGGGGAGGCTTCCAAGATAATATTCCTAGAATCCTGCCCAAGACCTGTAAGGCGGTAATAGAAAGAAAGAGCTGGCCGGAACTTTCCATATTCAAATTTTTGAAGGTAAAGGGGGAAATCCCTGAAGAAGAAATGCTAAGGACCTTCAACTGCGGAATTGGCATGGTCCTTATCGCACCACAGGCCGAGGCGCAGGATATCCTCTTACAGGCCAGGGCCATGGGAGAACATGCCTTCGTAATAGGCAGCATTGAAAAACGGGAACCTGGGGACCAGCCAGTGGAATTTGTAGACAGGCAGGTATAACAACGGCAAGACACCGACCACGGGCCCTGAAAAGGGTAAGGATCTGCCGTCACTTTGGATCATGGGATCATGGGGGAAAACACTGATCGGAGTGCCTAGGGGTACGATCCTGATAAGCGCCTGTCTGATCGGAGTCAACTGCAGATACGATGGCAGGCAAAAAATAGATCGTGGGCTACTAACCCGATTGAAGGGCCAGGGGCTGCTGCCTGTATGCCCGGAACAGCTCGGGGGTTTGCCAACCCCCAGGCCACCTGCCAGGCTAATCGGCGGTGATGGCTTCATGGTACTGCAGGGCATGGCCCGGGTATTGACGGTTGAAACGGAAAGGGATGTGACTAGCGCCTTCCTCAAGGGGGCCGAACAATGTGCCTACCTAGCTGGAATCCTTGGGGTCAACAGGTGCATTCTCAAGGCCCGGAGTCCTTCCTGCGGCCTGGGGCCTGTCACCGGGGTAACTGCAGCCAGGCTGATAACGGCTGGATACGAAGTGGTGGCAGTGGATTGATCCTGGGAACGTAAGCAGTTACAATCCGGATTACGGTCAGAAGGGGTCGGGGTGGGTTCATGGTCAATAACATTCCGCGAGGAATTCTACGTTTCTTTAAAAGTAATCCCCTCCTTGCGATTTCTCTTTTTCTATTAGTTTTTCTTTCATCTATTACCGAAGTACCAGCGCGCTGCTACCCGGATTTTGTAGATTGGAATACCATCATTACATTGACTGGATTGCTCCTACTGACTACGGGTATAAAAGAGACTGGCATGTTCTCCTTCTTGGCCTGCTGTATTTCAACACGTATTCATAATGAACGATATCTTGCCATATTTTTAGTCTTCAGTGCTGCAATCCTCTCGATGTTCCTGACGAATGATATTGCTCTGTTTATTATGGTTCCTCTAACCATCAGCCTACAGAAGGTCTCTATTACCAACAACATCAAGATGGTTATCTTTGAAGCCATAGGTGTAAATGTTGGGTCATCACTTACACCTATAGGAAACCCTCAAAATATATTCTTATGGCACCAATGGAATATTTCCTTCTCCAAGTTTCTGATGGAAATGGCCTTACCTGTAGCACTCATGTCAGCTTTATTACTCATATTCTTATTGACATCTTTCAAACCAAGACAGATCAATCACATAAAGAGTAGGTATCCAGATGTTGAAAGACATCTTTTTCATATCTTGGCTATCCTCTTGATCATATTCATAATCTGTGTCGAAACTAATTCTGAAATATATTTC
>WFZW01000237.1 GCA_015489365.1 Deltaproteobacteria bacterium | reverse complement strand
ATATAGATGTATCGGGCCCCTATCACCTCTCCCCATGATACGGCTATGGCCAATATATGGGTATTTCTGAAGGGAACATAGGTAATTGGTATGCCCCTTGCCTCAATGGATCCTTCCGGTACCTCTATGTCAGGGTCTGTCAGGGCAGAACCGCCGATCGTTCCAAGATACGAGATGTCGGCCACCAGCCTTCTGGAGACGTGGTAGAAATCGGCGATTTCCTCAAAGGCCTTGAGTTCGCGTTCCTGGGTTCTTTGTCCATAATTGACATGAAGGAAGGCGAGCTCGCAGTCCTGTGCGGCCATTGCGGCAGTAACACAGCTATCAAGCCCGCCACTTACCAGGCATACTGCAAGTGGTTTTTTGCGATCCATCCCACTAAGATAGAAGGGGTTGGCAGGGGAGTCAACATGCAAAGAAGGTCCTCGACGGTCCTCATAGTCAGGCATTGCCATAGATCCCATTGAACTTTGGCGCATATCCTGTTATAAAGACACATTTCACTCTTTGTAGGGGGTTTTGTTTATAATGGAAAAAGTGGCAACCAAGGCAACACAAGAACAAACTTTAACCGCGGTCTCTGAAGAGGAGACTGCACCTGCTCCAGCCAATGATTCAGGGCGTGGAGAACCGAAAGAACCGGAAGAGATAACAGACGACACCGGTGACATGAGCCAGTTCGAGGATCTTTTTGAGCAGAGTCTCAGGACCTTCCAGGAAGGTGAGATCCTGGAAGGGACTGTAGTTGGTGTAGATAAAGATTACGTCATGGTTGATGTTGGCTATAAATCCGAAGGCCTTATCCCTGTCAGGGAATTCTATGACGAAGAGGGCAACATTTCGGTGGTGCCAGGAGACAGGGTCGAGGTCCTTCTGGAAAGATGGGATACGGATGACGGGACCCTTAGGCTCTCCCACTCAAAGGCCATGCGCAGGCATGTCTGGGAGAAGATCACGAAGGCATTTGAGGCAGAAGAGCCGGTTCAGGGCAAGATCGTCTCCAGGGTCAAGGGTGGCCTGTCCGTGCGGCTGGGTGACAGAAAAGGCGGTGTCATTGCATTTCTACCATTTTCTCAGATAGACCTGAGGCCTATTCGCGACCCGGAAAGTCTTGTAGGCAATACCATTGAATGCGCCATATTAAAATGTAACCGTAAACGGGAAAACGTGGTAGTCTCCCGTAGGACCTTGCTCGAGAAGGAAAGGGCTGAGAAACGCACAGAGACCCTTGCATCCTTGGCAGAGGGCCAGGAGCGAGAAGGAACAGTGAAGAATATCACCGACTACGGCGTGTTTGTGGATCTTGGCGGTATAGATGGCCTTTTGCATATTACGGATATATCCTGGGGAAGGATCGAGCATCCATCTAAGGTTTTTAAGGTAGGGGATCAGATCAAGGTCAAGGTTCTGACCTTTGATCCTGAAAACGAAAAGGTCTCACTAGGCATAAAGCAATTGTCCGAAGATCCTTGGCTTAGGGCCGAGGAGAAGTATCCGGTGGGCGAGAAGGTCCATGGAAAGGTGGTAAGCCTCACCGATTACGGGGCATTCGTGGAGCTGGAAGAAGGGGTTGAGGGCCTCATCCATGTGTCCGAGATGTCGTGGACCAAGAGGATACGCCATCCCTCCCAGGTGGTTAACGTGGGCGATATGGTCGAGGCCGTGGTACTCAAGGTTGATCCGGCGGCAAAAAGGATTTCGCTTGGACTGAAACAGATTGAACCAAATCCATGGGAACTCATCCAGGATAGGTATCCAATTGGTACGGTCATTGAAGGTAAGGTTAAGAATATCACCGACTTTGGTGTCTTTATAGGTATTGAAGAGGGGATAGACGGGCTGGTTCATATATCCGATCTTTCCTGGAGTAAGAGGATAAAGCATCCCTCTGAGCTCTATAAGAAGGGAGATAAGATCCAGGCGGTTGTTCTCAATATAGACAAGGACAAGGAGCGTTTTTCCCTTGGTGTAAAGCAATTGCATCCCGACCCCTGGGAATCTGCACCGGAGCGTTATCCCCTGGGCAGCGTAGTTACTGGCAAGCTAACCAATGTTACTGATTTCGGTATATTCGTGGAGCTGGAAGAAGGGGTTGAGGGCCTCATCCATGTGTCCGAGATTGGTCCTGGAAAGGCAAAGAGCCCAGTGGGTAAGTATGAGGCAGGGGAAGAGATCAGTGCCAAGGTAATACACGTGGCCCCGCTCGAACGCCGTATAGGCCTGTCACTTAAGAAGATTGCAGAGGATGAAGAGCGTGCATATTTCGAGGACTACGCATCCAAAAGCAGGACAGCTACTACCCTTGGAAGCCTCTTGCAGGAGGAGTTGGTGCAGCAGAGCATTTCTCGTTCCTCTGACGACGATAAGAAGAAGGACTAGCAACCTTTTGCCATGACGGATTCCGATTCAAAGTCCATCGGTAGAACGAATCCCTTCTTGATCGTACTGGCTACCATCGGAGGATTGACGATCCTATCGGTGTTTGTACTTTTTACCTTTGTGTATTTTACCGCCAGGAGTTTTGTACCCATATCTCCGGTGGGAGGTAAGGACAAGGTGGGGATCATAGATGTCAAGGGGGTCATCACCGATTCTGAGAAAGTAGTCAAGGAAATAAGGGAATTTGAGCAGGATTCCCAGGTGAAGGCCCTCGTGTTGAGGATCGACAGTCCTGGTGGGGCGGTGGGTGCCTCTCAGGAAATCTATGAGGAGATACAACGGGCCGACAAAAAGAAACCAGTCGTGGCATCCCTTGCCAGTGTTGCTGCCTCGGGCGGCTATTATGCCTCCCTTGGAGCACGTTACATAATATCCAATCCCGGTACCGTCACTGGCAGTATAGGCGTTATCATGAGGATCCCAAATATCCAGAAATTGATGGAGAAGTTGGGGATCAAGACCACCGTGATAAAAAGTGGACGGCTCAAGGACCTTGGCTCCATGACCAGGCAGCTTACACCTGAGGAAGAGGCGGTACTCAAGGGGGTAATGGATGATGTCCATTCCCAGTTCATCGAGGCAGTGGCTATGTCCAGGAAACTGCCTGAGGACAAGGTGAGACAGTTAGCCGATGGACGGATATTCTCCGGTCGCCAGGCAATGGAGCTTGGATTGGTAGATCAGTTGGGTAACTTCAGTGATGCGGTTGAAAAGGCAGGAAAGCTAGCAGGTATAAAGGGCGAACCCACATTGGTCTATCCCAGGAAAAATCGGTTGAACATGATGCGTGAACTACTGGAAGAGGGCGGAGCCAAGGCCCTTGCCGGGGCCTTCAGGCGGTTGGCTGACTCTTCAGGTCCACAGGGATTATCTTATTGAGAGGAATTATTTTTTTTATTTTAATCTATAATTCCAAACCATCATGCGTCCCATGCCCTAGTGCTGCATGAAGGTTGCGGTCATCATGTAACTGTGTAGGTATACAGGTTGCAAGAGATAGCTCAGGATAAAATATGGTGGTCTTGAAGCGCGATCTGGTCGATAAGCTCCATGAGAGTTATCCAGACCATATTAAAAAGGATATAGAGACGGTTATCGATCTGGTTATTGAGACCATGACCATGGCCCTAGTGCAGAAGAGACGGATCGAGATCCGGGGATTTGGCAGTTTCTCACTTCACCTTCAAAAGGGCAGAGAATTCATTAATCCCAAAAATGGATGCCTGACAAGATGTCCGCCAAATCACCGGGTGGTTTTTAAGGCAGGGAAGGATCTGAAAAATATCATTGAGGTAAGGCGTTAAGGGACTTGGCGCTGCATGATGTCTCAAGTGTATTCAATCCTCGAAGGCCGATACGTCACCCTTTCCCCTACGTAGTATCCTGGGTTCGTCATCCACCAGGGATACAACGCTGGAGGGCTCAGGGACTATGATGCCTGAGTCAACCACTATGGCTACCTGTTTGCCAAGGTGCTTGGCTATCTCCCTTGGATCCGAAAGGATTTTACCATTGATACTTGCCGAGGTGCTGATAACCGGGTGGCCAAGGGCCCTTACGATCTCCAGGCACACCGTGTGGTCAGGGATCCTGATTCCAGCGGTTTTTCTCTTTGTCAACATCATCTTGGGTACCTGTCTGGAACCTTCGAGTATGAATGTGTAGGGGCCTGGTAGGTATTTCTTAAGTATCCTATATGCGAAATCCGATACCCTGGCATACATGCTTATGTCACTCAGGTCTGAGCAGACAAAGCTGAAGGGCGTGTTTTTGGGTATTCCCTTTAGGCGGTATATCTTTTCTATCGCCGCCTTGTTGAAGATGTCTGCTCCTATCCCGTAGCAGGTATCAGTGGGGTAGACGATTATCTCTCCCCTTTTTACTGCATCGATTATCCTTTGTATCTGATGGGGCCTTGGCCGACGCGGGTCTATTTCTATTATCAATTTGATCCTCCAGGGATTGACAAGTTCTGCGTTGTTCAGGTACCTATGCTGAATTCGAATTCATTGGCGGAAGATTCCGCCATGCCCGGGCTCTTTTCATCTTTCGGTGCATCCGATGCATAGGCAAAGGTGTATGTTTCGAAAATACATTCTCTCTAGGGGGTTGTATCTCATGCCATGGGGTTGCACAATTTAGCGTGAAAATACACCCTGGGCAAAGGCGGTATCTTCATGCTCAGGGGACAGCCACGGGGATACGGGCTGCATGAAGGTTTGGAAGCTACCCCCTAGAAATGGTATTTTAATCCGGCGTCACTGTACGTCCAGAATATTTTGAAGGAGGATTTGATCGATGAACCTGGATCCAACCAAAATGAAAGACTGGGAGATAGCCGAGGCTGCAGAGCAGCATATGAAGACCGTTTATCAACTCGGCGAAGAACTTGCCCTGGAAAAGGAGGAGCTTCTGCCCTATGGCCATTACGTGGCGAAGATCGATTATGCCAAGGCCTTGGAAAGGCTAAAGGATAGGCCCAATGGCAAGTACATAGACGTCACTGCCATTACACCAACCCCGCTCGGGGAAGGAAAGAGCACATGCGCCGTTGGACTCATGGAGGGCCTTGGCAAGAGGGGGAAAAAGGTGATCGGTGCCCTTCGCCAGCCTTCTGGTGGGCCGACGTTTAACATAAAGGGTAGCGCTGCCGGCGGGGGGTTGGCCCAGGTGATTCCATTGTCCAAATTTTCCCTTGGGCTCACCGGCGACATCAACTCCATCATGAATGCCCATAACTTGGGAATGGTGGCCCTGACCGCCAGGATGCAGCACGAGTCCAACTATACGGATGAACAGCTTGCCCAAAGGGGTCTCAAAAGGCTCAACGTCCATCCCAAGAGCGTGGAATTCAAATGGATTATAGATTTTTGTGCCCAGGCATTGAGAAATATTACCATTGGTCTCGGTGGACGCATGGATGGCCTTACCATGCAGAGCGGTTTCAATATAGCGGTAAGCTCAGAGATAATGGCGATCTTAGCTATTGCAAATGATCTCAAAGACTTGCGAGAGCGTATAGGAAGGATCGTAGTAGCATACGACAGGACGGGTAAACCGATCACCACGGAGGACTTGGAGGTAGCTGGCGCCATGACCGCCTGGATGGTAGAGGCGGTAAATCCAAACCTGATGCAGACGATAGAGGGGCAGCCATGTCTCATACATGCAGGCCCCTTCGCAAATATCGCCATTGGCCAATCCTCTGTGATCGCGGACAAGATAGGGCTAAAGCTTGGTGATTACCTGGTTACCGAGAGTGGCTTCGGGGCGGATATCGGGTTTGAAAAATTCTGGAATCTTAAGTGCCGCTTCAGTGGGCTCAAACCAAACTGTGCCGTGGTTGTGGCCACCATAAGGGCCCTCAAGTGCCATGGCGGAGCGCCCATACCAAGGCCAGGACGCCCGATGCCTGAGGAATATAACAGCGAAAACGTGGAGTGGGTCGAGAAGGGGACTGTAAACCTGCTGCATCATATAGAGACCGTGAAAAAGGCAGGCATAAACCCCGTGGTTTGTATCAATGCATTCTATACCGACACCAAGAACGAAATCGAGGCCGTAAGAAGGCTATGTGAGGATGCTGGTGCCAGGGTGGCCGTTTCCGAGCACTGGCTCAAGGGTGGTGACGGAGCGCTCGAGTTCGCCGATGCAGTCGTAGATGCCTGCAACGAGGAAAACAACTTCAAGTTCCTGTATGATCTGGACATGCCTCTCAGGCAGCGTATCGAGCTTATAACCAAGGAGGTATATGGTGGCGACGGGGTAGTCTATACCCCTGAGGCCGAAAAGAAGGCAGAGGCAATGGAGAAGGATCCAGAACTTTCAAAACTTGGCACCTGCATGGTCAAGACCCACCTCAGCCTATCTGATAATCCTAACTTGAAGGGGGTTCCAAAGGGCTGGAAGCTCCATGTACGCGACATCCTGACGTATAAGGGGGCCGGTTTTGTCGTGCCTGTGGCCGGTGCTATAAGCCTCATGCCCGGGACCGGTTCCGATCCTGCCTACAGGCGGATAGATGTAGATACAGCGACCGGAAAGGTTAAGGGCCTGTTTTAGGAATAATATGAGGATTGGGGAAAAAGACACCAGGGCCGGGGTTTTTTTCCCCACAAATTGTGCGTAGCACGCTTGTGAAATTAGTATTATCGTTTTCTCGATAAATGCTTAATGATTACAAGGGGTTTTATGTAGGTTACGTATAACATGGATCGGGTCCTAGGTGGCCTGGGGTTTGCAAAAAAAGGACTGGCTTTACAAATTTGAATATAAGATCCTTGGCGGTTCGACCGATCCCTGCAAGGAAACCATGTACCATCCCTTGCCCAGGGTGCGGCACCAGGCCTAGGGCCGCATGAAGGTTTGGAACCCAATGAGCAGGAGGAATTATGTCGGCAAAGATTATCAGTGGAACCGAGATCGCCAAACAGATCAGGGAGGAGCTCAAGGCCGAGGTGGCTGAAATCAAAGAAAAGCACGGTGTTGTGCCCGGTCTTGTAACCATCCTCGTAGGCGAAAATCCAGCCTCTATCTCGTATGTTACAGCAAAGCAGCGCACTGCCCACGACCTTGGATTTCATTCTATCCAGGACAATCAACCGGATGATATCAAGGAAGATGAACTATTGAGCCTGATAGAGAAATATAACAATGATGACTCCATCCATGGCATCCTTGTCCAGCTTCCCCTGCCCAAGCATATAGATGAAAGCAAGGTCCTGTATGCAATCTCACCGGACAAGGACGTTGATGGTTTCCATCCTGTAAATGTGGGCAAGATGGTAATCGGAGAGAAGTGCTTTCTGCCTTGTACTCCACACGGGATACTGGAGATGCTCGTTCGCAGCGGTGTGGAAACCAGCGGCGCAGAGGTGGTTGTGGTCGGCCGCAGCAACATAGTTGGGAAGCCGATTGCCAATTTGATGCTTCAAAAAAGGGAAGGTGGAAACGCCACGGTTACTGTATGCCATACCAGGACTAGGGATACCGCTTTTCATACCAGGAGGGCGGATATCTTGATAGTGGCTGCAGGAAGACCAAAGGTCATCACCGCGGATATGGTAAAGGAGGGGGTCGTAGTCATTGACGTAGGGGTTAACCGGATAGGCAAGACCCCTGAGGGCAAGGCCATACTCTGTGGAGATGTGGATTTTGAGGCCATAAAGGAAAAGGCCGCCGCCATTACCCCGGTCCCGGGTGGCGTAGGCCCTATGACCATAACAATGCTTATGAAAAATACTGTACAGGCTGCAAAACAGTTCGCCGGGATCGAATAGGAACTCTGTTATACCTTGTTCATCAAAAGGAACCCCTGAAGAAACAACCACTTCAGCGGGGATGTTTCCATGTCCAGGGGTGCGGCACAGGTATGCGGGCTGCATGAAAGTTTAAGGAGAAGTTTGGTTATGGATACCAGCAGACGCTTTGAAAAAGGAAACGGGGGATGCCCCGGCATTCAGTGCGAGGCCAATCGTGAGGTTTTATGTAACTCCTGTGCAGAGGGGGTTGTTACTGCGGCCCATAGGGTGGAAAGTAGAGGGATAGAGCCCTGTTTGTTTGGAAAGGGTGGAACGTGTTGTAAGAACTGCAACATGGGGCCATGCCAGATCATAGAAGGGGTGGAGACCATGGTAGGTGTCTGCGGAGCAGACGCATCTACGGTTGCTGCCAGGAATTTCGCCAGGATAGTGGCTGGCGGGGCTGCGGCCCACATGGACCATGGCCGCGGGGTAGCCTTTGCTTTCCTTGAGACCGCCAAGGGGGAGACACCCTATGAGATAAAGGATGGCATAAAGCTCAGGGAAACTGCCTTGAGATTGGGCATCGATCCGGCCGAGAAGGACAAGACGGATCTTGCCATAGAGGTTGGGGAGTTCCTTATAAGCGAGTTCGGCCAGCAGCAGGGAGTCCTTTCCTTTGTAAAGCGTGCTCCGGCTCCCAGGCAGGAGATCTGGAAGAATACGGGTATTATTCCCCGCGGGATCGACCGGGAGGTGGTGGAGATAATGCACCGTACCCATATGGGGGTGGATCAGCATTACGAGAACCTCCTTTTTCAGGCCGCCAGGTGTGCCCTTGCCGATGGATGGGGTGCCTCGATGATAGCCACCGAGCTTTCCGATATCATGTTTGGTACCCCGGTTCCCCTGCGCACGAAGGTCAACATAGGGGTGCTCAAGGAGGATGAGGTCAATATCACTGTTCACGGACATGAACCGGTATTGGCCGAGGCCCTGGCTATGGTGGCCAATGATCCTGAAATGGTGGCCGCTGCCAAGAAAGCAGGTGCCAAGGGGATAAATCTAACGGGTGTGTGTTGTACGGGAAACGAGATACTGATGAGACGGGGTATCCCGATCTCGGGAAGTTTCGTCCAGCAGGAAGTAGTCCTGGCAACCGGTGCCGTAGAGGCCATGGTGGTGGACGTCCAGTGTGTTATGCAGGGTTTGTCCCCAGTGGCCAATCATTACCACACGGAGCTTATCACTACGTCCTCCAAGGCAAAAATACCAGGTGCTACCCATATCCAGTTCGAAGAGGGACGGGCCCTGGACGTAGCAAAGGAGATTACTAAAAGGGCCATTTCCAAGTACCCGGAGCGTGGAAAGCACTTCATTCCTGTGCATCAGATGGATGTAGTCGCTGGTTTCAGCCATGAAACCATCAATTATATCCTTGGAGGAAGGTTCAGGGCCTCCTACAAGCCCTTGAACGACAACATTGCAAACGGCAGGATAAGGGGTGTGGCCGCTATAGTGGGCTGCGACAACTACAAGGTCATGGAGGAGGTCCACATAGACCTGGCCAAGGAGCTCATAGCCAACGATGTGCTCGTCCTTGTAACGGGTTGTGCAGCCACCGGCATGGGAAGGGCAGGTCTCCTTTCACCTGAGGCCATGGAGATGGCAGGTGACGGCCTGAAGGAGGTGCTCGAAGCCGTAGGGTGTCCACCAGTGCTCCATATGGGGTCCTGCGTAGACAACAGCCGCCTGCTCATAGCCGCTACAGAGATGGTACATACCGGCGGGCTGGGTGAAGATATCAGTGATCTTCCCATGGCCGGTTGTGCCCCACAGTGGATGAGTGAGAAGGCGGTTTCCATTGGCCAGTACTTTGTGTCAAGCGGTGCCTATGTGGTCTTTGGACCAAGCTTCCCTACTACCGGGTCCAAGGTGGTTACTGATTTTTGCTTCAAGGAGATGCAGAATCTATATGGTGGCATGTGGGATCTTGCTCAGACATCAAATGATTTTGCCAACAAGATGATTGACAGAATAAATGCCAAGCGGGCTGCCCTGGGGCTCGACAAGAAGAAGGAGCGTGTGTTGTTCGATATGGCCATGAGGCGCGAACTAGGTTCTGGTATCCCCGGCGTTGGCTGTAAGCCTGGGGGCGTAGGATAATAGAGTAAGGCCTGGCCAGGAAACTATTTTAAAGGGTAAGAAAACATCTGCCAGCATCTGCTCAATGGATGCTAGTCAACAATTGGAGTTAGATAATGAGCCAGTACGGTGCGATATTGGTGCTTGGTGGAGGGGTTGCAGGGGTCCAGACGGCCCTGGATCTCTCCGAACTCGGCTACTATGTTTATCTGGTGGAGAAGAAGGCCTCGGTGGGCGGGGTCATGGCCCAGTTGGATAAGACCTTCCCTACCAACGATTGTTCCTTGTGAATCCTTGCGCCAAAGTTGGTTGAGGCCGGTCGGTCTCCAAATATCGAAATACTCAGTAACGCAAGGCTTGAGGCCCTTGAGGGTAAACCCGGACAATTTGTGGCAAGGGTGCATCAGGAGCCAAGGTTTATTGATGAAGACAAGTGTACTGCCTGCGGTATGTGCACCATGTATTGTCCAAGGCCGGTAGTGGATACCTACAATGAAAGACTGGAGGTTACGAGGGCACCCCATATAGATTATGCCCAGGCAATCCCATCGAGCTATTATATAGATGCCAAGGCCTGCTTGCGGGTAAACTACGAAACATGCAACCTGTGTGCCCAGACCTGTACGGCCAAGGCAATAGATTTTTCACAAAAACCTAAGGAGCATGCACTCGAGGTAGGGGCAGTAGTGCTTGCACCCGGGTTTGGCAGGGTGGATAGCTCTGTCCTTGAAAGATTCGGCTATGGTCGCTATCCCGATGTGGTGACCAGCTACGAGTTCGAGCGCCTGACCTGTGCCTCCGGTCCAACCGAGGGCCACATAGTACGTCCCTCTGATAACAAGACACCCAGGAAAATTGCCTTTCTCCAATGTATCGGCTCAAGGGATGAGACATGCGGGAATGGCTACTGTTCCACCGTATGTTGTATGTATGCCATCAAGGAGGCCTCGGTTGCCAAGGAACATGAACCGGATCTGGACATCTCGCTTTTCTTCATGGACGTCAGGACCCAGGGAAAGGGCTTTGACGAGGCACGCCAGCGGGCCCAGGAAAAATATGGTTTGCACGTAATCAGGGCAAGGGTCCCAAGGGTTGAACAAGTAGACGGGATGCTGGCCCTGACCTGGACTACAGATGACGGCAAGTCACACTCCGATCTTTTTGACATGGTAGTCCTATCAGTGGGGCTGGATTCACCTGAGGATGCCCAGTCGATTGCTGAATTGGCAGACATCAAGCTTAATCATTACGATTTCTGTAAGACCACCGCAGGTGCCCCACTTGCCACTACAAGAGAGGGTATTTACGTGGCAGGGGCATTCCAGGGGCCAAAGGATATCCCGGAAAGTGTTACCCAGGCCTCAGGCGTTGCGGCAATGGCCAGTGAGCTTCTTGCCGAGAGTCGCAATACCTGTACCATAAGCGTGACATACCCCGAAGAGGACAAGGCTATCGAGGCAGAAGAGCCCAGGATCGGGGTCTTTGTCTGTCACTGTGGCGTAAACATAGCCGGCACCGTGGATGTAAAGGCAGTAAGGGACTATGCCGGTTCCCTTCCAGGGGTGGTCTTATACGAAGATACCCTCTATTCCTGTTCACAGGATGCCCTAAAGAGCATTGCGGAGAAGATAAAGGAAAACAGGCTCAACAGGGTAGTTATCGCGGCCTGTTCCCCCAGGACCCACGAACCCCTGTTCCAGGAGACCTTGCGTTCCATTGGGTTGAACCCTGCCCTCATAGAGATGGCGAACATCAGGGATCAATGTGCCTGGGTACATTCCCAGGAGCCTGAGGCCGCTACCGAGAAATCGAAGGACCTGGTTCGCATGGCAGTTGCCAAGGCAAGGCTCCTTGAGCCCCTTGCCCAGCCAACCGTGGATGTCACCCCCAATGCACTGGTTATAGGTGGAGGGGCCGCGGGGATGACAGCGGCCATAAGTATTGCTGACCAGGGGTACAGGTGCGTACTCGTGGAAAAGGGCAGGAAACTTGGCGGAAATCTCAGTAGGCTTGCATGGACCCTGGACGGGCAGGATGCGTCATCCGTGTTGGATAGCTTGAAGAAGAAGGTCAAGGATCATCCAAATATACATGTCCAGCTTGAGTCCCAGGTGGAATCCATCTCCGGTTACGTTGGGAATTTTACAACTACTATCAACTCCAAGGGCAAGACCAAGGTGATAAATCACGGTGTGGCAGTCCTTGCAACCGGGGCCAGGGAATATAAGCCTTCGGGATATCTCTATGGTGAGAACAACCGGGTCATGACCCAGCTTGAACTGGAAGAAAAGCTCAAACGTGGCAAGGCGTTCCTCAAGAATGCCAGGAACGTGGTCATGATCCAGTGCGTGGGCAGTCGTGGGGAGGATCTCAAGCATTGCAGCAGGCTTTGTTGCTCCCAGGCCATAAAAAATGCCTTGATGATCAAGGAACACAGCCCTGATACCAATATATACATATTTTTCCGAGACATACGCACGTATGGTTTTCACGAAGACCTCTACAGGGAGGCTAGAGAGAAGGGTATCGTATTCCTTCGTTATATGCCTGATAGGCGGCCAGAGGTCGTAAGACGTGGCAGGGGGATAGCGGTAAAGGGCTTTGACCGCCTGATGGGCGAGGATATAGAGATCCCGGCAAGCCTCGTTGTACTTTCGACCGGGATAGCCCCAGGGGACAATGTCGAACTGGCCAAGGTTATCAAGGCCCCCTTGACCTCCGATGGCTTCTTCCTGGAGGCCCATGCGAAGCTCAGGCCGGTGGAGGTCGCAGTGGATGGGTTCTATCTTTGTGGACTCGCACACGGGCCAAAGTCTCTGGACGAGTCCATTGCACAGGCCAAGGCCGCGGCAGCAAAGGCAGTGATTCCCCTCGCCAAGGGCAAGGTGGCAGTGGCCCCCATAGTCTCCCAGGTGGATCAGAAAACATGTATAGGCTGTGGTATCTGTGAAAGCCTATGTCCGTTTAACGCCATAAGGCTGGTCAAGGTGAATAAGAGGCGTAAGGCCCAAACCATTACCGCTTCATGTAAGGGATGCGGTATATGCGCCTCCCACTGTCCAACCCTTGCGATTTCCATGGGGGGCTTTACAGATCAGGAAATCCTTGCCCAGATCCATGCATTTTCTGGTGGGAAGTGTGAAGACGAGGCATAGTCCATGAGTCAAGAAAAAGCGAACTTGAAGGAGAATGAAATGACCCGGGAGGGCTTCGATCCACATATATTGGGGTTTTTTTGTCACTGGTGCTGTTATGCAGCGGCTGATTCGGCAGGAGTATCCAGGTATCAGTATCCACCTAACGTCAGGGTCATAAGGGTGATGTGTACCGGCCGCATAGACGTGCGGTTTGTTCTCGAGGCCTTCCGATGTGGTGCCGACGGGGTGTTTACAGGCGGGTGACACTTGGGTGAATGTCATTACCAGTCTGGTAATTACGAAGCCATGGTAGTTGCAGAGACCTGCCGTCAGACCCTGAAGGATATAGGGGTGGAGCCAGAGAGGCTGTCTCTCGACTGGGCGTCTGCAGCCGAGGCCCCGCGATTTGTCGAGTTGATCACGGGATATGTAAAGAGAATCAAGGGGATGGGTGCCCTTGGAACCGGTGAGGGCGAAGAGGCCAAGCCAGTTATCGACAGGCGTCTTAAGGCCGCAGTCAGGGCTGCATCGGCCAGGAAGCCCCGCACCTCACTGGGCACCCTGTCAAAGGGCCTTCACAAGGGTGGTGATTACACCCCAGAAGCTATAGAGGCAGGGGTGGCAAAGAAGGTTTTGCCCGCGATAAGACAGCAGAGGATAACCGAAGAGGTGCTTATTCTGCTGAAGGAGGAGGGGGCCATGGACGAAGGTCACCTTGCCGAGGCAACCGGGGCATCCGGAGACGAGATTCAAAAGATCCTGGAGGGCCTTTCCAGGAGGAAGAAGATCAGCCAGGATGAAGCCGGCTGGGTCTTGATGACGGCATAGGGCATGTCCGGTTTATTTACCGTGAAAATACATCTCGGGTAAGGGCTGTATTTTCATGACCAAGGGTGCGGCACCAGGGATAAGGGCCGCATGAAAGTTTTGGGAATATAAAATGACTATTCAGGCAGCTAAATTGGACCATGGGTTGGAGAGGGAGATTTCCACCCAATCAGGATGTGAGACAGTAGCGCGCTGCTTTGCCTGCGGGGCATGCAGTGGTGTGTGCCCTGTAGAAAAGGTGGTGCCGGAATTTGATCCTAGAAAGATCGTTCACATGGTAGCGCTCGGGCTTACAGACCAGCTTCTGGGTACGGATGTGATATGGGCATGTTCCCAGTGCCAGAGCTGTGTTCCCGTCTGTCCCCAGCAAGTACGCTGCAGCGACGTGATCAAGGCCCTCAGGCAGGAAGCAGTAGCAAGGGGCAAGGTAACCACCGAGATGCTTGCTGCACTTGGACAGTTTGCCAGGGTAGATGCGGGCAAGTGCGTTGCCTGCCTAACCTGTGTCAGGCTGTGTCCCTTCGGTGCGCCCCATATTGCCGATGAGGGCTACGCATATATAGAGCCAGAACTTTGCAAGGGATGTGGTATTTGTGTGCTGGAATGTCCTGCCGAGGCCATCTCTCTGGCACCGTCCCTTGAGGAGAAGGGGACAATGGTATGAGCGATGTAATTCTTGGTTTTTGTTGTAATTATACCTCAAGTGTCGATGTGGATACCTTGAAAAAGGCCGGCCTGGTCCCTGAGGGGCTCAGGATAAAAAGGTTGCCGTGTACCGGAAAGCTAGAGATCAATACCCTGCTTGACGCCTTTGAGCAGGGGGCAGAGGCAGTCTTTGTGGCCGGATGCCAGATTGACAAATGCCACAATCTGTCTGGAAGCCAGAGGGCAGCCAAGAGGGTTGGCTATGCCAAGAAGATACTCGATGAGTTGGGCATAGATCCTGCCCGGCTGGAGATGTTCTTTGCATCCAGGGGCGAGACCGAACCAATAGTGGAGGCAGCCAGGCACATGTCCTCTGTACTCAGCGACGCTGAGTCCATTCACCGTTAGTTCCATGGAGTACCTGTCATGATCATCGCAGAGAGAAAACCTATGAACGAGATCCTGGACATGATTTCCGGGATCAACCGGCTGCTGGTCCTTGGTTGCAGGGGCTGTGTGGCTGTGTGCTCAGCCGGGGGCGACAAGGAAGTGGATATAATCGCCTCCGCCCTCCGTCTTGGGCGAAAAAAGGCCGGTCAGCAGATAGAGATCGATACAGATACCCTGGTCAGGCAGTGCGATCCAGAGTACCTGGAGCCTTTAAAGGAGAGAGGGAAACAGTTTGACGCCGTCTTGTCCACTGCATGTGGCGTGGGCGTCAACTTCATCGCGGATCGTTGTCCAGGGGTGCGGGTATTGCCTGCCCTCAATACCACCTTCTACGGTGCCAACTTGAGCAGTGGGGAATGGATAGAATTGTGTGCAGGCTGTGGTTCCTGTGTACTTCATCTTACAGGTGGGTTATGTCCTGTTGCCAGGTGTGCCAAGAGGTTGTCAAATGGTCCCTGTGGCGGATCTGTTGGCGGTAGATGTGAAATCGACCCGAATGTCCCATGCGTGTGGCACCGGATCCACGACAGGTTGATGGAGCAGAAGCAGGATAAACTTTTGAAGGATATAACGCCCATTCGGGACTGGACTACAGCCGGTCACGGCGGGCCGCGCCGAAGAATCAGGGAGGACTTGCTACCGTGATAGCAGGAAGCAATCTAGAACAGGTCCTGAGATCGGGTAACTTTGCCGTTACCGGAGAACTTGGACCGCCTAAAAGTGGCGACTTTGAGGTTGTCCGCAAGAAGGCCCGGATATTAAAAGGGCATGTGGATGCTGTTAACATAACGGATTGTCAGACAGCCATTGTCAGGATGTCCAGTTTTGCAGCCGGTCTCCTGGCCTTGTCAGAGGGCGTGGAACCGGTGATGCAGATGACCTGCCGCGACAGGAACCGGATCGGTATCCAGGCCGATATCCTTGGGGCCAGTGCCCTGGGCATCAAGAATCTTCTTTGCCTTACCGGGGACCATCAGAAGTTTGGCAACCATCCACAGGCAAAGGGCGTGTTCGACATGGATTCCATCCAGCTCCTTGGCATGGTCAAGCAGATGCGGGATGAAAAGAGATTCCAATGCGGCGAGGAGATTAAGTCAAACGAACCAGAGCTCTTCCTTGGGGCAGCGGCCAATCCCTTTGCAGATCCCTTTGAGTATCGGCCCATAAGGCTTGGCAAGAAGGTGGCAGCCGGTGCAAACTTTATCCAGACCCAGATCATTTATAATGTGGAGAAGTTTGCGAAATTCATGGAGATGGTAAGGGATCTGGGTCTTCATGAAAAGGTCTTCATACTAGCCGGTGTAACACCTCCCAAGTCCCTGGGGATGGCCAGGTACATGAAAAGGTTCGTGCCAGGCCTGGATGTTACGGACGAGGTGATCGATCGTCTTTCCGATGCAAAGGATCAAAGGGAAGAGGGAATCAACATCTGTGTGGACATAGTCAATCGGGTGAAGGAGATCGAAGGGGTCTCTGGCGTTCACATAATGGCCATAGAATGGGAAGAGGCCGTGCCGGAGATCGTAAAACGTGCCGGCCTGGGTCCAAGACCCGAGCCTCAGGGTATTGAGCCAAGGCTTGTTTCGACCGCTGCCATAGAAGAGGCCGTGGAGCGGGCAAGACATGAGGTGAGGGATGAGATCGAAAAGGAACTTAAAAAGGCCAGATCAGAGGCAGAGGCATCCAGGGGACTTTTGATCAAGGAAAAGGAGAAGGCCTCATCAGAGATCGCCGGATTGCGCAAGGAACTGGAGGAGATGAAGGATTCGGCGGCAAGGCATGCGGCTGAGGTCAAGAGGCTCACCGCTGAATTGGAAGAGACAAAGGAAAAATTGCAGCAGGCAGGCCCCCTTGAGGCCGCCGTAGGAGAGGCCGTGGGCAGGCCTGCATCAACCTCTCATACAGGATTCGATCAGGGTACTATGACAGAAGGTATATCATCGGGAAAACTGAGTCCCAGGGAACAAGAGGCCTTAAGCTCATTGAATCTCGGTCTCAAGGCGTTGCAAAGGGTGCTCGGCCTGAACGAGGATCAGTTCGAGGCCCTCAGGCGTTTTCTAGAGGCAGAATTTCTATTGCAGCTCGGACAGGTGGCCCAGCCGGTTACAACGGCGGCTGTGACACCGCCTCCGGTAGAGGTACCTGTGGCTGAAGCCTCGGAGGAGGCAAGGGAAGCAGAGACGAGAGAGACAGCGGTCCGTCGTCAGAAAGAGGTGGTCAATCTGGTGGCCAAGGCCAACGTGCTGCTCCACAAGAATAAGGTGGAAGAGGCATTGAATGCCTTTAAGGAGGCCCTTGAGATTGCCCCTGAGGACGAAAAGGCCCTTGAAGGGCTGAACAAGGCAAAGGCACTGCTGGCCGAAAAGGAGGCAGGGCCAGCGGAGGCAAAGGAGGAAGCCATCCCACCTGCAGAGGGCCTGCCGCCGTGTCCCGAGGAGTTTACCCCTGAAGAGTGGTCAAGGAAATGGGTAGTACGTTATGTGGCCATGGGAAATGTCCGCTTGATGAAGGGGGACAACGATGGCGCCATAGAGGCCTTTAAAAAGGCATTGGAGCTGGATCCTGGGGATGAAAAGGCAAAGGAAGGCCTTGAAAGGGCCAAGACAGGCAAGGGAATTCATGTTCCTGAGGTCAGTGCGGAAAAGGCTGCTGCCGAGGTGAAGGAACCTGCTCCAGAGGAGAAAAAAGAAGCCCCTCCAACCGAGGTAAAGGTTGTGGAGGAAAAGGCCCCAGAAGTAGAGGAAGCTGCCCCCAAGGAGGAGAAGAAGGAGGCCGAGGAGGCACCTAGGCCCGCTCCAAGGGCAAAGCTTAGCGGTGCGCCGGAACATGAGGGGGTCGGCTCACTGGAGGTCCCAGGGCTTGAAAAGGAGACCAGGAGCCTTGCAGAAAGGGCAGGGTCCATCTCTGAGGATCTTTACAAGGAGCCATGCAGTGGATCGATCAAGGATGTAATAATAGGAGACGGAGAAAAGGCGATAGCCGTTGGTGGCGAGACAACACTTCCATTTTATCTTTTCGAGGGCGATATGCCCAATCCGCCACGCGTGGCCTTTGAGGTTCTGGATAGCAGACCAGAGGAATGGCCTGATGTGCTGACCAGGTATTTTGACGATTGCCTTGATGACCCTGTTAAATGGGCAAGGAAATGTGTAGATGAATTCAACGCAAAGGCTGTATGTCTGTCCCTCATCAGTACGGACCCGAACGGGGCCGATGCCCCTGCATCCGATGCGGCAAAGATCGCCAAGGAGGTCGTGGAAGGTGTTGATGTCCCGGTAATCCTATGGGGATGCGGCAATGCCGACAAGGACACCGAGACCCTGAGGGAAGTTACAAGCCTTATAGGCAATAAGAAGGTTTGTGTAGGGCCGCTTAGCGATGCAAACTACAGGACTCTTGGGGCCACTGCCATGGCCTTTCAGTTACCAGTGGTCGCATCGACCCCTATAGATGTGAACCTTGCAAAGCAACTCAATATCCTGCTTGAAAACCTGGGGGTATCGCTGAATCATATCCTGATGGATCCCTCCATAGGTGCAGTGGGTTATGGACTTGAATATACCTATTCGGTCATGGAACGGATCAGGCTTGCCGCCCTGACGCAGCAGGATGAAAAGCTTTCTGCACCCATAGTGGCAAATCTGGGACGCGAGGTCTGGAAGGCAAAGGAATGCAGGCTTCCCAGTGATGTCCTCTTGGGTGATCAGGAACGAAGGGGCGTAATAATGGAAGCGGTCACCGCCTCCACGCTCCTGTTGGCCGGCGGAGAAATCATGATCATGAGGCATCCAAAGGCAGTAGCCCTAACCGAGGCGTTGATAGAAGGGCTGATGTGACCGGGAGGCTAGTCACTTTGTGGTAAGGAAGTATATTTACCTTCCATATAAAGAGATGCGCGGTGTTGGTATACAGGCCGCGTGAAAATTTACAGAAATATTTCTCAGAGAGGATCAAGATGTCTAAGATAATTTGTTCAGCCGCTATCCGAGGTGCCCATAAGATCGTTGATATGGCAGAGGAGAAATACGAAGAGGCCTTGAAGAAATACGGCCCTGAACACGAGGTGGCCTTTCCGAATACGGCCTATTATCTGCCCATTATCTACAGCATGTTAGGGGCTCCGGTCAAACAACTTGGGGATATGAAGGAAATCTTCCAGGAATGCAGGAAGCTGCTTCCCCCACCGGTTAGCGACAAGGTATGGCTTCCATATTTGGCACCGGCCCTGGATGCCGGCATGGCAACATTTTTTGCCGAGGAGATGTTCGAGGCCATAAGGTACATTGAGGATCCGGATTTCTATACAAAGACAGAAGATCCACCAGGCGGGGACCGATTTTGGCTGGGGGCTGCCGATGACATAATCTTCCGTAAGAGGGGGGTAGAGTTCGTGGATGGTACGGCCCCTGGATTCGCTGCAATCCTAGGGACCCCTCCTGACGAGAAAGAGGCAGAGAAGATAGCCCTGGAGCTCCAGGAAAAGAACCTCTACATCTTCATGCACGATAAGACCAACGGCATCAGCATGCCAGATCAATTGCTCAAGAGGAAGATTCAGATTGGTTGGTCAACCAGGTTGGTTCCCTTTGGGCCAACGTATACCTCTGCGGTCTTTGCCATAGGCTTTGCATGCAGGGTGGCCTTGGCCTTTGGAGGTATAGAACCTGGAGACTACAAGGGGAACCTGATCTACAACAAGGACAGGACCTTTGCCTTTGTCATGGCCTTCGGCCCTGTATCCGATGAATGGTATGCAAACGCAGCCGGTGCAATCAACTGGGGTTTCCCCACTATCTCTGACTGGGATATACCACAGGTCCTTCCAACCGGTATATGTACCTATGAGCACGTGGTCAGCAATGTCCCACACGATGAGATAGTCCAGAAGGCCATAGAGGTAAGGGGACTTAAGGTCACGGTTTCCAAGATCGACATACCAGTGGCATATGGTCCAGCCTTCGAAGGTGAACGCATCAGGAAGGATGATCTTTATCTTGAATGCGGTGGAGGCAGGACCCTTGGTGTGGAATTGCTCATCTCAAGGGACATGGACGAGATAGAAGATGGCAAGGTCACTGTAGAGGGGCCAGAGATGACCGATGCCAAGGAGGGTGACAAGCTTCCCTTGGCGATTCTGGTAGAGGTGGCAGGCAGGCAGATGCAGTCGGATTTCGAGCCGATCCTTGAACGTCAATTCCACCACCTGATCAACTATGCCCAGGGCATCATGCACATAGGGCAAAGGAACATAATGTGGCTCCGGGTGGGTAAGACAGCCATAGAGAAGGGTTTTAAGTTCGAACATATTGGTCGTATCCTGCACGGCAAGCTCCACCAAGACTTTGGTGCCATTCTGGATAAGGTGCAGGTAAAGATCTATACCGAGGAAGACAAGGTCAAGGAGGTGCTGGAGCTGGCCAAAAAGGTATATGCCGCAAGGGATGAACGCCTTGGTTCCATGACCGATGAAAGCGAGGAGACCTTTTATTCGTGTACCTTGTGCCAGTCATTTGCCCCGAGCCACGTATGTGTCATTACACCAGAGAGAGTGGGCATGTGCGGGGCCTACAACTGGTTGGACGGCAAGGCCTCCTATGAGATCAATCCCACTGGTCCCAATCAGCCCATTGAGAAGGGTGAATGCATAGATCCAAACCTTGGGCAGTGGAAGGGTATCAACGAATTCGTCAGCAAGGCATCTAGAGGCAAGGTCGAGAGGGTCAGCGCCTACAGCCTTATGATAGACCCAATGACCGCGTGTGGATGCTTCGAGGCTATAGCCACCATGCTCCCCATGTGCAATGGTATCATGATAGTGAACAGGGATTACCTTGGTATGACGCCCAGTGGTATGAAGTTTACCACCCTTGCCGGCATGGTTGGCGGCGGACAGGTGAATCCTGGTTTCCTCGGTGTGTCCAAGCATTACATATGCAGCCGCAAATTCATGAAGGCGGAAGGAGGGATCAAGAGGGTCGTATGGATGCCCAAAATGCTCAAGGAAGAGCTTCGGGAGCGTCTCGAGGCCAGGGCCAAGGAGGAAGGCGTGCCGGATCTCCTGGACATGATAGCTGACGAGGAAGTGGGCATATCGGAAGATGAGGTGTTGAAGTACCTCCAGGAAAAAGGACACCCGGCGCTTTCCATGGAGAGCGTTGTTTAAGAGGAGAGATAGATCATGGCTCTTACAGGAATAGATATCCTGAAGATGCTCCCCAAGAAGAATTGTGGGGAGTGTGGCGTGCCCACCTGTCTTGCGTTTGCCATGAAGGTAGCGGCTGGTCAGGAGGATATAGGCAAGTGCCCCTATGTGGCCGAGGAGGTCAAGGAGAAGGTCCGAGAGGCATCGGCCCCTCCGGTCAGGACAATAACCCTGGGGGATGACAAGCACAAGTTCCAGGTAGGGGGGGAGACCTGTCTATACAGGCATGAAAAGAGGTTCGAGCACCCCACGGGAATAGCTGTTCAGGTCACTACAGGCATGGATGATGCCGAGATAGAGGGAAGGCTCGAGAGATTCAACGGCCTTCGCTATGACAGGGTAGGCCTGGAACTCAAGGCAGACATGGTGGCCATACAAGATGAATCCGGCGATGAGGCAGGATTTACCGGGCTCGTTGGCAAGGTGAGGGAAAAATGTCCCGATGCCTTTTTGATCCTGATGAGTGAAAAACCAGAAAACCTGGTTGCCGGGGCCAAGACATGTGGTACTTTCAAACCCCTACTCTATTGTGCTACCGGTGAAAACCTGGAGCAGATGGCCGATGTGGCCAAGGATACAGGCTGTCCCATGGTGGTCAAGGGAAAGGATATAGGGGAAACCGCTGAACTGTCCGAAAAACTTCAGGGTAAGGGCATAAGGGACCTGGTGCTCGATACTGGTGCACGTACCATCAGGGCGGTCTTAGAGGACAACGTGGCCATAAGGCGGGCCTCCATCAAACACAAGTACAAGCCACTTGGTTTTCCAACCATTGCTTTGCCCTGCGAGATAACCGACGATCCCTTGCTTGAATCCATAGTTTCTTCGGTCCTCATTGCCAAGTATGCTGGCATAATAATCCTTTCGGATATACACGGGGATACACTATTTCCGCTTTTACTCGAGCGCTTGAACCTATTTACCGATCCCCAGAGGCCCATGGTGGTCAAGGAAGATATTTATCCTATTAACGGGCCTGATGAAAATTCACCAGTGCTCATTACCTGCAATTTCTCCTTGACCTATTTCATAGTCTCAGGCGAGATAGAAGGTAGTAAGGTACCTTCGTGGCTGCTCATAAAGGATACCGAAGGCCTGTCGGTACTTACGGCATGGGCCGCTGGAAAGTTTAGTGCCGATCTTATAGCAGCCTTTGTAAAGAAGAGCGGTATAGAGGACAAGGTGAAACATCGCACCCTGATAATACCAGGCTATCTGGCCTCCATTAAAGGGGAACTCGAGGAAGAACTACCAGATTGGAAGATACAAATAGGCCCCAGGGAGGCAAGTCATCTGGCCCCGTTCCTGAAAAATTGGAAACCTGAGTAGACGCTAAATAGCAACGGAAACGAGGTTTATCGAAATGTATGTGCAATGTATAGCCGAGAGTATAAACATCATGGGCAAGCGCACCGGGGAGGCCATGAGGCAGCGAGATCCCTTGCCCATAGTGGAGATGGCCCATGAAGAGGTTGCAGATGGCGGTGATTTTCTGGACTTAAACATAGGTCCTGCCAGGAAGGATGGGCCGGAGTTGATGCCATGGATCGTACGGGTGGTGGAGGAGGTGACCGATTGTCCCTTGTCCCTTGATACCACCAATGCCGATGCACTTATAGCCGGTATCAAGGCCGCCAAACATCCTGAAAGGCATATAATGAACTCCATATCCCTTCAGCCTGAGCGGATGAAGAAGCTTATCCCCGTTGCCGCAGAGACCGGCTGTTACGTAGTAGGACTGCTATGGGGTGTGGACGGTATGCCAAGGGATTCTAACGAAAGGGCTGCCATGACCGTGGATATCACCATGGCCATGAACGAGGCCGGCATCCCCAATGAAAAGATCCTGGTGGACCCCATAGGTACACCCATTACCCTGGGCTCTGATCAGGTCATGAGCGGCGTTGAATTCATGGGAATGCTCAACGAGATAGCACCCGGTGTCAAGTCTACGGTTGGGCTTTCAAATGTATCAAACGGGGTCTCCAGTGATAAAAGGCCCTATCTGAACAGGGCATATTTGGCCATGCTTATGAAATATGGCATATGGTCTGCCATCGTCGATACCTACGATCATGAGCTGGTGGAATTGGCCCATGGGAAGAGACCTGAGCTGGTAAAGATCGTCCATGATATCATGGATGGAAACGATCCTGATCCTTCAAAGCTGTCTCCGAAGGAACTGGAATACTATAAGACCGCCAGGGTGTTGACCGGCAAGACCGTCTTTTCGGAATCCTGGCTGGAACTTTAGCAGTCGTCAGAGGCAACCGATTCGAGACCTATGGGCGAATTATATACGATAATAATAGACGGTAAGGAAATACAGGTATCCCAGGGGATTACTATACTCAAGGCGGCGCAACAGGCAGGAATATACATCCCAACCCTGTGCTATCTCCCGGAAGGAGAGGATTCGAGGCGGCCGTGTCTCCTGTGCATGGTGGAGGTTGCTGGCAGTGGCAGGGTACGTGCATGCAGCACCGAGGTTGCACCAGGGATGCAGATAGAAACCCGGACAAAGGAGCTGGAGGCATTCAGGAAGGAAAGGCTACAGGCCCTTGCCGATAATCACTATGGAGATTGCCGAGCCCCGTGTAATCTGACCTGTCCAGGGGGGATCAATGTCCAGGGTTACGTGAATCTGGTGGCCAAGGGGGAATACGAGGCCGCCCTTAGGTTGATAAAGGAAAAGAATCCATTGCCTGTATCAGTGGGTAGGGTGTGCCCGCGTTTTTGCGAAACCCGCTGTCGGCGTGTACTCCTGGACGAGGCAATAGCCATCAATCACCTGAAGCGATTCGTTGCGGACTATGCCCTTGAACACGGTTACAGGGAAAGGGATATTGCTCCAGCTACAGGTCACAAGGTAGCCATCGTAGGTGGTGGGCCAGCAGGCCTTTCCTGTGCCTACTATCTTAGGAAATTGGGCCATGAGGTGTGGATATTCGAGGCCGCAGAGAAATTAGGCGGCCTGCTTCGCTACGGTATCCCAAACTTCAAGCTTCCGGACAAGGCACTGGACAAGGAGATACGTTCCATCCTCGAATTGGGTATCCATGTCAAGACGGGAAAGAGTTGGGGAGAGGATTTTACCCTCCAGGATCTAAGAGATGATGGGTTCGAATCCATCTTTCTAGCCACCGGCCTTTCCAGGCAGAAACCACTGGAGGTTGAGGGTGGACAGCTTGCAATAGATGGGTTGAAGTTTCTAAGGCGCATCAATACGGGATCAGCACCCAGGATAGGGAAGAAGGTCCTTATTATAGGCGGTGGCGACATAGCGGTCGATGCCGCAAGGAGTGCTAAGCGTCTTGGAGCTGAGGATGTAACCGTTATCTATCCCAGGTCCAGGGTGGAGCTTCCGGCACACCAACGGGATATAGGTGAGGCAGAAAAGGAAGGGGTACAATTTTTCCTCATGGCTATGCCCATGAGACTCTTTGAGGTCGAAAACGGCATCAAGGTGGAGATGGCAAGGACCATATTGGGCGAGCCCAATGAGCGGGGAATAAGGCTGCCTGTACCCATGCCAGGGTCGAGATTGTTTTGGGATGGGGATACGGTCATCTCTGCCCTTGGTCAGGAGGGCGACATCACCTTCCAGAGTTTTGGTGAGCTTGAGGCCTCCATTGCCGTGACCCCTAGAAAGACCATTAAGGCCCACCCAAGTACCATGAAGACCAGCGTGTCTGGCATCTTTGCCGGTGGGGATGCGGTAAGTGGTTCCAGAACGGTTATACAGGCGGTTGCGGCAGGCCGCAGGGCCGCAGAATCTATCCATGAATTCCTGGAAAAGGAAAAGGTGGGCCTGATCGAACCCAGGTTTAATTTTACCAAGGGCAAGAGATTCGAAGACGTGGACATGCACAACTTCGATGGTTATTCCATCAGGTTGAACGAAATCATGCCAAGCCGCCCCCCTGAGAGAAGGACCCAGGATTTTGACGAGGTCGCCCTTGGATTCTCCGAGGAGATGGCGGTCAGGGAGGCGAAGAGGTGCCTTAGATGCGGCTGCTCAGGTCTTTCGAAATGTACCTATAGGGAGCTTTCCATAGATTACAAGGTGAAGACCAACAAGGCGCCTTCAAGGATGAGATACAAGATCGACTCTTCCCATCCCTTCATTCAGGTAGATCCCAACAAGTGTATAGGGTGCACCAGGTGTGAACGTAGTTGCAGGTACGGGGCACTGGTTCTTGAGATAAAGGAGGATCCAAAGACGGGTACCATGCAGGATGTCTCCATAGGCTTGAACGAAAAGTGCGTATCGTGTGGTGCATGTGTGGATGCCTGTCCTACCGGGGCACTTTCCAAGAAGGCCGTGATCGTGCCGCTTCTTCCTTCCCAGGTCAAGCCCGTAAAGAGCGTGTGCACCTATTGCGGAACCGGTTGCAGCCTGGACCTGCTGGTAAACTATGGATCCTTGATAGAGGTGAGGGCAGACAGGAAACGTCCGCCAAACTGGGGGAATCTGTGCGTAAAGGGCAGGTTTGGCTATACCTTTTACCGTCATAAGGATAGGCTTACAAGGCCGCTCATCAGGGATAGCATAGAGGAACCCTTCAGGGAGGTGGATTGGGACGAGGCCCTTCGTTTCACAGCAGCCCGTTTCATGCGGATAAAGGAGGCCTATGGGGCGGACAGCCTTGGCATACTTGCATCATCTAGATGCACCAATGAGGAGAATTATCTCCTACAGAAGCTTGCAAGGGGGGTATGGGGGACCAATAACATAGATAATTGTGCCCGGGTCTGACACGCTCCATCGGTCAGCGGTCTGCTGGCCACACTGGGAAGCGGGGCAGCCACCACCCCATTTGAACAGATCATCGGTACCGATTGCCTCCTCATATGTGGTTCGAACACAACAGAGGCGCACCCTATCGTTGGGCTCAAGGTAAAGGAGGCGGTAAGGCAGGGAACAGACCTGATAGTGATAGATCCCAGGCGTACCGATGTGGCAGCCATTGCCGAGGCCCAACCAGAAGGCATATGGCTCAGACTCAAACCAGGTACCAACATCCCATTGTTAAACGGGATGCTCCACGTGATCTTCAAGGAAGGATTGCAGGATGATGCCTTTATCTCCGCACGAACCGAAAATATCGATGCGCTCAGGAAACATATCGCAGATTGTACGCCGGATAAGACCGCTGAGATCACCGGGGTGCCAGCGGAGGATATAGTAAAGGCGGCAAGAAAATATGCCCAGGCGAACAATGCCCTTATACTTTATGGCCTGGGCGTTGCAGAGCACAAGGGTGGGACAGCCGGTGTCATGGCCCTTGCGAATCTGGTGCTTGCCACCGGTCATGTAGGTAGGCCTCATAATGGTATCGATCCCTTAAGGGGGCAGAATAACGTTCAGGGTGCATGTGATATGGGTACCCTTCCATATACCTATCCAGGGTATCAGGCCACCGATGACGAGAAGGTGCTGGAGAGCTTTGCAAGGGCCTGGGGGGTTGATAGCCTGCCGACCACCGAGGGCCTGCTGGAACCCCAGATGTATACCAAGGCCATAGAAGGCACCTTCAAGGGGCTCTACTGCGTGGGATACGATCCTGCCCAGACCCAGGCAAACATTGCTCATGTGCATAAGGCGTTAAGGGCCCTTGATTTCTTGGTACTGCAAGACATGTTCATGATCGAGACCGCGAAGTTTGCCCACGTAATCCTTCCTGCAGCCAGTTTTTACGAAAAGGATGGGACCTTTACCAGCGGGGAACGGCGGGTGCGCCGTGTCAACAAGGCCCTTGAGGCCCCTGGTGCTTCAAAGGCAGATTGGGAGATAGTGTGCCTTTTGTCCCAGGCCATGGGATACCCCATGTTCTACAACCATCCTGAGCAGATAATGGGAGAGATATCCCAGTTGGTCCCGGCCTATGCCGGCATTTCCTACCGTTACCTGGATGAAATCGGGCAGGTATGGCCGGTATCGGCCTCAGAAAGACACGGTACGCCGCTTCTCCATACCAAGACCTTCCCAAGGGGCAAGGGGCATTTTGTGCCAGTGTCCTACATGCTGCCGGAGGAGGATGCAGACAAGGACTTTCCCCTGGTCCTCATAACCGGCAGGCGCCTTGAGCATTACAACAATGCCTCCATGACGACCAGGTGCGAAGGTTTTGACATCCTCTCGCCGGAGGAACATGTAGAGGTTCACCCTGTTGATTGCGAAGCACTTGGTATCATGGATGGTGACATGGTGAAGGTGGTCTCACGGAGGGCCGTGGTAAAGGTCCGTGCAAGGGTGACCAGGCGCAGCAGGCCTGGGACCGTGTTCATGTCCTTCCATTACCAGAAGACCCTTACGAATTTCCTTACCAGCCCCGGCATGGATACGAAGACCATGACCCCTGAATACAAGGTGTGCGCGGTAAGGCTTGAGAAATGACCAAATAGCAAAAGGCCCTACCCGTCAATAGGCAGGGCCTTAGCTACATGATCTGTGATTAAGGTTGGCATAGGTTCCCAGACGGGAAGCTGTTATTAACCCTTTTCAAAGAATACGTGGCCATTTTCGTCCACGTCGACCAGGATCTTGTCGCCTTCGGAAAAGGTCCCTTCCAGGATCTCCAGTGCCAGTGGATCTTCTATATATTTTTGTATGGCCCTCTTAAGAGGCCTGGCACCGTATGTGGGATCATAACCCACGTCTGCTATCCATTTCTTCGCCTTTTCGGTTACCTCAATCTCGAAGTTGTGTTCGGCGAGGCGGTTTTTCAGGTAGCCAAGCTGTATCTCCACGATCTTGGTCAGTTGTTCCCTGGACAGGGAGTGGAAGATTATGATGTCATCTACCCGGTTCAGGAACTCAGGCTTGAAGTGTCTCCTCAGGGCATCCATGACCCTGCGTTCCATCTCCTCGTACTCGTGGATTTCCTGGATCAGGTCACTGCCAATGTTGGAGGTCATGATTATTATGGTGTTCCTGAAGTCCACCGTCCGGCCCTTTCCATCGGTAAGCCTTCCGTCATCCAGTATTTGTAGCAATATGTTGAAGACATCCGGATGGGCCTTTTCGATTTCGTCGAAGAGGATCACCGAGTAGGGTTTTCTCCTAACCGCTTCGGTAAGGTATCCCCCCTCTTCATACCCAACGTATCCTGGAGGAGCACCGATTAGCCTGGCAACGGCATGTTTCTCCATGAATTCGCTCATGTCGATGCGGATCATGGCCTGCTCGGTATCGAACATGAATTCGGCCAATGCCCTGGCAAGCTCTGTCTTGCCTACACCGGTAGGTCCCAGGAATATGAAGGAGCCTATCGGCCTGTTGGGCGCCTGGAGACCTGCTCTGGCCCTGCGGACAGCATTGGATACGGCCACAATCGCCTTTTCCTGTCCTACTACACGCTTGCCAAGCTCCTCCTCCATGTGTATGAGTTTCTGCCTTTCACCTTGCAGGAGCTTGCTGACAGGTATTCCTGTCCACTTGGAGATGATTGCTGCAATATCCTCGGCATCCACCTCTTCCTTGAGCATGCTTGTGCCTTCCTTTTGGAGCTCGCTGAGCTTCTTTTGCTCGGCCTCAAGTTCCTTCTCCAGCTTCGGTATCTCTCCATAGAGGATCTCCGCTACCTTGTTGAGGTCCCCCTGGCGCTGGAATTGTTCGGCCTCGATGCGCAGCTTGTCTATTTTTTCCTTCATGCTCCTTATGGACTGGATGATTCCCTTTTCTTGCTGCCACCTGGCCTTCAAGGCATCGCTTTGCTCCCTGAGGTCTGCAAGCTCTTGCTCTATCTTCGAAAGCCTCTCCTTGGATGCAGGGTCAGTTTCCTTCTTTAGTGCCTCCCTTTCGATCTCCAGCTGCATGATTCTGCGTTCTATCTCGTCTATTTCAGATGGCAAACTGTCGATCTCTATGCGCAACTTGGCTGCGGCCTCATCGATGAGGTCTATGGCCTTGTCAGGTAAGAACCTGTCAGTAATGTAGCGATGTGAAAGGGTTGCTGCTGCGACGATGGCGGAATCCTTTATACGTACACCGTGATGGACCTCATATTTTTCCTTTAGCCCCCTGAGTATCGCGATGGTATCCTCAACGGATGGCTCATCCACCATAACTGGCTGAAAACGGCGTTCCAGCGCAGCATCCTTTTCGATATATTTTCTGTATTCATCGATGGTGGTGGCGCCGATACAGTGTAACTCACCCCTTGCTAAGGCAGGTTTGAGCATGTTGGAGGCATCCATGGCCCCTTCACTTGCCCCTGCACCCACCAGTGTATGGATCTCGTCGATGAATAGTATTACCTCACCCTGTTTTTCTGCCACCTCTTTCAGGACTGCCTTGAGCCTGTCTTCGAATTCTCCACGATATTTTGCGCCAGCGATCAATGCGCCCATGTCAAGGGCAATTATACGCCTGTCACGGAGTGTCTCAGGGATGTCGCCTGCAACAATACGCTGGGCCAGTCCTTCAACTATCGCTGTCTTACCTACACCTGGCTCACCGATCAGCACGGGGTTGTTCTTAGTCCTTCTAGAAAGGACCTGTAGGATACGCCTGATTTCCTCGTCCCTTCCTATTACCGGGTCGAGCTTTCCGGATTTGGCCAAGGCAGTAAGATCCCTTCCATATTTCTCCAATGCCTGGTATTTTTCCTCTGGATTCGGATCGGTTATCCTCTGACTGCCCCTTATGGCGACAAGTGCCTTCAGGAAGGAGTCCTTGTTGACCCCATTATTAATGAGGGTCTGGGCCGCCTTGGTGTTGGTGGCCTCGAGCATTGCGAGAACCAGGTGCTCCTGGCTCACATACTCGTCCTTCATGTCAGAGGCTATGGAAAAGGATCGTTCCAGTATCTGGTTGAGGGCTGGAGAAAGATATATCTGCCCGCCTGCCCCGCTTACCTGGGGGAACGCCTTTATTGCCTCGTCCATTTCGGCCTCTATCACCTGGATAGGTACCCCCATCTTTTTTAGGACTGCCGGGACTATGGCCTCTGGCTGGTCAAGCAGTACCTTCAGCAGATGTTCCGGCTCTATTTGTTGATGGCCCTTGTTCTGGGCCAGTTTTTGTGCCTCTTGTAAGGCCTCCTGGGATTTTGTCGTGAATTTATCAAATTGCATGGTCTTTCCCCTCTCGATTGCTAAACTTTCATGCGGCCTGCATCTTGGCGCCGCACGCCTTGACATGAAAATATAGCCCTTATTAAGGACATATTTTCACTGTAAAATTTCTAGCTTGGAGCTACCAACCCGAATAAAGATCATTCTCGCAGCGGGTGGTAGCCTTTTTGAAGCTAAGAATAGGTGTTAATAATGTCAAGGAGTTAAGCTGCATAATTTGCCATGAAAATATATCCTGGGTAAGGGCTATATTTTCATGTCAAGGCGTGCGGCGCCAAGATGCAGGCCGCATGAAAG
>WFZW01000236.1 GCA_015489365.1 Deltaproteobacteria bacterium | reverse complement strand
GTATGGGATCGTGGTATGTACAAATAACAGGGGAAAAGACACGTCCTAGGAGCATGGTTTCGCTATGTGATCGGTCAAAAGACAAAGGGCTGGTCCTAGTCACATGGCGGTTACCACACTATGGCCCCATCCTTGTCCCTTTTTACCGACGTAATACCAGGATGTTCGCGCTCGAGCTTCTTTAAAAGTGCATCCCGTGTCTTTATCTTTTCAAGCAGGGCATCCCGTTCTCTCACCAACTCCAGGGTCTCAATGGCCCTCTTTATGGTTATCTTAAGATCCACACTCCCCCAGGGTTTCAATATGAACTTGTACACGCCTGCCTCGTTGATCGCCTTAACCGCCACTTGTATGTCTTCGATGCCGGTCATCATGATCGTTAATATATCAGGGAATTGTTCCTTCACCTTTTGCAGGAAATTCAATCCATTTATGCCAGGCATTTGATAATCGCTTATAACCATATCGACTGGATTTTTTGAAAGCCTTTTGAGTCCCTCTTTCCCGTTACGGGCGAAAAGAAGTTTATAGCCCTCCTTTTTCAGGGCGCGTTTCATGGCCAATAAAAGCCGTTCGTCGTCATCGACAATTAACAGTGTCCAAGGATTCATGACAGTCGCCTCTGTGATAATCTACCTGAAGACCTTTTCGTGCCATCAGGCTGTTTGAACTTCAATCGGTTCATATATGCCTATGGTCTTGGCAAAGTTAAACAGACGTTCTCTGAGAGAATAGGTGATCTCCTGACCCTTCGACGCAAGAAGTAGGCCGTTTTTTGCAACTACATCCTGATTTAGCACCATGTTCAAGGTCAGCTCCTTCAGGTGGACCTTTTGAACCTTATATTTTCCTATACCTGTCCGTATGTTGGCCAATACCTTGAGGATATTTGGGTTATATGCCCCCTGCCTTGAACTAAGTTTCTTGTAGGCTGTATCAGGATCAAGGCCAACAAACAACATCTGGTCGAAGTCAAGGGCAGCCTTCAGGATCTGTGCACCTATACGGACGATGCGATCATCTGGAGTACGGGGTCTTCCCCTGTATTGATCGAACCGCATCTGTTGGAGTTCGATTATACGTGAGATATTTTCGAACCTGGAAATGTTTGCAAGAAGCCTTGCCCCTACGGATGGATGGGAATTAAACATCCTCTGTTCTTCCTCGTCGAGATCAATGCCAGAGTAGACCTTTTCCACCAAATCCGTTGGAAGCGTCACGCAACCGAGTTGTGAAAGCAGTGCTGCTATCTGGAATTCCCACCTATTGGGGAGTCTAAGTTCTGTCACGATCTGGGATACATAACCCTTTATTCGGTAGGCCCTGCTGAAGGCCGCCGGGCTGACCTGGCTCAGGATCTCTGTCATGACCCTTATGCTTCCATTAAGTGTCTGATTTAAAAGTTCCTTTTCGGCGGTGACGAGGCGATACTGTTCAACCGCAGCCTGTACAGCGCCTTTAAGCATATCTGGTGGGCAGGGTTTGTTGAGGAACCGGAAGATATTACCCTCGTTTACTGCTTGGATGGCAGTTTCCTGATCCGCATTCCCCGTTAGCATCATTCGTACCGTTTCAGGGGCGATCTCCTTTACCCTGGCCAGGAGCTGTACCCCGTTCATTTCAGGCATCCGCATGTCAGAGACGATTACCGCAAAGGGCCTGGATTTTCTTATGAGCTCCAATGCCTGTCTGCCGCTGGAGGAACTGAAGACGGAAAATTCCCTTCGTAATTGCCGCTCGATGGCCTTGAGGACGTTTGGTTCGTCGTCCACGAAAAGGACCCGGTCATTCATGCTGGTTCTCTTTTGTTGCCTGGCAAAGTTCACGCCATGTGCTTAGCCTATCGGAACAATTTATCCTGGCCAGGTAATCGGAGTCTATCACCGGCGGAAGTCCTATAGTGACATCAGGCTCAGTTTCGTGTTCGAAGAAGTCGGCCATGCAGACCGCTGTGAGCACATCGAACCTCCTTGATGGGTACCTTTCCGGCCGGTGATGATATACGATGGCCTCGACTATGGGGCCTGGAAGTCCCCACAGTCCCATGAGGTAACCTCCAATCTCTGCATGTCCCGCCCTGAAGATCTGGGCCTCGGCCTCATAGAGCTCCATTGGAGCAGAGCTGGCCTTGTCGATTGCCGACTGATATTGCTCTGGCATACCAGCGGCCAGGATTAACTTGCCGATATCGTGAAGCATGCCCGCAATGAACGCATCATCAATGATCTTTTTTTCACCTGTCTCCATTGCAGCGATCTTCTTGGCCATATTCCCAACGGACAGGCTGTGCATCCAAAGGTCTTCAAGGGAAAAGGGGAGGGAATCTTTCCCTTCATATTGGGCAAAGATATGCAGTGATAGCACCAAGGCCTTGATGGTCTCAAGGCCAAGGAAGTGTACCGCCTTTGCAGGGCTTTCCACGTTCTGAAAGTGTCCAAAAAAGGCAGAATTTACCAGTTGCAGAATCTTGGCACTCATTGCCACGTCCTTTTCTATGCACGCAGCCACGTCCTCTACTGAACTTTCCGGATCGGCCAATTTGCTCTGTATCTCCTCATAGACCGTTGGAAGGGATGGAAGGTTACCAAGCCCTGCCACGAGTTTTTCAAGGCTTGGATGTGTCATGATCCGTTTTATGAACAGGGCACGATGGATTACATTCCTGAGTCTTTCAGGTTCACAGGGTTTATCCAGGAATTGATGCGCCACCCCCACGGTGCGCAATGTCGCCTCTGCTGAGGACTGACCAGTCAGTACTACCCGCATGGTATATGGATATAGTCTTTTGACCTCAGAAAGCAGTTCTGCTCCATCCATTCCCGGCATTCGCATGTCAGAGACGATGATATCGAAATCCTTCTTTGCCATGATCTCTAGTGCCTGCCTACCGCTTTCAGCAAATTCCATGTTAAGGCCCTTGCGCAATGGCCTTAACATACGCCTGATCCCGTCTAGCACCCTTTTTTCATCATCTACAAAGAGTATATTCTTCTTTTCCACATCAAGGCTACCTCCCTAAATTCATATATAAATTTACTGTAAAACACACCCTGGATGTGGGCTGTATCTTCATGTATTGCACCAAGGTACGGGCTGCATGAAGATTTTAGCTAAACGATTACATAGCCCTTGGTCCCTCCAGGGCGCCGCAAACAGATATCATGTAATGGGGGGCAGAGGAGGTATTCATAAGGGCTAGCTAGCTATACAGGTACCTGGTTGATCTTGTCCATGGGCAAGCGCATAATAAAGGTGGTGCCTTTGCCATCTTCTGTTTCAAACTCTATCGTGCCCCCATGTTTGTCCACCACAACATTGTGGGCTATTGCCAACCCCTGTCCGGTTCCCTTGCCCACATCCTTGGTGGTAAAAAAGGGTTGAAAGACCTTGTCCCTGGCGTCTTCAGGGATACCTGTTCCGGTATCGGATACCCTGATCTCCGCTGCTTCCTCGTTCCAGGCTGTACTTATCGTGATGACTCCCTTTTCGCCCTCTGGATTTTCTCCCAGTTTGTCACCTATGGCCTGCGCGGCATTCACTATCAGGTTTAAGATCACCTGCCCCATCTCATCTTTCAGGCATGGAACCATGGGCATGGTGTCTTCAAGTTCAAGCTCCAAGTCAGATACGTATTTCCACTCGTTTCTGGCGATGGTTACCGTGGTCTTTATGATCTGATTTATATCTGAAGGTTCCTTTTCCTTCCCACCAGGATGGGAGAAATCCTTCATGGCCCTGACTATAGATGTTACGCGCTTGATGCCATCCCTGGATTGGGATATGGCCTGGGGCACCTCCCCCATTAGATATTCCAGGTCCACTTCCTCAATGGTCTCTTCGATCCCCTCTATCAATTCTTGGGATACTCGGTTTGCCTTGGCTGCCTCCAGGAGTTGGTCATATTTCGTCAACAGCTCGGCCAGATCCTGGAACGCCTCCTCCAAGAAGTCTATATTCGTACCCACGTACTGGGTTGGCGTGTTGATTTCATGGGCGATCCCTGCAGCCAGTTGCCCAACGGATTCGAGCTTCTGCGCATGAAGAAGCTGCGTATGAAGCTTCTCCCTTTCTTCCTCGGCCTGTTTGCGTTCGTTTATGTTTCTTACGATGTGCACCGAGCCTATGAGCGTACCGTCTGGATCGTGGTATGGGGTTACTATTATTTCGTTGTATCCACCAAGACGTTCTTCATACACCTCTATCGTATGGGGCTTACCATCCTTTAATAGCTGGGTATGCGGGCAGATGTCTGGCGGTTCATCCACTCCATGAAGGTGCGTATAGCACTTTTCTCCAACTGCCTTTTCCACGGGCATCCCAAGGGCCTTGGCCATTGGTTTGTTCAAACGGATGATCCTATGATCCCTGTCCACCAGGGCAATCAGGTCTGGAATGGCATCCACGGTCCTTTCCCACTCCCTTTTCGCATGCTCGATCAACATTTCCACCGTTCGCCTCTTCCTCATTTCCGATTCAAGTTCATGGGTCCGTTTTTCAAGTTCTTGTGTCCGCTTTTTCACCAACTCTTCCAGATGCTCCTGGTGTTCCCGGTTTTGTTCCATAAGAAGGACCCGTTCCATGCCCTTTTCCACGGCGTACTTGAGTATGGCCAGGTTATCCACTGGCTTAGTAATGAAATCAAACGCCCCCTTCTTAAGGGCCATTACAACCTGTTCCATGGTTCCCGTTTCAGAAACGATGATAACAGGTGTCATCGGTACCTCCCTCGACGCCTTTTCCAAAATCGCCATCCCATCTACGCACGGTTGGCTGAGATCGGTTATTATCAGGTCCGGTCTTTGCTCAACCAACCTGTCTATCGCCGTGTCACTGTCCATGGCCTCAAGCACCTCGTAACCATTGTGCCTCAGACAATTTGCAAAATCCCTTCTTATGGAATCACTATTTTCAACTATCAATATCTTTCTGTTTCTAGAGGCGTGCATTTGGACAGACTCCCTATCTTTTTGTCATTGTTTCATATTCTATAGGTGTTATCTTTGTTTAAGTTTTTTCATGCCAGGCACCGACCTTATCTATTTCCATGGTATGAATGGATACAACCTGTGGCAGGAGGTATTCTTAAGGACCCTTAACAACAAACCCTAATCAGCCCCCCTTTGATTCACCCCAAAGGGGTGCCAACATGTCAATAAACTTTCATGCAGCGCGGAGGGTAGGGGCTGCATGAAATTTAGGCTAAATCGCAGGCCGGTTTTCCTATAGAAAGGGCGCACTTATATGTTGATTACGGCTGTATTACTTATCGGCAAAAGGCATATTAATCAAAAGTGGAGGTTTTCCACCGCCAGGATGCCTCAAGGCTCTAAAGAATGGTTGGACCGTGTAAAGGAGGACAAGAGGGCATGTCAAACAGGGATTTGGAATAGTCCTGGCCAATATAAGGAATTCCTTGACATGGATGGGCCTAAAGATTAAAAATCTTGAGCTTGAACCTTTTCAGCCTACTCAATTGAATATTCCAAACCGCTAGAGGAGTTTTTTATAAAATGAAACGCACCTTTCAACCTAGTAATCTAAAACGCAAGAGGACGCACGGTTTTCGTAAAAGGATGAGCACAAAGGCAGGAAGAAAAGTCTTAAACCGTAGAAGGGCAAAGGGCAGACGACGTTTGGCAGTCTAATTGGCATTGCGTAACAGCCCGCAATCACTATCCAAGGTAGAACGGCTACGCAGGAAGGAAGACTTTTCCAGGGTTTTTAGAGAAGGAAAGAGGCTCAATCTCAAGGGACTCACCTTGGTACTCGCCTCCAATAATTTATCCTATTCAAGGTTGGGACTGAGCGTAGGCAAAAGGGTGGGTAATGCCGTAAAAAGAAACAGGATAAAGAGGCTTATCAGGGAATTGTTTCGTAAAAACAAGGAGAAATTTCCCAGGGGCTATGATATCGTGTTTATTCCCCGCAAGGGGTTCCCCATACAGGGATTAAACGACATGGAAAGACAGGTGCTCAAGGCCCTGAAACGCCCCACGGGAAAATTGATTAGACAGTAGGGGTACCTTGATTTTTTTTGAAACCAATCGAAATCTACCAGGGACCATATTGGTTGGCCTATTAGTATTTATCATAAGGGCATACCGTCTATTTTTATCCCCTGTTTTGCCGAATTCATGTAGGTTTGTCCCTACCTGTTCCAGGTACGCCGAGCAGGCACTCGTAAGACATGGCCTGCTTAGGGGATTGTACCTAACGTTTATGCGCCTAGCCAGATGTCACCCCTGGCACAAGGGCGGATACGATCCTGTTCCATGATGGTCGACTAGTATTATCCCTTCCTGGAAATTGAAAAAAACCTTTCGTCTTTCTGCCTTCATATCAACCATCGTGTCAAGGTTTCTTCCAAGCGTGGCTTCCCTACGTAGGGACAGTATTTTTTATGGATATGGTGTTGGGATACGGGCTGCACATGAAGGTTTAGGTATAAGATTCTGATGGAAACAAGATCCTTAATAGCTATTGTATTATCCCTCTTGGTGCTATTGGGCTTCCAGTTCTTTTATGGGGCGAAATACCCGGCATCAGGGCCAGATTCTGATAATTCTTCGGCGAATGCGACTCTGCACGACCTGAAGGTGAAGACAGCGGGCGAGAAGATGGGGCATGTCTCAGAGACTGTCGCAGCCCCCAAAAGGGATCTATCAGACCTGGTTTCACCGGCAAGATATAGTGCCATCAAGGCCAAGGAAATAATCGTTGAGACAGATCTCTACAAGGCCGTGTTTTCTGAAAAGGGTGGCACCATTAAAAGCTTTCTTCTAAAGCAATATAGGCAGACCATTGACAAGAATTCCCCTCCTGTGGACCTTATAAACACCTCACCGCCTTACCTTCCCCTGGGCCTACAGCTATCTTCCAAATCACCGGTTGATCTCAGCACTGTCATGTTCAAGGCAGACAAGGAGAGGATCAATGTAACCGGATCCAGTGGGTCGGCGGAACTCAAGTTCGTTGCCCAACTCGCCCCTGGCGCCTTGATTATTAAAACATTTCACTTCAAGCCCAATACGTATTGGATCGATCTTTCTGTCACGATTTCTGGGCCGAGTCCGATCCAAGGCTCTATATTCCTATTCAATAGACCTTATCAAAAGAAAAGCCGTTATGTATTTTCTGGTCCCTCTTACTATGCACAGAATAAGTTGGAGGAGATCAAGTTGAAAAAGGTGGGGGAGGAGGAATCCTATTCAGGCCCGCTCGACTGGATGGCGTACGGCGACAACTATTTTTGCACCGCCCTGATCCCAATTGAGGCATCAGGTCCATGGGGGGTATTGTTCAAAAGGCTGGATGATGCTGGGCTCACACAAAGCAAGCTCACCAATCTATCCAATTCCTTTAAAAAAACAGGGGATGACAGCATAGAGATCCTCAAGCTTGGTCTATACTTTGGCCCAAAGGAGATAGACAGGCTAAAGGCCCTGGGACACAACCTGTCCAAGGAGATAAACTTCGGCTGGTTTGACCCGATCGCCAAACCCCTTCTGTATGTCCTGAATTTTTTCTATCGCTTTATCCACAACTACGGATGGTCGATTATCCTCCTTACCGTCTTGATAAAGATCCTCTTCTGGCCCTTGGCCCACAAGGGTGCCCAGTCTATGAAGACCATGCAAAAGCTACAGCCTAAGTTGGCGAAGCTTAAGGAGAAATACAAGGACGACAAGGAGCGCATGAACAAGGAACTCATGCAGCTCTACAAGACATACAAGGTCAACCCCATGAGTGGCTGTCTTCCGATGCTGCTCCAGATCCCGGTGTTCTTTGCACTGTACAAGGTGCTACTTCAGGCAATAGAATTGCGTCATGCCCCCTTCATGCTTTGGATAAATGATCTTTCTGCCCCGGATCGCTTGATGATACCAGGTGTAACCATTCCCTACCTTGGCGGTATCCCTGTATTGACATTGCTCATGGGTGTTTCCATGTACTATCAACAGAAGCTGAGCCCATCCTCAATGGACCCGACCCAGGCCAAGATGATGCAATTTCTCCCGGTAGTGTTTACATTCATGTTTATCAACTTCCCGTCGGGCTTGGTCCTTTATTGGTTGGTAAACAACATCTTGTCCATAGTGCAACAGGTTTACGTAAATAAATTTACTGACTAGGAGATCGTTTTAAGTTGGCATGCCCTGTATCCCCTGGCCAACCCAAAATTGCTTAAAAGAGTAGAATTCATAATGGAAGAAAAACAGATAAATCCACGAGAATTTGCAGATAAGACCGTAGAAAGGGCCATAAAGGCCGCTTGCGCATACTTCAAATGCCAAGCGGAAGAGCTTGATATCAACATCATTACCAAGGGCTCAACCGGGCTGTTTGGCCTTGGGGGGCGAAAGGCAAAGATCACAGCAAGTCCCAAGCCACGGCCATTGGAGGCTAATGAAGAGTTGGACAGCGCCGATCAGGTGGCGCTGGAAGATAGCGAGGCATCCTCTAAGGTCAAGGACTTCGACAAGGAAAAAGCGACCCGTGAGGAATCGGATACCCCGAAGGTGAGTGAATCATCAGGGCCTGCCAAGGGGAATAGGCCGAGGATAACACCCGAAGAGATCGACAGACGTATGGAAAAGGCCCGTGCCATGGTAACCGATATCCTGGAAAGGGCTTCTCTCAAGGGGAAGGTAGATATTGTAGAGGGTGAACACGGTCCCTACTTAAACATTTCAGGGGAAGATCTTTCCATCATAATAGGAAAGGATGGACAATGCCTCGACTCCATAGAGTATCTGGTCAACCTGTTCCTGATACGTCAGGATGAGGCAAGATATAGGATCAAGATAGAGGCAGAAGGTTACCGGGAGAAGAAGGACAGGGGACTTGTCCTGTTGGCCGAGAGAATGGCCCAGAAGGCGAAGAAGACTGGCAAACCTATAACTCTTCGCCCCATGGATGCAAGGGAACGAAGAATTATCCACGTAACACTCAAGGCCTATCGTGGGATTCGCACCCATAGTGCCGGTGAGGGCTATAGACGGAAGGTGATCATAACCCCTTTATATAAAGGCAGGCCCAGGAAGGGTACCAGGTAGTCCCTTTGTAGCATGGCCTTATAACAAATCAAGGGCTGCGATAGTACTTTAGCCAGGTTTATCCCAAGGTATTAATCACAAGGTGTCCAGAATCTTCTCGTACGATGACACGATAGCCGCCATAGCTACCCCATTGGGGCCAGGCGGTATCGGTATTGTCAGGGTGAGTGGCCCATCTGTAGTGGAGATATACCACAGGATATTCAGACCGACGCATACAACAGATCGGCAAGTGATCTCCCATCGCTTGACCTATGGTTGGGTATTCGATCCATCCACCGGTGAAGACGTGGATGAGGCAATGGCCGTCGTGATGAAATCCCCTGCCAGCTATACCCGCGAAGACGTCCTTGAAATCCAATGTCATAGCAGCCCGGCACTCCTGCACAAGGTTTTGGAGATATGCCTTGCCAACGGTGCAAGGCTTGCCGAACCTGGAGAATTCACCATGCGGGCATTCTTGAATGGCCGCATAGACCTATCCCAGGCCGAGGCAGTGCTGGATATAACCACGGCCCGCGCGGAACTGGCAGGTCACTTGGCCCTGAGTCACCTAAAGGGCCTTTTTTCCCAGGAAGTAGCAGATATTCGCAGACACCTGGTGGATGCCCTTGCCTCTGTTGAAGCGGCTATTGATTATCCAGAGGAGGACGTGGAAATCCTTGGGGAGGCCAGCCTGGTTAAGGATCTTAAATCCCGTATAAGGCCACGGGTGTTGAGCTTGATAGAGGCCTATGGGCGTGGAAAGGTGCTCAGGGAAGGGGTTGAGGTCCTGATAGTTGGACGGCCTAACGTAGGCAAATCAAGTCTTTTGAACGCAATGGCATGCGAAGACAAGGCGATCGTCACCCCTGTCCCAGGTACTACCAGGGACCTTGTAGAGGCAGAGATAGATATGGATGGGTTGGCCGTTCGCCTGGTAGATACCGCAGGTATCAGGACCGATCCAGATCCTGTTGAACAAATAGGAATAAAAAAGATAGAGGAAAGGCTCCATGATACGGCGCTTGTGCTATGGGTCATGGACATATCCACACCGGTAGATGCAGAGGACCTAAGCGTAGGTGAGGCCCTGTCCCCGTTACAAGAAGAAAAGATCTTGATCGTCTTAAACAAGACGGACCTCATCGATCAGGATCCGGAGTACCTGGCCAGAGAGCGTCTGAGATCCATCGGCAAGATATTAGGTGGTACCAGGCAACACCCTTACATCTGTCTGTCGGCAAAAAAGGGCGTGGCCTTGGACAGGCTTTCCCTAGCGATACGGCAAAGGGTTGTTTCAGACCATACGGCAGCACAGCTAAAGATTGCACCAAATTTGAGACAAAAAAGGGCCCTTGAGAATGCATTGATATCGATAGACAGGGCCTGTGCCGCCCTGGACCAGGGTGTGAGTCCTGAATTGGTATCCATAGACCTGAAGGATGCCATCCTTGCCCTGGAAGGTATTACCGGCGAAGATATCACAGAAGAGGTACTAGGGCATATTTTTAGCAGGTTTTGCCTGGGAAAATAGGCCTGGGGCCTTTTTTAGCCTATTTTTCAGCCTGGGGAGGGCGCCCGGCAATCTGGTGCCTGGCCACCTTGACCCTTACCTTGTCTGCCACCTCCAGGGTAACAACCGTATCCGAAAGATCTGTTACCCGCCCAATTAGACCACCTGCGGTCATGACCCTTTCCCCCCTTTTCAGGGATTCAAGAAACTGGCGGTGTTCCTTGGCCTTCTTTTGCTGTGGCCGTATCAGCAAGAAATAAAAGATGGCAAAGATGATAATAAGGGGTAGAAAGCTCAGGATCGGATTTCCACCACCAGTTTGTCCACCAGGGGGCGGCCCCATAGCATAAACCAGAGATTCAAACATCAAGTTCCCTCCCTTTTCATGTAAAAATTCCTTCGAAACGCCTCGAATTCATCCCTTTCAATCGCATTCCTGATATCCTTCATCAGGTTGAGATAGTAATAGAGATTATGATAGGTATTTAAACGATAGGCAAGAAGTTCTTTGGTAATAAACAGATGCCGAAGATATGCTCGGGAAAACCGGCTGCATACGTAGCAATGACAACTCGGATCAATCGGGCTTTCATCCCGTGCAAAACGAGCATTCTTTATAACAATGCGCCCAAAGGAAGTAAAGAGCATACCGTTTCTGGCATTCCTGGTAGGCATTACGCAATCGAACATGTCTATCCCACGATAGACGCACTCCACGATATCCTCAGGAGTTCCTACACCCATCACGTAGACAGGAAATTGTGGGGGTATCAGCGGCCTTGCATCCTCGATGATTTTCAGTAGCAATTCCTTCGGCTCCCCCACGCTAAGCCCTCCGAGGGCGTAGCCGTCAAATCCCATGTCTAGGAGCCCCTGTATGCTGTATTTTCTTAGCTCTGGGTACATTCCGCCCTGGGCAATGGCAAATAGCAGGAGCTCTTCCCTTTTTCGTGCATCCAGGCATCTTTTGGCCCAGCGTGTGGTCAAATCGGTGGCATTACGGGTCTCTTGCAAGGAGGAAGGATACGGTATGCAGGTGTCCAGGCACATCATGATGTCTGCCCCAAGGCTTTCCTGGACCTCGATAGCAAGCTCTGGGGTAAGCTCGTGGAGAGAACCATCTATGTGGGATCTGAATATGGCGCCTTCTTCCCTGATCTTTCTGAGGGTTGACAGGCTAAAGACCTGGAACCCCCCGCTATCGGTAAGGATAGGTCCTGACCATCCCATGAAGCTATGAAGGCCTCCAAGGGATTCTATCAACCTGTGCCCTGGTCTCAGGTAGAGGTGATAGGTATTACCTAGTATTATCT
>WFZW01000235.1 GCA_015489365.1 Deltaproteobacteria bacterium | reverse complement strand
GTCCAGGACAAGTTGCCGTTGAAACAGTTTTTGGATCTCCTGGAAGGATTGAACACCACCTACGATCTTCCCGTTTTTGTCGGTAAGGGGAGATGCACTTACCATGACAGGGAGCAGGCGATCCTTGATCAATAGGTGCCTGGTAACCTTTGTAATTGGCTCCTTGCCCTTCAGGACCTCTTCCACGATACAAAAGTCCTTTTCCCCAGTGGGAGAGTCAAAGAGCTCTGTGCAATTCTTGCCTATGGCCTCTTTTTCAGGGATGCCTGTCAGGCTTTCAGCGGCCTTGTTGAAGGAGGTGACCTCCAGGTCCATATCTACGGTGAATACGGCCTCTGTCAGGTTGTCCAGGATCAGTTTGCGCTGGATGGCATCGTTAAATATTGCCGATGTAAGGCGGTGCAGTGTCCCGATTACGTCGGACAGTTTGTCGTCCTTGATCATTTATTCGTCACCGTTGCGTAAGGGAATTTTTATCGTATTTTTCAGCCATGGACCCACAGGGGCACACAATAACAAGATACACTTATCATTGGCCCATTGGCCAGGTGATAGTATTCTAGACACCTTTTATCGTAATCAATCATACTTGCAGGCATCCGGCCATGTATACAAGAAGAAGGGATTTGCCCATGTAAGTCCACGTGTATTTTTGCAAAGGGTAAATATTCAGCCGTTACACTGAATAGTTACTTTTTATCTTTAATATAATACGTTATAGGGGCAGAGGGAATACCAGGCGGTCTTGGCCCAGGGGATAGATGTCTTTTGTCATTGTGTGTCCCTGTGGGTCCATGGCTGAATAGATACAGCCCTTACCCAGGATGTATCTTCATGTACTGGGAGGACACAAGGAGTAGGGAAAGCTTGGGATTAACGGCCTGCTCCGAGCAGGGAACGTATCCTTTTTTCTAATTCGACGATGAGGTAGGTTATCAGACCAGCGGCGATGATTCTTCCCCAGGAACCAGCTCCTATGGCAGTACTTTGGAACAGCCGGTTCATGATCGGAATATAGGTATAGAAAAGTTGCAGTAGCAACATGGTAATTATGCCACCAAGCACCCATATGTTGCTTAAGATGCCTAGCTGGAATATGGATTTTTCCAATGATCTGCAGTTGAAGAGATAAAAAAGCTCCATGATGACGAAGACATTGACAGCCACCGTTTGTGCCTGTGCCATGGATGCCCCGCTTGCCAACTCCCATTCGAACAGCCCATATGCGCCCAAAAGGAGTAGTGTGCCCACTAGAAAGATTCTGCCGATGAGTTCCCCGGTCAGTATAGGGGTCTTGGGATTTCGGGGAGGACGTTTCATAATGCCAGGTTCCTTGGGTTCAAAGGCCAGCATGAGGCCAAGGAATCCTGCCGTGGTCATGTTGATCCATAGGATCTGCACAGGCAGGATCGGAAGCGCAGTTCCGAGGAGTACAGCCACCAGTATGACTAATCCCTCCCCGATGTTCGTGGGTAGGGTCCATACAATGAACTTTGTCAGGTTGTCAAAGACACCCCTGCCTTCCTCTACCGCCGCCGTTATGGAGCTAAAGTTGTCATCGGTCAGTACCATGTCGGCAGCCTCCTTGGCCACGTCGGTACCGGTTACTCCCATGGCCACGCCTATATCCGCCTGCTTGAGGGCAGGGGCATCGTTTACCCCGTCACCGGTCATGGCCACCACATGGCCATGGGCTTGGAGTGCCCTGACCAGCCGTATCTTTTCTTCAGGCGTTGCCCGCGCAAATACGTTCGTCTCTTCAGCAACCTGCACCAGGTCCTTGTCGGATATCTTGGCCAGGTCACGGCCAGTCAGTACCTTTATTGCCCTGTCTCCTTTGCCATTATCCCCATAAAGACCGATCTGGCCGGCAATTGCGGCAGCAGTGGCGGGATGATCCCCAGTAATCATCTTTACCCTTATGCCTGCCTGCTGACAGGTCCTTACCGCTCTAACCGCTTCGGCCCTGGGAGGATCTATCATGCCTTGAAGACCAAGGAATGATAGATCCTCTGCGATATCATCGTGATCTATTTCATTTACATCGGCAGGTAGCTCCTTTCTGGCAAAGGCAAGAACCCTCAAGCCCCTTGCCGCCATGTGTTCCACATCCCTGTATATCCTTTTCGTGTCCAGTTTGGTAGGATTGCCACTGTCATCTATCGCCTTGCTGCATTTTTTGACGATCTGTTCTACTGCGCCCTTTACGTAAGCTATACGTGGACGGCCCGGCCCTGCATCATGAAGTGTGGCCATGTACTGGTGTTTTGATTCGAAGGGAATGACGTCCAGCCGGGGATATCTTTTTTCCATTTCCTTCCTATCAAGTCCCCCTTTGGCGGCTACCGTCAGGAGTGCCCCCTCGGTAGGGTCTCCCTGGATCTGCCACGTGCCATCCTTTTCCAGGATCAGGCTGTCGTTGCACAGGAGGCCTGCAAGTAGACACTCATTGAGGGCAACCATGTTTCCATCTGGTTTGCCATCGAGTCTGACTATCTGTCCAAGGGGGGCATAACCGGTGCCGCTTACCTCGTAATGGGTATAGCCAGCCATGATGGCCTGGACGGTCATTTGGTTTTCTGTAAGTGTTCCTGTTTTGTCTGAGCATATGACAGTAGTACTTCCCAGGGTCTCTACCGCTGGCAGCTTACGAATAATGGCCCGGCGTTTTGCCATCCTGGAAACGCCTATGGCCAGGGTTATGGTCACAGCCGCTGGCAGTCCCTCCGGGATCGCGCCAACGGCCAGTGCGACCGCTGCCATGAACATATCGAAAAGGCTCTGTCCCCTTGCCAGGCCAACCAGGACGGTAGCCCCTGCCAATGCCAATATGGCGTATAATAAGAGCTGGCTGAACTGCTTGATCTTACGCGTGAGGGGAGTTTCCAACTCCTGGGCCGATGAGATCAGCTTGGATATCCGGCCCACTTCTGTATGGTCACCGGTTGCAATCACTATTCCCGTTGCCTGTCCGTAGGTGACCATGGAGGAGCCGTAGGCCATATCCGTCCTTTCAGCAAGGGGTGTGTCACCTTCGACAGGATCGATCCCCTTTTCCACCGGCACGGATTCACCTGTAAGCGCCGATTCATCCACTTGCAGATCCTTGCAGTGGACGAGGCGCAGATCAGCAGGCACCTTGTCGCCGGCCTGGAGAAGCACTATATCCCCCAATACCAGGTCGGCCGACGGAATTCGCCTCTTTTCACCACCTCGTATAACCGTTGCCTCTGACAGCATGGTGTCTGCCAAGGCGGATAATGCGTTTTCCGCCCTAGACTCCTGTATGAAGCCAATGATGGCGTTGACTATCACCACACCAAATATTACGCCGGAATCAACCCATTCCCTCAGGCCTGCCGTAATGAGGCCTGATGCTATCAGTATGTATATGAGTGGCTGGTGGAACTGGAGCAGAAAACGGAGCAATGGTCCCCTTCCACCTTTGGCCGTTAGTATGTTGGGTCCGAATCGTTCCAGGCGCTTTTGGGCGTCGGTTGGATCAAGTCCCCTTTGAGGATCGGTCTCAAGGAGCTGGATGACCTTTTCTACCGGCAGATGATGCCATTTCTCATCAGGTATAAATTTCATTGGTTGTCCGGTTATTCTATTGTCACCCCGGTTTTGTGCCCTTTGTCCCCTGGGTACCATTCAAGTTCTATCTCAAGTTTGAGTTGTGTACCCTTGGTTCTCTTGATTTCCTCCTCCACCTTGATTTCAAGGGTCATATGGTCTGGGAAATCCAGACTGACCTCGTTTTCGTCCTGGCGCAGTACCATATGCCCTTGTTCGATCTTGTCAGCAATATTTCTTAGCATTGTTGCAATCTCAAGACTGCTCTTTTTCTCTTCACTCTTAAATAGAATCTTTTCCATGTCATCCTCCTTACATTGTATTTGTTTGCCTGAAGATATAGTTAAAACCCCTCCCAGGGCCATGCTTTCATCACGTTTCAAGTTACCGTGAAAATACAGTACCCATGTGGGCAGTATCTTAATGCCCTGGGGCACAGGGTGAAGGATACGGGCTGAATGAAGGTTTGGCATGAAAGAATAAATGGCTTTGCGGTAATTATGTAGCTTGAATAGCGATCCAGCCTCTGGGTATGTTTTCTGTCCAGGGGCGCGGCTTTCAAGGGATAGGGGCCGCATGAAAGCCTGAGGGATTCATGCAAGGCTATTGTCCTCTGCCAATGGATAAAAATATGAGGATTTAGCCAGCGCAAGCGAATTCCCTGGATGGATGAATCCTTAAAAAACCCTACAAGTGCGCCTTCATCACGGCTTCGAGACCGCCGGGAGTCATTTTGACAGGTGTTCTTCCCCTTAGAAGACGTTCTTCATAGGTGGGCCTTTGCACCTGGTAAAAGATACCCGTGGCAATTCTTCCATCCACTCCATATGACCATTCCCTGGCCTTTGTAAGGGCAGTATCCAGATCCTTTGGGTCATGTTCCTCATCAGTAAGGT
>WFZW01000234.1 GCA_015489365.1 Deltaproteobacteria bacterium | reverse complement strand
ACCCTGTATGGCAGGCGGCACATGGGTCACCACCTACATTTAAGAGATATTCGTTTGGGCCATCCACGTCCACTGGTTGACCATTTTGGGAATTGTGCATGGTGTGACAATTTACACAGGGTCCGGAAACCCTGGCATCTGTGGGCAGACAAAGAACTGCCAGAAAGACTGGAGCAATGATTAATGAGAAACACAGCCGTCGGAACATTATCTTCCCCCCTGGTAAATGACCAAATCGTATCCCTTCATTATTTTTATACCATATGTAATTTGGGTCAAGTTTTTTTTGTACATTTTTATAAAAATGACTCAAGAAAAAGGCCAAACATGCCGATAAAAGATGGCATTGCCGCTAATAACGTCATTCGAAGCGACGATTAAAAAATTTAACCCAGCGGTTTTTTTCGTGTTTTGAAAGCATATAAATTTTTTTATTAAATTTAAGGACACTTCCGCTGAGTAGAATCTAGGTTTACCTAAACGCACCTTGTACATCATGAAAGTACGGTCCCTAGTCAGATGCCTGAACTTTGTACGTGGCTGGAACAAGGTGCAGAGCGAAGAAAAATAGGGACAAACAGGTGGACAGGCTGCATGAAGATTTGGGATAAGATATGTTCAAGGGGATAGAATTGATTTTCGCTATGGGTAGATCGGTATAAATATAACCTTGGGGGTCCAATGAATGATGTATAATAAAAAGGGTACTATCCTTGCGTGTCTGATAATGACGTTTGTCCTTTTTTTTACGCCCAGGGCCATGTCCTGGCCTTGGGCGAGTACGGTGTTGGTCACGATCAACGGTCATGACTATAGCACCGATGACTTCAGGCACTGGTGGTCGAATTGGAAGGATAAGGATAGCCGCCTGCCCCAGTCTCCAGCACCATTCGTGGACTGGTTTCTCCTGGTCCAGGAGGCAAATCGTATGGAATTGTATACGGACCCGGTCTACCGTCACAAGGTTTTAACCTTTTTGAAGTCCAGGGCCCTCATGATGTTGAAGGGAGAAGAGGTAGACTCCAAGGTAAGAATCACCGAAGAGATGTTGAGGGCTGTCTATCACAAGGATTATTCTCCAAGGCGTCTGCTGGATACTTTTTACTTCAAGGACAGGAAACAGGCTGAAAGGATGTGCCGACAGTGGGCTGGTACGGCTCACCGTGGCACACCACAGGATAAGCAGGAGGGAATCTCCAGTGAAAGCCGCTGGTTTAGGCCTATCGCACTGCCGGACGTCTGGAAGGCCGCTTTGAAAGGACTTGAACCAGGTGAGACCTCTGCCCCCTTCAAGTGGGAAAAGACCTATATGTGCCTTTCATTGATTGAGGAGAAAGGTCCTGAGGATGCCGATTACAGGAAGGTAAAGGGAGACATCAGGCAGAGATTACGTAAAAGGGAGGAGGCAAGGCTTACTACAACGCTGGTTACAAGGTTGCGGAAAAAGTACCATGTGAAGGTAAACAAGGGCCTGCTTGGTGCCATCGATCCCCGACATGTGCCTGCAGGATTGATGGATAAGCCCCTTGTAACCACGGATAAGGGGAACGTTTCGGTTGGGTTTTTCGTGAGGCTGTTAAGGCAGGAGATCAAGGCAAACAGGGGGTTGGCCTCATCCAAAAAGGGCCTGAAGATGATAAAGGTAGGCCTGATGAAGGACATGATCTCTCAGACTTTGATATCGTGGGAGTCCATGGACAGGCATTACGAGAGAAGGCCTCCCTTCAAGTGGGTCTATAGGTATTATTGCCAACACAGGTTGATAAGGGCCTTGGAGGACAGGTTATTCAAGCCAAAGATAGAGGTCACCGGTAAGGATGTTAAGCAGTATTACCTCGATCATATACAGGATTTTACCAGACCTGCTATGGTAAGCATCGCCTTGGTCAAGGCTGATCCAAAGCGGATTGCCGGTCTCTGGAGTGATGTTTCCCTTGGTGTCGATTTCTTGAAGGCCGTTCAAGCACGTTCCATGGGTTATGTGCCTGTACAAAACGTTCCTGTAAATAGATTACCACTGGTTTTAAGGAAGGAGATCCAGCGACTTTCCCAGGGAGAAACCAGTCATCCCTTTAAAATGGATGGGGAGATGGCTATCCTGAAGTTGTTGAGACGAACACCTCCTAGAGCACTTCCCCTGGAAAGGGTGCGGGAAGAGATCAGGCGGCATCTAGTGGAAGAGAGGCTTGGTGCCCTGAAGGCTGACTATCTTAAAAAATTACGGGAACGCTCCAAGATAAGTGTCGATTACCGGGTATGGAAGAAACTTAGGGGCGAATTAAGCACATGAGAGGCATGCCTGTTTATCTTCTTATTTTACCCTGCCTGCTTTTTCTTTCTGGATGCGCCCGTGTGCACGCTCCTGCACCAGGGCCTGGATACCTGCCGTACCCCACTCGGGCCAAGGGGCTTGATGCCTTGAAGCAGATTTCGAGGGATATATCCCACCTTGGCGCCGATGCAAGGCTTAGGCTCACAGTGGATGGTAAGAAGAGGCCTGGAGTCCGGTGCAGGATATACTATCTCCTGAAAGATGAACATGAATTCATACGTGCAAGCGGCTTTGGGCCCTTTGGCCTGATTCTCTTTGATTGTCTGGTGACAGACAAGGAGATATTCCTCTACCTGCCCTCGAGGCAGACGGTCTACACGGCAGGTACAGATGATATGCTGGGAGATCACCTTAAAATGGAAGAGATCATAAGGATGGCCTCGCTGGTGTTGAATCCATGGCTTGTTGCCTTCATCGGGCAGACCACCCAGGTTTCTTGCAAAGATGCTACCGCTCCTGTACGCAGCTTCATTGCCCATGGGGTATGTGATTCCACACGAAATGGGTGTATCTGTCTGGATTTTTGTTCCTTGTATGGGGTTGGACATGCCGTTTTTGGTAAGGGGAACCTTGGTCCTATCCTTCTGGATACGCCTGGTTTTGATGTGGTCTATCACAACGACCTTACCAATAGAGAAAGGGGCGTACCTTATCCCTTGGGTGCATCCATAGGATTTAAAGAGATGGCATTGGCCATTGAGATAAGATTTACACGTATAAACCTTGACAAGTCCGTTATGGAGGACGAATTATTTGATAAGAGGATCTTTTCTTCAATGCCCACGAGGCCGTTGGAGACACTCCTGTAATTCCTTGATGTTTGTTTCCCCCTGTCTTTTCAACTTTATTGAGGAGGTGCTACATGAATATTCTGCTTATCGGTTGCGGGGCCTATATGGATCAGGGTTATGGTTGTCCTGGTGAATACAAGTGCCTAAACGCCGTGAATGAGAAAAACGGGATGTTTGCCGACTATGAGGATCCCAGGGTGGTAGGATTCCTGAGATGTAAATGCCCGGGCAGGGCCACGATCGCCAACATCGGGATGGTCAAAAAGAATGTTCACATAGACGCGGTGCATCTGAGTAACTGTATGGTAAAGGCCCAACCCATGTGTAAGAACCACGATTTTGACAAGTTTAAGGAGATGGTAGAATCAAAATTCGGGGTAAAATGTGTATTAGGCACCCATGCC
>WFZW01000233.1 GCA_015489365.1 Deltaproteobacteria bacterium | reverse complement strand
AAGGAGGCGTAGCCTGCAAACCTTCCACTTCCCTTAAGCCAACAAAAGGCAAGGCTTCCGGGGGAACTGGCTGGTGCCTTCCTTGTTTCAAGATGTATTTCCATCCCACTGCTCTGGAGTATGTCCTTGAGGATCTTTGCCTGCCTGAACCTGATATGGGTTGGAAGCATGGAGCTTGCAGATAGTGCCTCGATGGATCCCCTATCCGATGCCACGGGGCAAAAGCCTTCTCGTATCCTTGATGGAAATATCCTGGCATCTACTATTCCACCTCCCTTTGGATACCATCCCCATCTCTTGAGTTCGAGCTCGAAATTGATTCCCATTAGTCCCGTGGCTGGTCTAAAGACCCTATCTATATAGTGGAAGCAAGGGCTCCATGGTACGTGGGTGCCGCCGGTCAGAATCAAACGGGAAGGGGCCTTGGCAAGGCAGAGGGGAAACAGGAGGGTCTGGAAAAGTAGCATCACTGAGCCTGCTGTTCCTATATCGAATCTATATGTGCCAGGTCGTACCCTCGATGGAATGAAGCTAAGTGCCTTCGAGCCGATTTCAGCCCCTTCGAGCCTTGCACCACTGATGGCAGCCGCTGCTAGCGCACAAGCAAGGTGCTGGGGTCTCAAACCTGGCTTCTTACGGTTGGCACGGATGGATTCTATTCTTATGGGTTCCTGCCTGATCATGGATAGGGTAAGGGCTGTCCTCAAAATCTGTCCCCCTCCCTCGCCATAGGCGCCATCGATTTTGATCATTACACCAGGTCTTCATGCTGATCCAATTTACACGGTCCATGCAAGCTAAAGAACAGGGATCCTGGTTTGTCTATGCCTTCATAGCTTTCCCCAAGATCCTATGGCAATCGCGCTGGGCAGGAGGTGACGTATGATACCCGAACCAGGAACCAATGGCAGGCTTTTGATAGTCCTGATGGGCATGGTTTTTATTGTGACGATTTTCCTTTAATTTCTATAAGTTAACAGCAAACTGTGCCAATTGAATACATAGAACAGTATAAAGGCAGAAAGTACCAGGAATATCAAGGCAAAAAGCACATCCATGACCTCCGATGGATGAAAGGTGTTGTTTTCAATTTCCTTTTCTACGTGCATGAATCTGACAATTGCCAGCAGTCCCATAATACCGCCGAGCCCTATGAAGATTATCCCGAGTAGGTTTGATATCACAAGGGACAACTTTGGGCCCGGCAGTTTTTTTGTGTAGTCGATCCATAGAAATAAGGAGAATTTTTCTACAATAAAGCCAAAGGCCATGACCGATATGGCCGTTCGAATCCACGCTAGAAAGGTTCTTTCGTTCGCCAGATGAACCCGCCTGTGTTCTACATGACTCCTTTTTTGTTCTTTGTTCAGGCTTTTGTGTCTGCGAAAGAATAGCACTTAGAAAAATGTCTCCGTTGATTTCAGGGCATATCTAGACACCTTAATCTGCCTGCACTACCAAGATCGGGCAAGGGCTTTTCGTGCCTAGTAGTTTGGTAGTGATACTACCCATGGCATAATCCATTACACCAGTCTTTCCATGTGAACCTACCACTATGATATCGGCATTCTGGATAGTTGCCGCATTGAATATCTCTTTTACAGGGTTGTCTCCCTCTACTACGATGCCTTCGAAGTTTACCCCCTTCTTTGTGGCCATGGCTTTGATTCTTTTTATCGCCTCTTCGCCCTCTTCCCTGAGACGTTCCAGGATGGTAGATTTCATCGGGATGTACATATCGGCAAGATCCATGCCTGCAAGGAATTCAAGCGCATCTGCCACATAGATGCAGTAAACATCACACTTCATCTGCGATGCCATGTCTATAGCGAAAGCCCCGGCTTTTTCGGCAGTTTCAGAGCCATCGGTAGCGATGAGAATTTTTTTGATCATGACGTTTCCTCCTTCTATAGCGGTTTAATGTACACGTACTGCAGAGAATGTGATCATTCAATAACTACAGTCAATGCCTTTTTGCCTCTCCCAGTGGTTGAATTCGGTTTCCCCAAAGGGCCCCTCCTTTTATGCCCCTTCAAATACGGTATCTTTTTTCAATAAAGGGAGTTTTGGTCTATGGATGGGTATCGACTTATATGTGAGATGTTTATACCAAGCTAATGAGGTGGGGGCAAGGTACTGCCCATCTAATCTCCTCCAGGGCCTCCTTCTATCCCCCACAGCCAGGATGTATTTTCACGGTAAATTATACGTTTGTGGAAATGAAGGCAAAAGATGCGTACCCAGGTAACCCTTCACATGCACAGAGAATTAACCTGATGCCCGCAAGATGGCCTCACGCAGGATTCGTTCCGGTATGGATTTGGAGAAGCGGCCCGCTTCGTTTTGGTAGACCCGTCATCCCAATCCAAAGGCCTTCCTTGTCATGGCGTGTGGCTCGATATCGATCCCGTTGATTCTGATGGATGGTGATCCCAGGAAATTTATCCTTTCTGCCATTTCGTGGTTTGATATGGTGATTTCATTGATCCTGGCATTGATGTCGAGACGGTCGATCAGCCTTCTAACCATGGCCATTGTTTCATCATGGGAGCTGCATCCTGGTGCGAAAAGGCATTCGAATAATATCGGTGTTTTCATGAGGCCTCCTTCTTGATAGGGTTGAATCCAAACCTTCTTACAGCCCTTGTCCATGTGTGCCCATGGCTAATCAAAAAATGCATTTTCAGATTAAATTTACATTTAAGGCGGCAATTGTACAAACAAAAGGTACCATGTTGACCTTGTAACGAGTGATGGGCGAATTTGCAAGCCGCGGTAATCCAAGATGAAGTCTCAGAAAGAGTTTCCGGGAATATCCTGTTTTAGCTTCTCAGGGGCCAGGAATTCCATGAATGCAGTATTGGGCATTGGTTCCTCCCTTGCCACCTTCATTAGCCTCTGATCGAATGGATTTAGTATCACAGCGCTAAGGCCGATTGTTTTTAGTAACTTTAAGACCGAGCAGTGGAGTTGTGATCTTTTGCCCCTGGGAAGGCCGAGTGAGATATTGCTTAGGCCAACTATTGTATGGATTTTTTCGGTCCTGAGCCTGCTGATCAGTGGGATCGCCTCGACAATAGGACCAAGGTCCATTGTGGTACAGGTAATATCTAGGGCCATCGGGTCTATCCTCGGTCTCAATATAGGGTCGAGATAGAGCCTATCAGTCGGGAAATTACATTTCTCAGCCTCTTCCACCACCTCCTCGGCCATAAGGCATATCTCATCGGTTGTTGTGGGTAAACAACCTGATTTTACAAGGAGCACCACGAGGTTGGCTTTGAAACAATTTGCTGCTGACATGGCCCTGGACAGGAAATCTGGATCTGCCGTGACGGCATTTATGGTTGGGCGCCCTCGGTTAAGCTTGAGTCCCTCTACAAGCCCTATAGTATCGGCTGTGAAAAAGAGCCTTATGTCCACGGCCTCTTGGATTGTTTCTATCACCCTTGGCAGGTATCTTCCATACCTTCGTCCTGGTCCCAGATTGACATCCAGTGCCTCTGCCCCGGCTGCCTTTTGGTCTATTGCAAGTTTCCTCAAGGGATTAAGATCGCCCTGTTCCAAGGCCTTGTAAACTAAGGGATTCAAGATGTTGATCTTCTCACCTACAACTAGCATATCCTTCTCCTATTCTATCGACCTAGATGGCCTGGAATACCCAGGCTGCATAGGTCCAGACGATATACGGGTATCCTAGTGGAGACTAAAGGGGAGAAAACAGCAAAGGAAGCGCTGGAATCCGGTAAAAGTTGAGCCCTGTCCACAGAGCCTGACTTGAGGAATTGAAGACGATCCGGATTGGCCTTTAGCCCCGAAGCCACCCGTTTTTTAACCCCACCCTGGGCCGGTCTACCGGCTTGCGGATCCACCTACTTGCCGCACCTTCCCGTGAACGCCGTTGATGATCAACGGATTACTTCACAGTGGTTTTGTAAGGCCTTTGAAAAAAGTGGTTCCTTTGATTATGCGGCTTTCGTACTCGCTTACGGTTGCGGGCCAGCGCCGGACTTTCACCGGACTTCCCGATTATCCCTACCTTTATGGCTAGGCACCCAAGGTTTATAAACGTAAATAATGTTAATCCAATGGTCGAAGGTGTCAAGGACCTTTACCTCCATTCCTTTGACTAGCCATGGACACACAGGGGCATATGGATAAAAGGTAAGATGTTTTCAGTGGTGCGTTTTCATCCCTCGCCGTGCCCGCCTTGTTCAAGCGCTTATCTGGACCAGTTTCTTGTCTCTTAGGAGTAACCTTTTGGTGGCCATCCTCGCGATGATTTCCTGGTCGTGGGATATTATCACCAGGCCTCTTAATGGATAAGATCTTATGATTTCTACCAACCTTTCTGTTGTCAATTGATCAAGGCCTGTAGATGGCTCATCTAGAAGGAGTACTTCGGGCTCCATGGCAAATACTGTTGCCAACGAAACCACCCGTTTTTCACCGCCAGAGAGCCTGAAGGGAGCCCTGTCGCTTAGATGGGATATGCCCAGTTGGTCCAGTACGTCCTTTGCCCTGTCTATGGCCTCCTCAGGTTTTGCCCCCATGTTTAACGGACCGAAGGCCACGTCCTCCAGCACGGTAGGACAAAAGAGTTGGTCTTCGGGATCCTGAAATACCAATCCTATCCGCTTCCTTATCTCTTTAAAGTCACCTTCCCGTCTGCATCGTTTTCCAAAGATGGCGATGGTACCCTTTGTGGGTTTTAAGAGGCCTAATATGATATGAAAGAGGGTAGTTTTACCAGCCCCGTTTTGTCCCAGGATGGCTATCCTGTCCCCTTGCTTGAGTTCGAAGTTCAACCCGTCCATGATCATCTGTCCGGCCCTGTAGCCGAAGCCGATGTTCTTAAGTGTAATTAGTGTCGAGTCAACCATGAACAGTTGCTATTTGATCATTTTTCTTGCACCATGCATGTTCGATGGTCACCGGTGGAGATCCGGTATCCACTCCATAGCTGCCAGCATGGTAATGAGAAGGAACATGATGATTCCAAGGATCGAATCCTTGCTGCCTAGATGTAACCGGTGGAATGGCCTGAATGTACCATTGAATCCGCGACATAGCATTGCCTTATGTACCCGATTGGCCCGGTCATACCCCTTTATGAGCAGGATTCCCACCAGGTAGGCGTAGGTCTTATAGGTGTGAAGGTTTGTCCCGGGATCGAATCCCCTTGTCTTCAACATAATCTGGGCACGTTCGTATTCTTTGTTAAGGACGTGCAGGTAACGCCAGGAAAAGAAGAACAGGTGAACCAATTTCAGGGGAACCCGAAGGGCCAGGAGGGCGTAGGCCAGCGAAAACGGATTCGACGTGGAAAGTAGCGCCAGGTTCACGAACAGGATTGCATTACATCTCAATGTAATGAAAAGGGCCTGCACAAGCCCCTCTTTGGACGCCTTGAATATCCATGTACTGATTACGACATGTCCTGGGGTAGTAAATGGCGTTATACACCAGATAGCCAATATGAAGAGATTGGCCGTTATCAACCTTGAGAAGAGTTGCCTGGCTGGCAACCCTGCAAGGATTACCATGCAGAGGCTTGTTGCCAGGGCTACGACAGCAACTTCCAGGGTTTTCGTGCAGGCCACCATGGTTGAAAAGCCTGCTGCAGAAAGTAGCTTGATCCTCGTATCAGTGAGTTGGATTAACGAGTTGGCAGCCGTAAGGGGAGTGCGGATCATTTCGTATGCCTTTATAGGCAGCCTAAACGGTCTTTTCCGGGATGATGATATCTGGCCTGAGCCTGAGCAAAAAGTTGACTGTGAAAGCGGCTATCAAGGCCTCTATTATCGCCACCGGAATATGTACGACAAATATGAGCCTGCCTATCGCCTCTAATCCTTCCCCGGACATGGCCAGTGACAGGGTAACGAGTAGGGCGCTCAACATGATCGACCCACCACCTGCCGCTGCACAGGCCAATAGACCCACGGCCCCCATTCCTTCGCGTCTTAAAAAGGGCCTCGTTATGTAGTAAGAGATAATCGCCGGGGCTGCCATGTTAAAGGTGTTGATTCCAAGGGTAGTGAGTCCTCCAAATTGGAACAATACTGCTTGCAGTGCAAGGCCGACGAATATGGCTGGGAATGCCTCCCAGCCAAGGATTATACCCATCAATCCGTTCAAGACCAGATGGGAAGATGAAGGACCTATTGGTACATGTATCAGGGATGCGACAAAAAAGGCCGAGGTGAGCAGGGCCACCTTGGGGATGTCCTTGTTCTCCAGGGATCTAAGGCCTATCGAAATCCCTATTGCTGTTCCCGCCGCCCCTGCCAACAGAATTTCAGGTGACAGTATTCCCTCTGAGATATGCATACTTATGCCCTTAGTTGCTCCTTTTATCGATATGCGATCACAAGGCCGTGCCTCTCCCGGTATCGAAGGTATTCAGTGTCTGCGTTGGAAGGTTTTGGCCACTAACGCCAGTAACATAATGAAGCAAAGGCCGATAAGGACCCTGATGCCAAGCGGAAGTGAGTATGAATCAGGTGAAGGGGGTATCTTTATCCTGGTTTCCTCGCCCTCCCTTGGGGTGATCATCACCGAGGTCTGGGATCGGTGTCCCATCGGATCTTGGAAAATCACGGTCCATTTGCCCGGTTGATCGGGCACGAAGGCAAATATTCCATTCTTGTCACTAAATCCCTTTTGAAATGGCAGTTTCGCATTCGGGCCGACAACGGTTACCTGTGTATAGGACATCGGTGTCCCATCGGAAAATACGGCCTTGGCAACCCAGGCGTGGGCGTCGTGTATTATCCTGCTCCTGACGCCATGTGCCTGGGCTGCAGGTATGATCGTGCAGAGTAAGAAGTGGGTAAAGACCGATAGGGCCAGTACCCTGATTATCCAATTCATTTTGTTCCGAATGTAAGGAAGGCAGTATACTTCATTATATCGCAGAGATCCGGGTTCCTTGGCATTTCATGGTGTTGCACCATTAACCGCCATATGCCGGGGGCAATAATACGTATCCCGGCTATCCCTTCCGCGTTGGTCCTGGTGGCATAGGCGTAGGCATGGAGGCCCGGGAAACCCAGATAACTGCCGTATACAAAGGTCTTGGGAAGGGGCTTGCCACGGAATAATACCTTGACATGGAGCGTGTCATTTTGTCTCAAGGTCGTAGGGTCTTCTACAGGTACTATTTCTATGGTATGTCCCAGGACCTTTTTGTACGCGCTACCAAGGGCTGTATCCGATGAGAATACGGCCTTGGCAAATTTTTCATACCATAAAGAGCTGATGACATCCTTGGATTCTCTTTTGCTTTTGAAGGTATGGCCGCCCACCGTCTTGGTATAATAACCTGGCTTCATTACTGCACTAACCAGATAGGTGCCGGTTTCCAAGGTGGTTACCGGGGTGCCTGGTATGCATTTTTCAGGTTTTAGCACCTCGCGTTTGCCCGATGGCGTTATTATTTCCAGTGATTTCAGCCTCTCAATAGGCAATAGGTCCGAGAAGGGATAGTCATGTCCCCATCCCAGGTATATCTTCACCGTATCACCGGTCACCACGTGGTGTTTTGACAGGTTTATCCATAGGTCATGGGCAAGGGCCCTGGAACAGATAAGGGCATTGCCAGATATCAGTAGGGTCAAGATACAAATGATCAGACATGGTTTGCTGAGCGGTAGCCATTTCATTTTCACGTTCTTGTTCCTCCTCGTTGTTTATGTGGTTGTCGATCCAGGTAAGGGGGCTAAATCATCAGATCCAGGCGCACCAGGTACATCCTGTTCATCCTGAAATTTTCCCGGTCGCCTTTGCTGGACCCAAAGATGTTGTCTGCTTCGAGGGAAATTTTGGCCCTTTGATTCATCAGGTCCTTGTAAAGCCTTAGGCCAACAACTGCGTGATCCGAGATGGCCTTAGTGTTCTTGCTGTTCGTATATTGCTTGCCGGTATAATGGAGATTGGTGCTGATGCCCGCACCAAATGCTGGGTGATAATAGGATGTGTTAAGGGCCAGATAGTGTTGAGGAACATATGTAAGTTCCTTGTGGGTGTCACGATCTTCGGAGTCCGTATAGGTATAATCAATGGATACCCTTACCAAGTGTGCCAGACGGGCCTTGATCATGCATTCAATACCCTGGGTCCTTGCACTGTTGACATTCTTGTAGGTCATAAGGGGTTTCCCCTGGTAGTCCTCGTTGGTGTCGACCCGCTGCACCAGGTCCCTGATGTCGTTTCTAAAGCCTGAGATCCAAAGGCTCACTCGATCATCTAGCAGCCGGTGTTCGAGGCTGGCAGAGTATCCCCATGATATTTCTGGATTGAGGTCTGGATTGGACATGATGAAATAGGAACCATGCTCGTACGGGGCCTGATAGTATAACTGTCTTATGGTAGGGGATTTAAAAGCGCGTCCTGCCGATGCCCGCAGGGTGGTCCCGGGGGAGGCCTGGAGTTTCAGGCTGAGTTTTGGGTTTAGCTCATCACCGAACACGGAATGGTGATCATAGCGGACCCCGGGAACAACGGTAAGCTTGTTGAATGGCCCCATTTCATCCTGGAGATACAGGCTGGACACATATATGCCCTTTCTTACAGGTATAAAATTGGATGAGGAGCCTTCTATTACGTAATCGAGAAGCTGTTCCCTGTACTCGCCTCCCACGGTCAGGTGTTGGAGGTCTGCCACTGCCAGATCATATTGCATCTCGACCTGGCGATTTTTTTGATTGCCATGTTTATATCCGTAGGCATAGCCAGGATAACCATGATCGAACTCCCATTTATACATATAGCCCATCAGGCGGATTCTTTGACCATCCCTTGGGATAAACTTCATCTTTGCGTCAATACGCCATGTGTCCTCCTGCCTGTAACCGGTTTTTTCGTAATGGCTCAGGAGCGAAGACAGGTCGAGATCCAGTCCTTGATGCAGGTTGAAATCCAGCTTGCCAAGCACTGTATGCCTATATGAATCGACAGGGTTCTGTCGTATGTCTTCTGCCTTTTCATAGCCATAATCAAGGCAATAGCCAAGCCTATCAAAAGGGGTGTCGCCCAGTGATACATAGGCAGAAGACGTGTTCCTGTAATGATCCTTGTCACTAGGGCGGATGGTGATGCCATTTTTATGCCGGCTCTTTACGTTGTACCATCCGTAGGACGCGCCAGCTGAGGCTGTAGGGTGGCGGGAAGGTCCCTTCGTTATGATGTTAATGACACCGGTTACGGCATCGCTTCCATAAAGGGCGGTGCCAGGTCCTTGGACTATCTCGATACGTTTTATCATGCTAAGGGGGATCTGGTTTAGTCCGATGCCATATTCACCCATGCCACCGCTTTGTCCGGCACCTATCATTCTTTGGCCATCTACTAATATGAGAGCGTAACCATCATTGAAACTGAGCCCTTGCATACTTGCCCGCCAGGTATAAGTGCCGAATATATCATCGTGTACATCAGTAATAATTCCAGGTACCTGTCCAAGAACCTCTACCAGATTTTGTGCATTGGACCTGGCAATGTCATTAGCAGTGATGACTATCGTATCTATAGGTACATCCTTTAGTGTGTGTGGGGTCTTCGTTGCCGTTACCACGACTTCGTTGAGTTCCAACATATCCCCTGTAGGCTCGGGCCGTTCCGCCGCCTGGACTTGGCCAAGTTGACAGAACATGAGCACTAGAAGGGTAAGTAAATAGATGTGCATTGTTTTCCCCTCCCAAGATTATCGCTGTATTTTTTGTAGGTCTTGTAGAAGAAGGTCCAATAGCCCGGGCAATGACCTTAGTGCAGGGGAGGGTAGCACGATTTTTTAAAAAGTGCAACTCATGTTCGAGTTTTTGCGGATCAAGTGCCCTTGATGCCCTATCAAGCCCCTATGCAACCCGTACTTTTATCCTATATGTCCTTGCGTGTCCGTGGCCAATCGAGAAGGTAGAGTGTGGCCCCACCAAGGTACGAGCTACGTAATTTATCGTGGAAATACAGAGTTTATGGGCTGTATCCTCATGTATTGGAGTGCGGCACCAAGGTGCGGGCCGCATGGAAGTTTATCGTGGAAATACGTCCTGTATAGGGCTGTATCTTCATGCCCTGGGGGGGCAGCATATAGGATATGGGCTGCCCGAAAGTTTGGAACGAAGGGTTTGGATTTGTTGCCAGGCACAAACAAAAAAGGCCCTTGTCAGGGCCTTTTCAGGTGGATTTTGTGGGGGTTAGATATGTACAATCTGTGGACGAAGTAGTATGATCAGTTCCCTCTTGTTTGTATATGTCCTTGAGCTTTTAAAGACATTTCCAACCACAGGCACATCTCCCAGTATGGGGACCTTGTTACCTTCTTTACCCGAGACATCGTCTATTAGACCTCCCAGAACCAGCATCTGCCCGCTTTTGACCCTGGCCATGGTGGTAAGCTCTCTCAAGTGAACCCTGGGGAGACCCACCTCGCTTTCACTGCCACTGCTTCCAAATTTTTTGTATTCTATGGGTTCCTGTAGCTTGGAGGTTACCGGTGTGAGATGCAGGATGATCTCGCCATCCGAAGCTATGTTGGCTACGACCCCTAGCCCAAGGCCTGAAAGTATGCTTTTTGTGTCCACCGTATAGGTGATGATACCGGTTTCCGAATCCACAGTAGAACTCACGCTGTCTATATATTTGACACTTTCTCCAACCGTGAGCATGGCTGGCTGTCCATTCATGAGTGATAGCTTGGGATTGGAAAGCACCTTGACCTTCCCATACTCTCCCAGGAAATTGACGAACAATTCGAACCCCTTGGCCGCAAGATTTACCTTGCTTATGAGCTTTATCCCGTCGGTAGGATATATCTGTCCATTGTTTCCAAAGGTCATGTTAAAATCAAAGGGTGATTTCTTAAGCAGGTCACTCCAATCTATTCCCTTTTGTGATTGATCGTTTAGCTGTACTTCGATGATCTTTGCCTCTATTATGACCTGTCTGGAAAGCTCCCTGGCGATATTTGTAAGGTAGGTATCTACCTGGTCGAGCAGGGAACGGGGGGCTGTCACGGTTATTATGCCCAGGGGCTTGTCAATCGTGTAATAAAATCCCTCGCGGTTGCCCTTCTCCTTGTTTGTTGTTGTCTTGACTGCTGTCTTCTTCTGGTTGGAGGCGCTTACTGCACCTGCCCTTGCAACGGTCTGGGCCCGTTCTACGCAGAGAGCCTGTTGTGCTGGTCTAAGCGGAAACTGTTTGCGGCATGCCTGCCTTATCTGATCTAGTTGAGTCTGTGAGAGGGCGCCACTGCCGGCCGGTACACGGGTTGTGGCAAGGCTAAGTATCTTGTCGAGATTTTGTTGTATGTTGCCCCATAGATCTATCTTCTTGTCGCTGTGCTCCACGGAAAGGGTGCCCTTCAGGTTTTCTGAGGTCTGCTCTGATCCAAGGAAGTCACCACCTACCGATGTCTTGTAGGAGGCGGTCAGGAAGGGCGTAGGTAGATAGAAACGTTGTGTTTCCTTGTATTTTATGATTAGGGTATTGTCCTTATACTTGTAGCTGTAGTCTATTTGCCTGAGTATGTTTTTAAGAGCATTCCAGAAATCGTCATCGGTGCTTATGTGTACATCTACCGGTAGATCCTCCTTGACATCACTTGCCCAACTTACATTCATGTGTTTGAGGTCTGCGAGTTTCTTTATGATGGTTCTCAGGGGTACCTTTCCATTTTTGGCAGTGATGTTTGCTCCTACCTTGAGCCTTGGGAGGCCGGATTTATCGGTGTTTATCTCCACATCCTTCAGGGAATAGGATGGCTTCCAGGTGACCGCCGGTCTGTATATGCCCGTGTTGTCACCTTTTACAGGGCTTGTAGTATGTATTGATGGGGCTGAAGCGGTGTTTTGGGTGGAGGTGACCTCTTCGGGTTTGGGGGGTGCGGTTCCTGTAAGTACTGGTTTTGCATGATGTGCTGCGCATCCAATGATTGGGATAGTTACCGTCAGGATGAAAAGAAAATAGATCGATCTGTATAAATTGCCTCTGATATCAACCTTGCTCGGCAAGAACATGGTTTCCTCCCTGGAAGAGTCTACTCGGCAGGCCCCTTCTGACCTGCCAATTTTTTTATCTGTGTTTTCGCGTACCTGATCATATCGAAGGGTATATCCTTCCCACCATTTATAATGGTACGGTATTCCTCTAGGGCCTTATGGGGATACGAAAGTTGTTCATAGATACGTGCCCGCAACATAATGACATCCGGGGTTAAAGAGAAATTGGTTGCTATCCTGTTTGCAAGCCTCAAGCTGTCTCGATAATCCCCATGCGAAAAACAAAATACCGCATAGTTCCATAACGTAAGAAGTGGTGGTTTGGAGGATTCAGCCAACGCCCTCTCGAAGTACGCCTTTGCCTGTTGGGTTCTACCCATCCTTGCCAGTGAGATGGCAACCAAGGTAGCTGCCTGGCAGTTTTGAGGTGAGAGTTTTAGAGCCGCCTTACCAAAATTATAGGCAGCCAATTCATCCTCGGCTTTCAACGCCAATGTTCCTGCCTTGAGTTGGAGTTGGACGTTATCAGGCCACATGGTTGCCGCTCTTTGGATAAGTTTCCAGGCCTTGTATATGTTCCCCCTTTTTTCCTCTTGGTCAGCCTGTTGGATCAATTTGTCGGCCTTGATGATATCCTCTGCAGGGGTGGTAGAGGAGGTGACTTCATTTACCGTGATTCCACTAGATTGGTTGGCTACCTGGATGGAACTTGTCTCCAGGTCCAGGGTGCCAGTGGTTTCAGAATCGCCGGCCCACGTGATCTTTTTGTCCGATGGATAGATCATTATCGTGTTGTATCGTTCCAGGCTCGATAGCCCCTTGAGGTTCTTTATGACCTCGAGCACAAAGGTCCATGGCACATTATCCAGGGCCAATGTAAGTGATCCCTTTACATCTTCATCTACCACGATGTTCTTGCCACTGACCTTTCCAAGGAGCCTGAAGACGTTATGCAGGTCAATCTTGTAAAAATCAACGCTGATCCTTGCCACCTTGTGGGATGTAGGGCCAGGTTTCTCTTCAGGTTGTGTCTCCGCCTTTACTTCACTATCAGGTGCATGGGCCGCATGGAGATGCGAGCCAGCCGTGTTCTTCGTTACTTTGGGTTTGTCAGGTAACCTTTTTTCCAGTTCGACAAGCCAATGCGATACGTCATTGGTTTTTACATCTACGTCCTTGCTTGTGGTTTTCTCCAGGGCAGAAACACTGGCCTGGCCAAACCAGCCCAGGATCAAAAACAATAATATTAACGATGTCGCGATGTTACTTTGCAAAAACCTCATTGTTGTTCCTCCGGATGAAGGTAGAGGATCCTATCTCTCTTTGCCTGATTTCCCTGGATCGTTTCGACTTCTTCCTCGACGACGACCCTGTCCTGGAGAATCCTTTTGACATGTCCGCCCCGGTACCCAATAGCTATGCCTGGCTTTAGGATATAGCCGATGCCAGCGGCATCCTGGGCCATGGCGATCCTTTTGCCATTATTTTCTATGACAATTGCCACTAGTGTAAGTTGCCCAACGTCCATGCATTCAAGCGGGGTAGAGCAATGTTCCGGGCGCCTGTTTACCTTTTTCATGCCATTTGTACCAGCAAGCCTCTCTTGAATCGGTTTTACCGGTGCGGTCTGGAGAAATGGCTGAAAGGGATCCGGTTTTCCTGCAGGGTCGTAGGTATATTCCACGGGCTTCAGCAATTCGCTAAGTCTTTTCTGGAATTCCTTTACCTTGGCAGACTCCTTGGCCAATTGCCTGGTAGAGCTGGCGACAGTATTTCCACCATGGCCTGATCTCCTGATCTTGTCACAACCCGGCAGTAGGCTAAGGCAGACCAGACAGAGCAATAGGCAGCAGGCCTTTACTGCGGCAGGGATCTGTATCCCTATTTCATGACTGGTATTGGGCTGATAAGGCATGTCTTTTTTCGACTATCTTCTTCTGTTCCTGTTTGCGTTTTTGTTCCTGAGTCTGTGTTGTTCTTCGGGACTCAAGAAACGATATGTTACCGCTGTACACCGTGTCTCTATCACCCAGTTGCCCCCCCTTTGCACACCGCTGGCCTTCCCGGTATTTGCACCCTGGATTTTTGCAGAAGCTCCAGAGGCCTTTACATTTCCCGCCCCCTGTGGGCCCTTACCTGTCTGGCTCCACACCTCTGTACTTTCCTGGGCCTTTCCCATGCTGACCTCTTTGATATGCACTATCCTGGCCATCCTGCTGATCCTATCGAAGAATACCAGGGTGTTGTGAAACGGACCGCGAAACTCCATCGAGACAGGGATGGCGGCATAGAAATCCACCGGCTGTTCCTTCTTGGGTTGAAAGGAGACGAACTCCAGCCTTGCCTCGTTTCCAAGGGACGAAATTTCTGTGAGCACGGATGGTATATCCTCCTTCTGAGGAAGCAATCTTACGGCCTTCTTAAGTATGCCCTTCATGATCGTAAGCTCTTGCTCCAATTCAGGAAGCTTCTTGGATTTTGCCTCTAGGACAGCGATCTCCTGTTTCAATCTTGGCAACTTACTTGAGATCGAATCTATCTCCCCTAGCCTAGCCGATAGAAACAGGAACCAGAAAAGTGCGATGGGTATCGACCAGGCTGCAAGCAAGATAAGCAGCTTCTGCCAGGAAGGTAGTTTGTAGACAGCATCAAACAACTGGGGTGGTATTTTGAGCGTAGGTTTTGTCAGCTTCACGACTTTTCCCTTCTTGCAGGGTCGCTTTCCTTCTTTTTTGTTGCCTCGGCTGCAATGCCCATATTTATCCCAAATTCCATGAGATCATGGCCTTGAATCGGCTTGAGATTGGTGTTTTTGAGCTTCACCCAACTGAATACCGGGGAATCTTCCAGGCGCCGCATGAAGAGGGCGACGGTATGATTGTCCAGGGCAACCCCCGAAATCGCCAGCCGATTATTTTTAAGGCTCAAATTGGTGAGCCATAGCCTGTCTATAGGGATGGCGCTAACCAGTTCATCTAAGGTCCTTACCGTAAGGGTGCGCCCTTTCTGTAATTTTTCGATGGCCTTGAATTTCTCTTCGACCTCTTTTGTTTTTTTGTTAACCGTCTTTATCTTCTGGTT
>WFZW01000232.1 GCA_015489365.1 Deltaproteobacteria bacterium | reverse complement strand
ATCCATACGACGGTAGCCGCACTTTTGATAGAAGGCGTAAGAAGGGATGATGAAGATGGAATGCAACCGGGCAGGCCGGATGTGGGAGACGGCACCGATATCGATGATCTTGAGATAGATTTTGAATCTTCAAGTCTTGCGGTTGCCCCGGATGAAGGCGCGGGGCGGATAGATGAAGGCGTCTGTGTCCATCCATTAGATTCTACAAATACAAAGGAGAAGGCCATGTCAACATTAAAGGATTTGTTAATGGAATTTACCAACATACCGGGAGTCAATACCGCCTGCCTAGTGGGGCGTGACGGATTCCTGGTGGAAGACGTGACCATGGCAGGGGTGGATTCTGAAATGGTGGGGGCCATAGCCTCCAGTGGTTTTGGGGCCTCGGAGGCCATGGGGGCCCAATTGGATAAGGGACCTTTATCCCTGAGTATGATCGAATATGAAAACGGCCCTGTCATGCTGGCCCCAGTAGGGGATGAGGCCTTCCTTGTCATAGTTGCTGATAAGGGCTCCAACCTTGGGATGATCAGGCTGAAGATCAGGAAGTACGCTAAGGAGATCCAGGAAGTCGCAGCTATCTAGAATTGGGCCGGGCACAGGCCCTGAACGCTACTAGGAGTACAAAATGGTCGAAGGAAAGATTCTTGATATCGCCCACATCAGTTTTCTTGACATGATAAAGGTCCTCATTGCCCAAAGTGGTGCTGCAAACGCAAAGGGGGTACTCATAAGAAATGCCTTGAATGCGGCTAATATGATAGATGAGGTGGAATTTGATAGTCTTGAGGAATTTATCGCCTCCATAGAAGGGGCCTCTAATCCGATAGCACAGATAGAAGGCAGGGCAACCCATCTGGGTGATTCATTGTTCGGTTTGAAATTTTGTCCCTTTGCCCCTTCTATTGCCAACTATCGGGAGGTCTTCGGGAGCCTTCCGGATGGCTACAGCGACATTACAAGGGAATTCAATAAACCCAGCATGGTTACCACCAGGTACAGGATAGGGGAGGGAGCCGGGGTGAGCCCGTTTTGTGCAGTCCATCAGTCCCTCAGAAGCGCTCTTGGAGATAAGGTGAAGATAGGCAGAAAGAAGGTGGACATATACCAGCTTGGATGTAGATCTGGTAGCGGAGAGAAGGGAATCGCCAGCAGATGGCTCAATGAGGCAGGGATTTCCAGGCATACCGTGGAAAAGGCCCTTGATGACTACATGTGTTGCTATTTTATCGGTGTAGATGGTAAACGCTAGTGTTATGTCAAGTCTAAACTTCCATGCGGCCCGTACCTTGGTGCCGCCCCCCAATACATGAAGATACAGCCCTATCCAGGATGTAAATGTTGTAGGAATGCGCGGTAATTTTTGGGTAGCATGGCCTTTTATGACAGGACTGCCTTTATTTTTTCCACTGCAAGCTCCAGCTCACTTTCTGCATCCAGTCCGGGTTGGCACCTGGCAAGCAGATAGTATGTTTCCTCCTGCATCTTGAACATCCTAAGCGCAAGCCTCTCCCCGCCACTTGCCTCGAGGACAATGCTCTCTGCCTGATCAAGTCCCAGGATGGCACGGGCCTTTTCCAGGGAATCCCCAAGTACCGGAGCAAATGCAGCCATTTCGTCCACATACGTTGGGCTGTTATGTCCAGATATGGGGAAACCCATGGCATCTGCAAGTACTAAGGCATTGAATCCGGCCTGGCAGCATATGGATGAGAGAAGGCCCTCAAACGGATCTGCCTGGAATGCCTGGGAGCTGTCCGTGGCCTTTATTTCATCGTGCATGGCACTGGTGGTAGTGGCATGAGTGCCTGGACTTGTCCTTGCCATGGCAGCATCACGTCTGATGAATTCTTCTGCCAGTGCCTCGAAGTGCCTTGAAGCCCCTTTGCCTTCTGGCAGTAGGGACACCGGCATTGCCCTGGTATGGGCCGTGTCAAAGGCCTTGTCCCTAGGGATTATCGTATTGTAGAAGAAGTCCTTATGAAGCCTTGATTGCAGGTACTTGCAGATCCTTTCTTCAGATGGGTCTTTTTCGTTAAACATGTTTATGACAACACCACCCAGTCTGAGGTCAGGATTTATCTTTTCCTTTACCCAATCGGTAAGGGCTATGAATCTCGGCATGGATCTGACAGTGCCAGCCAGGCAATTGATGACAGGCACTACCCTATCGCTTATTTCCAGGAAGGCCCTTGTTACGGTTCCGGTCCCTGCCGGGGTGTCGACCAGTGCGCAATCGAAGTCACTAGCAATATCTCGAATCAGCCTCCCCAGGTTGCCATTAATCGCTTTTTTTTCATAGACAAGGATTTCATTCGGGGCTTTGCTTCCAATCCTGCAAAGGGCTATGGAATCGGAGAGTTCCTGGACGGCCTGGGATTTATCAGCCTTGCCCATGAGTATCTCTATCAGCCCTGGGCCGTGGTATTTAGCCCGGGAGCAGGAGATCCCCAAGCCACCCTGGGGGTCTCCATCCACCAATAGGACCTTCCAACCCATCCTGCCCAGGCCGATTCCAAGGTTGAGTACTACTGTGGTTTTGCCAACGCCCCCTTTCTGGCTGCCGATAGTTACGATTTTTGACTCTGGCATCGGTTCCCTGTGACCTTAAGATATTAAAAATTTACAAGAGTAAGCTGCTATTCCGACAAGAATGGTTGTTGTCTCCGATAACACCCGACATCATCATACAGAGATAAAAAATTATCGCAAAAGTTGTGCCAGATACTCTATTCTGAACATTTTGTCCCATAGCCCTGCCTGATCCAATCGATATGGTTTGAAACCTAATCCGGCAGGTCTGCCGCATGATGTTCATTTTACCGTGAAAATACAGTACCCATATAGGCTGTATCTTCATGCACTTGGGGTGCGGCACCAAGGTACGGGCCGCATGGAAGTTTAGGAGGTTATCCTGGCCCATTTGCTCTATGCAACCTCATGCATGGGCCGTTTTTTGATTAGCCATGGGCACACAAGGACATACATGGAAACAAAATGTTTATGCCCGCCACTAGAATGTCTGTTGCCGTGTAAATGTATCTTGAATAAGGTTTATGCTCCGGGAGGAGCGCCAAGGGTGCTGGGGTGCAGAAAGGTTTTGTTGTAATCAAATCGAGATAAAGGCAAGATGATAATAAATAAGTCCCGTGTATACAAAGGAGAGGAAAAACAATGCCTGGCGTACCAATTTCTTGCCGGAAAACAGTCTCAGGATTGCAAGGCCAGAGGCGGTAAGCCCTGTCTTTATCCAGAAGGCCTCCATAAAGTGCCCAGAGTTAAAAAATGGTGCCAAAAGAGGATTTAGCTCGGTGGCACCATGGGCCAGATGGTAGCATGTAAATCCAAAATCAAGCAGTGATGCTATAAAGATGAAGGAAAAGAAGGCAACCTCTATTGGATCAAGCGGAGAATTCAACCTCCACCAGGCACGTTCAGCACAGTAGGTAATAGACATCTTTCCTTCTCCTTTCCTATGCAAGGTTTACTAAAGAGGACTTCAAAAAGTATGCCCAGGAAGATCCAGGATTTTGACCTGATGAACCACATCATAATGGATAAAAATTAATGGGATGGGGAAGTAGTGGAAAAGATTTTCTTGATTTTATGGAAAAAAAATTCCATATAGAAAAGTTTTGCCCAAGGCATACTCTACGATACGGGGTAGGTTTTTATGTCCAGAGACGCTGCCGCCAATGGTGCTGGTGCAAGTGTCACGGCCGGTGATATGGATGCCTAGAATAGGTGTTGGCCTGGCCCCTGTTTGCCAAAAAGACCTTGGCAAAAATCCACCATTGTGCTACACAAGAGACAAATTTTTCGTATCTATTTAATATAAATTCTTGGTCAGGATATTTTTTTGAGATTTTACTGAATGGCGCTTCATAAGAGATTCCCGGAACAGGAGAGGAATTTCAGAATAATTTTAATCGCATGTTTAAGGAGGAATTGACAATGGCCGTATACGTACTAGGACACAAGAGCCCTGATACTGATTCCGTAACCGCTGCAATAGCCTTTGCCGAGTTACAAAAGATGTTGGGCGTTGACGCAGTTCCATGCAGGCAGGGTGATCTCAATCCTGAGACAGAGGTGGTTTTAAAGAAATTTGGATTTGATGCCCCTGAGCTGAGGACCGATGTTACAAATGAACAGTACATGTTGGTTGACCACAGTGATATCAAACAGGCCCCTGATAACTGGGACAAGGGAGAGTTGTTGGCAGTGGTGGATCACCATAAGATAGGTGACATAACCACGCCCAATCCAATCTTTTTCTGTGCCATGCCTGTAGGATGCACTGGCACCATCCTTTACAAGCTCTATGTGGATCTTTACAAGAAGGAAATCCCTGCCAATGTTGCTGGGCTTATGATGTCTGCCATCTTAAGTGATACGGTATTGTTTAAGTCTGCGACCTGTACCCCTGAGGATAAGGAAGCTGCAGAGGCACTGGCCAAGATCGCAGGGATCGACAACATGATGGATTGGGGGATGGAGATGGCCAAGGCCAAGAGCGCAGTGGAAGGCGTCTCCCCACGGGATCTGATCTTCCGCGACTACAAGGACTTCGACATGAGCGGCAAGGCCATAGGTATTGGCCAACTTGAACTTGTCTCCCTTGACCTTGTAGACAAGATCCGTGACGATCTCTATGAAGAGCTCAAGAAGGTCAAGGAGGAGGGCAATCGCCATAGCGTTTTCTTGATGCTAACTGATATCATGAAGGAAGGTACGGATCTGATGGCGGTTACCGATGACCCCAGCATCATTGAGAAGGCCTTTGGTAAGACACTGGAGGGTAAGACTGTATGGCTGCCTGGCGTCATGAGCCGTAAAAAACAGATGGTGCCGAATCTTGAGAAGGCCTGTGCGGCATAGATAATTTATTGTATTTGAAGTACATAATTTGGGATTAAGGCCGGGGTATCTCCCCGGCCTTTTTTTGCAGGGCCCAGTTGCAAGGTGCCCATGCTTTTTGTACCTATTTATATGGTGTTCTTAAATAGACTTATTTCTCCCTTTGGTGGTTCTTTCGTGTCCTTGGGGAGTGCTGCATAAGAGGGTCAGGAGTTGCATATGAAACAGGAGATTGAAGAGCTATTCATTGAGGGACAATTTAAATTTATGGATGAGGATTTCCAGGGTGCCATTGTCATCTTTTCTCGGGTCATAGAGATGGATCCTGATGCCGTAAAGGCCTATCAGGCCAGGGCCATTGCCAATCTCAGGCTAGATAACAGGCAAGAGGCACTGGAAGATATAGACATGGCAATACAAAAGGAGCCATCGAATCCACGCCTTCATTATCATAAGGGGGCAATATTGATGCAATTCGACCAACTAGATGAGGCAATAGAGGCATTGAGCCACGCAATTACCCTTGCCCCTGATTATGCTCCGGCCTACCTGCTAAGGAGCCAGGTTTTTGAAAAGTTGGGAGAGGAAGAGGCTGCCGCTGCAGATTTTAGCCAGTCCTTGAACCTTAGAAAGGAAGAGACAAAATCCAGTAAGGTGGTGGACTTTTGATCCCAACTTCCATGCGGTCCGTACCCTGGTGCTGTACCCCGGTACATGAAGATAGAGCCTATAAGACTCTGGTATGTGATTATGCACTTAAAGTGCTGAATAAGTAATTGTATTTAGAATACAAGAGGTTACAGACAAATCAGTGCCCTCTTTGATGCACCCAAAAGGTGCATCAATATCTCAACAAAATTATTCGGTATTTGAGGCCACAAGGGGCTCGCAAGCTTACCGAGTCTGCTGCATTATCGCGCACTTGAATTACCCAAGTACGTCTGCGTACCCTCTCGAGACCGATTGTTACCGTGAAAATAGCCCCTGAATAAGGGCTATGTTTTCATGCCTAGGGGTGCGGCACCAAGGTACGGGCCGCATGGAAGTTTAGAATTTGAAATCGATCTTGATATAGGCCTGGAATGGGGCCCCTTTGATCGGGCTGTATGTGCCTGGTACAGAATATTTTCTGTCAAAAAGATTCTTTAAAGCCAGTCTCAGATTCAGGCCATCATACATCACGTTTTTGGCCGTTGCCGTAAGATCGACAAGCCACAGGGCAGGTGCACAATAGTGTACGGTCCCTTTTTTATAGTAGTAAGTCCTGGTACCACTGTAATTGAGTCTAAGGGAGAGGTTGAGCCGATCGGAGATATTCCAGTCGGCACCAGCATTAAAGAGGTTCCTTGGTCCTGTGTCAAAGGGTATCTTCCATGAGGAATAGTGCTCCTCCATTGTGCTGATATCTATGAAATTGAGTACCTTGTAACGTTCCTTGTCTCCATACTGGGAATACAGGCTGCCATTTGCCCATAGATGCAGCCATGGCTTTACCTGCCAGCTTCCTTCGAGTTCGAGCCCATAGATGTCCTCTGCCCCTGGCCTTGAAAGACCACCATAGGGATCTTCATTGATGTGGTGAAATATCTTGTTCCAGAAGGCCGTTACTGAAAACCCCAGGGCCTTGCTCCTTCGCCAGGAAAATTGGGCGCTAAAGTTTTCGATCTGTTCTGGATCAAGGTCCTTGGCATTTATTAGTTGCTGGTTATAGGGGGTTCTAAAGGCGGTTCCATAGAGGAGCTTCAAGAACCAGGTTCTACCCGGATGCCAGCTCAGACCAAGATTGTGGCTTATGGTCTGGCTGTACTGGCTGTGGTCGTCCAACCTGAGGCCCAACCAAGCGTCCACGCTCCTCCAGTGACGTTTGATCTGGCCAAAATAGGAAGTCAGGTAAGTATTGTAATCCTCCTGATTAACCGTTGGAGTAAAGAAGATATTGTCAGGTTCGAGAAAATCCGGCAGGTATGTCCTGGATATTACCGCCCCGGTTATCCGGTCATAGCGGTACGATGCCCCCAGGGTAAAGATGCCCTTGGCGTCCCACAGCTCCCTGTCTAGTAGGAGTTCCGCATAGGAAAGGTGGCTTTTCTGGCGCCATGATATGTCCACCTGTTTTTCCCTATAGTTGAGTTCGTTGTAATAGGCGTTGAGGCGTAGGTTATAATGTCCCATGGGACGTTGGGTCTCGATACGAACGAAACGGAAAGGGGCCTTTCGTTTACCCGACCATTTTAGATCGGAACTCGTCTCGCCCAACACATAGTTTCGTTCAGAATTGGACCATCGCCCGGAAAGGCGGAGCCGATCCTGCCATGATAGGTTGAATATCGCCTCGAGGTATTTTGAATCGTCAACGTGGGAAAGCCCAAGACGTTTCTGCGGGGGAAGTGGGGTGGAGGAGGCACTGCTGGAAAATCTTACCACATTATAGCGATTTTCAAGGGGCCTTATGCTGGTGGCTGTCAGGGAAAGGAAGCCCTCCCATATCCCTGTGGCCCTGCCCCAATTGAGGCTGAGGCTTTTTTCGCGGTTTGGTGTGCCGGCCCTGGCGCTTAGCCTTATGCCCTCGACATCCCGCCCTCTTTCAGGGACGATGTTGACTATTCCAGCAAAGGCGTCAGGCCCCCATAATACTGAACCTGGTCCCCTGATAACCTCTATTCGTTTGATGGCTGCAAGGGACAGTTCTTCATCCAGCGGGTGAATGGATTTGGTACTGTCTGAGGTCAATGGTACGGAGTCGTAGAGAAACAGGATACTGTCCGGGAGACCCCTAAGATAGGGCTGCGTACCCCATTCCCTGGGAGAGAGGTAGAAGCCTGGAAGTATTGAAAGCGCTTCCCCAAGGGTTCTTATGCCATTTTTCTCAAGCTCCTCCCTTGTTATGACCTGGGCGATGGCAGGTGCCTGTTTCGGGGTCTCTGCGTGTCTTGAGGCTATTGTGAGCACGGAAAGATCTTCACCAACGAAAAGCAGTGAGGTATCCACTGCAAGACAATCCCAAGGGGCGATCAGGGAGAGCGCCACTGCAATGGCAATTGCCCCTAGAGGAAAGGAGGTGACTCTGAAGTACATCGGCCTTTTAAAAGGTTTCAAGATCCGTTCTCCAATTGTTTCACCCTGGTTCTCAACTTGGACCTCGTAAGCCCGAGCAACCTGGCAGCAGCGCTTTGATTGTGGCCTGTGGCCTGCAATGCCTGCCGGATTAGGTCCTTCTCGAGCGCTTCAAGGTTTAACCCTTCAGGCGGAAGCTTCAACTGTTCGGTGTATTCACGTTGGGTCCTTGAATTTTTCAAGAATGACAATGTATCAGCCGAGATAGGAGGGGCACCAGCAAGGATTACGGCCCTTTCTATGGCATTTGCCAGTTCCCTGACGTTTCCGGGCCACGTGTGTTCCATGAGGATCCTCTTTGCTCCCTGGGTCAGGTACGGCCCCTGACACCGTCTCTCCATAAATTTTTCAATGAAGTGTTCGGCCAGGGGTATGATCGCTTCCTTCCTTTCCCTCAAGGGGGGAATGTGGAGGGGAAATACATTGATCCTGAAGAATAGATCCTGTCTGAAACGCCCCTTCTCCACCAGGCCTTCCAAATCCTGATTGGTAGCACACACGACCCTTGCATCTACCTTTATTGGCCTGTTGCCCCCTACCCTCTGGATTACCTTTTCCTGCAATGCCCTCAGCAGCTTTGCCTGCGCCTCCAGTGGCAAGTCACCGATTTCGTCCAGAAATAGCGTTCCCCCTGTGGCATACTCGAAGACCCCCTGTTTTCGTTTGTCAGCACCGGTAAATGAGCCCTTTTCGTGACCAAAAAGTATACTTTCCACCAGGTTATCCGTGATGGCGGCGCAATTGACCGCTACAAATCGGCCATCCTTCCTGGGACTATTATCATGGATGAATCTGGCGATTACCTCCTTTCCTGTACCGCTTTCACCCGTAATAAGCACGGTCGTTTCACCCTTGGCAGCCACCTTTATCGCCATGTCCATGAGTTTTTTCATGGCATCGGATACACAGACCAGCTCCTCGTTTTCGGAATATCTTTCCAGTTCCTCCTTTAGTTGTATGTTTTCTTTCAATAATTCCGATATGCCAAGCGCCTTTTCAACCGTCAGGATGATTCTGTTTTCTTCAAAGGGCTTGGTTATGTAATCAACAGCGCCCTTTTTCATGGCCTCCACAGCCGTATCCACCGTGGCAAAGGCGGTGATGAATATTACTGGACAGGGGATCTCCATCTTCTGGATCTCATCGAGGAGTTCCAGCCCATCAAGCCTGGGCATACGAATATCCGTTATCACAAGGTCATATGCACCATTATTTATCATGCTCAGGGCCTGTTCCCCATCGGAGGCCTCCTGGACCTCATGCCCCTTGAAGCCCAACATGATTTTCAGAATGTGGCGGATCTTGGGCTCGTCGTCTACCACCAATATAGATGCCATCTGTTTTGCTACTCCTTGTGCAGTGTAATTACCTTAAAGACCGCACTCCCATTTGTTGAGATACGTTGCCTATCCACTACTTGATCCAGGTAACACTATCTTGAAGGTGGTTCCATCCTTGGATTCTTCCAAGAGATCTATCCGTCCTCCATGGGCCTCTATCACCTGCCTGGCAAACGCAAGGCCGAGGCCGGTCCCCTTGGCCTTGGTGGTAAAGAAGGGGTCGAACAACCTTTCTCTGGCCTTTCGATCAATACCCGTCCCTGTATCGCTTATGGTTATTACAAGGTTTGGGTTTTGGTGCCATGCCTTGATGAGGACGTTGCCTTCTTCACCGCAGGCCTCACAGGCGTTCTTTATTATATTGAGGATTGCCCTGGACAACATGTCGGCATCGGCCTGGACGACACAGGGGGCATCGGGTAATTGCGTATTTAATTTCATGCCCTTACTATCCCATTCAAGGCGCATACGCTCTACCAGTTCGCTTAGCAATGCACCCATGTCCGTATCCTGGAATGTAAGCTTTCGAGGCCTTGAGAAGTCCAGGAAATCCTGTATCAACTTGTTCAGTCTTCTGATTTCGTCTTCTACGTATTGAATCATGGTAGAGCGTAGCTCCTGGTCAATCTCTGGCTTTTTTAGTATGTCTAGTGCCCCCTTTATGATTCCCAGGGGATTTTTGACCTCATGGGCAACGGTCAGCGCAAACCGTCCTACCTTTGCCAGAGACCTTTGTTCTATCATCTCCTGATATGTCTCCTCCAGGTTGCGCCGGCTTTCTGCCAGGGATTCCAGCATGGAGTTAAAGGCCTCTGCAAGTTCCTGGGTTTCGGGAAGCGCTCCCCCCTTGATCCTGGTGCTAAGATCCCCTGCTGCCACCTGCCTAGAGGCCTTTACCAGGGTGCTCAGCGGGGCGAGCAGCGAACGGCTAAACAGGAAGAAGCCGATAAGACCCAGTAATCCCAGGCCAAGTGCTGCCAAAATGTACCGATTCCTAAGTCGTGTCTGGAGTTGTTTTATTCCTGCTACCGAATATATCAGTGTAACCTTCCCTATAAGCCGGTTGTAAGTCGAATTCTTGAGGAATGCCAGGTTTTCACCTTGGTTTGTCAATCTGACCGCTGTACTGACGATTCCTCTACTAGAGCTGTCTATTGCCTCTTTCCCTGCTTTGACAAGTTCCCTGCCATTTGGGCCCGTGATGATGACGGTTACTACATCCTTTTCCGAAAGCAGGTTTTGGGCAAGTCTTTTAAGCATGGCCCTATCGTCTATCAGTATCCCCAGTTCCGCGTTTAATGCCAGGTACTTGGCCAGAAAAGACATCCTATCCTCAAAGCGTTGCCGCAGGAAGGAGGCGGCAAGATGGCTGCCCACAAAACCCAGCGTAATGGTTGTGGTTATAATGAGCATGATAACCCCGGCTAAGAGCCTTTGCTGGAAATTGAGTATCTTCATTCCAAACCGTTGCCAGACAGTTTATCACTTGGGCCTGGATGGGTGGTAATGGCCTCTGACCTTATCCTTTTCAAGGTGTTCCATACCCTCTCATTCCATTCCAGCTTAAAGGGTGGAGTATAGACCCTGCATGATTTACCGGCCATGATCTGCCGGATAAGTTCGGCACCCTTGGTACCTACCAGTTTATAATCAATGGTAAATGCCATGAGTGCACCGCTTTCGATAAAGAAATGGTTATACCCCACTACTGCAACACCATGGAGAAGGCATTCCTTTATGAGGTGGGTTACGATTGCCTCTGAGATGAATATCCTGTCTGGTATGCACAATAGTATGTCGATCTGATTGTACATCCTGGCCAGGTCAAGGAAGACGTCGTGGACATTTTCTATGGGGATGGGAAGCACCCGGATGTTAAATTCATCTGCTGCACCTATTGCCTGGTCTACGAGCAACCGGTTTTCTGGTTGGCTGAAGGGGATACCTATCCTCTGATTGTTTTTAAACCTGGCTGAGATGGCCTGTAGCTCCTGTACCAAGGGGATCCTGAGGTCGATTCCACAAGGTGTCAGGGGCCTTAGGAAATTCTTGAGGTCAAGCACCATGAGAGCTATTTTGCTTGTATGAGGACTGTGGATCTCCCATACCAGACGTGCCGCATTGGGACCAATAGCCACGATAAGATCAAAATTGCGTTGTTCGAGTCCACGTTTTACTATCTCTGGATTGGTGGTCATATAATAGACTGTAACCGGGTAATCCAATTTGGAACGCAGCCCATCCAGTGCCAGGATATATGGCCTGATCTGGGATGAAACGACCACTGCTATCCGTGGCTCCTTACCGCGTTCTGCCCCGTGTGCAATGGTCGGAATGAAGGTGGTTGCCAGGCATATGAAAAATAGGAGTAGATGCAGGCACCCTTGGATACCACGGTCCCATCTTGCCGGTCCATTTACCGTGAAGATACATCCTGAGGAGGGCTGTGCTTTCATATCCAAAGGTGCAGCGCCAAGGACAGGGGCTGTATGAAGGTTTAGTGCGAATCCAGGACACAAGGTCAAAACCCCTCTTGCTTTGCACAACTTAACGTTCGAAGGATCTGCCTACACAGGCCGCGGATCAGCCGGACTTCCTTGCTTTTGAGATGATACCTGCCCAGAAAGCGCCGGGTCATGTTCAACCAATATGAAGGATGTTGTGGATTCACAAGGCCAACCGCACCAAACATCTCTGAAAGATGTTGGTACATCCCTTCCAGCTCATATAACGTGGCAAGTTTTGGTTCACTCTTGACGGTTTCAGGACGGGCACAAAACATTTCATAACACAGTATCATTACACTTTGTGCAAGATTGATGGAAGAAAATCCAGCAGTGGGTATGGTGACGATGGCCTGGCACATTTCCAGATGTTTGTTTGTGAGACCGGAATTTTCAGATCCAAAGAGCAAGGCCACCTTATTCGTTTGGCTTATAGGCGCCACTGTGCGGGCCAGTTGTCTGGGACCATGGGTAGGCAATCTGTGCCTTCCTGTCCTGGCCGTGGTGCCAACTACGAAGTTGAAGTCCGATAGGGCCTCCTTGAGATCGCCAAACAGAAGCATGTTTTCCACGATATGGGAGGCCTCATGGGTGGCCATTTTGAGAATTCTTGAGCGGTCAAGACGCCTTGGGCACACCACGGCCAGCCTGGTGATTCCCATATTGCAGCAAGCCCTAGCCGCTGCGCCGATATTTTCAGGATACCTTGTCTCGTTCAGGACTATCCATATATTCATAAGATTTACACGCATAATCCCTCGTACTTGGCACAGACGATTGGGGAGCAGCGAAGATGTGCCTGCTGTCCTTCTCCCGGGGCGCTTAAATGAAGACTATTCTAATTGATCGTTGTATTTCTTGTCAGCAAAAATGTCTTAAGTCCTGGAACCCCCCCTTAGGAACCGACATGGTGCAGGTAAGCCCAATGAAGGGGGTGTAAGGCCCCTGGAAATGTATATCCTTACATCTTGGACAATCGATAACGAATGCATTAAAGTCAAGATCCAGAACATATTGTCGATGAACATATCCGTATGATTTGAATCATGCCGTGTACTTACGCAGTCATGGGCCCACAGGACACACAATTACAAAAATATTCGTCCCGGGCCGAGGTGGATTTTAACACTAAGTTATGGAGTCCACCAAATTCGTGTTGAAAAGTCAGGTTGCATGATCCAGGGTAAACACCTGGGGAACCAGTGAGGATAGAAGAATGAAACAGGTGGCAAATAACGAAACATGTGAAACCCCCTTGGCAAGCCGGACTAAGTCCTCCATCTTCGTAAAGATCCCTTGTTTCATAACCGGCAAGTTAGTATTGGATACGGACCGGGAAAGGATTCGGCAAAAACTTGCCAGGTACCTTGTATACGAGAAGGGCTACAGAATCGATGACTTTGTCCTGGACAGGCAAATCCCCCTGGAATGCAATAATGAGAAGGTAATTTCCTTTGTAGACATCACTGTCCGTATAGATGGGCATTCACTCATGATACTTAGGGGCGGGCCTGGCTCGATAGTGACAAGAGAATCGGGTACCATAGCTGCTGCCAGGCTGATAGAGCCTGAATACATAGTACCATGGGCGGTGCAGGCAAACCTGTTTGATGCAGCCTTCCTGGACGTGCGACGGAAAAAGGCCCTGGCCTATGGGTGGGAGGCCATACCAACCCGGGCAAAGCTCTTGGATATGTGTTCCAAGTGGCCTCCGCCAAAGCTGCCTGCGGAACGTGTGCCTATTGAACAGCAGATATTATATTCATATGATACGCACGGCTGAAGGAGTAGGTTCAAGACGTCAGGTGACGTTCTCCTCTGCAAATAGATGCCGGGTGTACAAAAGGTGCCTTACCTAGCGTCATTATTGTCAGGCCTCATTCTTGGCACCAGCTTTGCCCCATTTTATTGGAGTTTTGGGGTCTTTTGTGGGTTGGTACCCTTGCTATGGGTGGTATGGGGAAGGAACTGGAGAGAGGCTGGAAAATATGGCTTCATATCAGGGGTTGGTTTTTTTGGGGTTCTGATATGGTGGATCGTTCCTACCATTTCTAGATATGGACATCTACCTGCATGGGCGTCATGGCCGGTGGTCGGCCTTCTGGTATGTTATCTTGCTATCTACCCGGCCATATGGGCCGGGATCTCCGGTTTTGTGAGCTCCCGCTTGGGCTGGAGTCCCTTTGTTGCCTTAGGCCTTTCTGCCCTTTGGGTGCTTCTTGAGTGGATAAGGGGGCATCTATTCAGTGGATTTCCATGGGGACTGCTTGCCTACGGCCTTTCCCCAATCCCTGTACTTATCCAGACCGCTGATCTGTGGGGGCCATACGGCATTAGCTTTCTGGTGGTATTCATAAACCTGTGTCTGCTAGGCATCTCCCTGATGGTTGGTGTGCCTTCCTTGTTGCGGGTCGCAGGTTCTACCAGGCAAAATTATATTCATCCCTTTATACCTTGGAAGCAGGTGGCGGTTAGTGCCGGGGCTGTAGTAGTTGTGCTCGGAGGCATGGCAGGTTACGGTTTGTGGTCGATGGATAGGGTTCACCTTAGTGAAGTAAGGTATCGATCCCTAGGGGTGGCAGCCATTCAGGGAGCAATCCCACAGGATCAAAAATGGGCCCCATCTTTTGCCTCGAAAACCATTGGTATCTACGAAAAACTGAGTATCCAGGCGCTCCGGGATCTCAAAAGGGACATACCAAGATTGTTGGTATGGCCCGAGACCGCAATGCCCTTCTATTTTCAGGAATCCGGAAAGAGGAAAGAGGAACTCCTTGACTTTGCTATAAAACATCGGTGCGCGCTGCTCGTTGGAAGTCCTGCCTATCTGATTAGCCCTGGCAATGAAGTAAGCTACCTCAACAGTGCATTTCTTCTTGCCCCCGATGGCAAGGTACATGGGCAATACAACAAACGACACCTTGTTCCCTTTGGTGAATATCTACCCTGGAAATGGATTACCTGGTGGGTCAAGGGCCTGTTGCCTTCGGCAGGTGAGTTTGTTCCTGGAACAAGTGACAGGCCTTTGGTTTGGCAGCGGCTGCGCCTAGGCATATTGATCTGTTTTGAAAGTATTTTCCCAGGGTTGTCCAGGAAAAGTGTCCGTGATGGGGCAAATCTATTGGCTGTCATAACCAATGACGCCTGGTTTGGGAAAACCGGTGCCCCCTTTCAACATGCAGACATGGCGGTATTCAGGGCGGTGGAGTCAAGGAGATGGCTCATAAGGGCGGCCAATACAGGGGTAAGCGAGATAATTGCCCCGTGGGGTGAGGAATATGGGAGGACACCCATTTTCGTGAGGACCTATATTACCCATGTTGCCAAACTTCGTAATGATATTACCTTGTTTGCAAGGTATGGGGATGCCTGGATTATTGTAGTCTTTCTGTTGCTTTCAGTGGGTTGTTGTATTAAGGCGGTTTTCCTGTCAATTCGTTAGGTCGTTTCCAGCTTTTTTTCATTGCCGTCTTCGACTATAGTTGCACATAGGATAGTTCGTTGCAGGCTGAAACAGCGTTTGGTCCTGCGGAAAAAAAATGACAATACTTATAGGGGTTTTATATGGATACCTTAGATACGAAAATTAAAGGAAAGGATTTTACTGCGGCCAATATACAGGAACTCAAGGAATATATCCGTGACATACATCGGAGGCTTGAGCTCCTGCGAGGTTATCTTTGATCGGCTTCAACCGGATATACGCCTTGCCGAGATAGACAAGCAGATGTTACAGCCAGGCTTCTGGGAGGATCCAAAGTCCAAGGGCATCCTGCAGGAAAGGGCCCTGTTGTTGGATCAAAAGGAGACCCTGTCTAGGCTGGAAGAGCGTTTTGAGGAGCTTTCTTTGCTACTTGAAATGGCACAGGAGGAGGATGATGCGGCGACCTTGGCAGAGGTGAAGAGGGATTTGGCCAGGCTCGACAAGGATGTGCGGCATGCCGAGCTGGCAAGGCTTCTTTCAGGGCCGCATGACAAGAACAATGCCATCGTTACGATACACGCTGGTGCAGGCGGAACAGAGGCACAGGACTGGGCGGAGATGTTGCTCAGGATGTACATGCGATGGTGCGAACGCCGCGGGTTCGAAGTGGACATGCTAGATTATATGCCCGGAGATGAGGCAGGAATAAAGGGGGCGACCTTTCTGGTCAAGGGCCCCTTTGCCTACGGTTATCTTAAGTCAGAGGCAGGGGTCCACCGACTGGTGCGTATCTCACCATTCGATGCATCGGGCAGACGCCATACCTCCTTCGCATCGGTATTTGTGGCTCCTGAGATAGACGATACCATAGAGATCGACATAGATGAAAAGGACCTGCGGATAGATACGTACAGGGCCAGCGGGGCCGGAGGCCAGCATGTCAACAAGACGAGTTCTGCTGTGAGGATCACGCATATCCCTACAGGCATAGTGGTCCAGTGCCAGAACGAGCGTTCCCAACACAAGAACAAGGCCATAGCCATGAAGATACTTAAGGCCAGGCTGTATGAGCTGGAGGAGGCAAAAAGGAATGAGGAGAAGCAAAAGATGCACGGCGAAAAGAAAGAGATCGCCTGGGGTAGCCAGATCCGTTCCTATGTATTGCATCCATACCAGATGATCAAGGACCATCGCTCGGGCATAGAGGTGGGCAATGTAAATGATGTCCTTGATGGCAACCTAGACAGATTCATCGAGGGCTATCTCCAGAAGGCCGCTTGATTACCGTGAAAATACAGGGTCTATGGGCTGTATCTTCATGTATTGGGGGCGGCACCAAGGTGTGGGCCGCATGGAAGTTTAGATTTTTCTCTAGGCCGAGGGCCTTATCAAGGCATCGGGCGTCGGGTGAATAGGGGCATTTTATTGTACAGATTCTCCCCAACCATGAAATTCCAATACATATTCGGGAGACACCTTCAGGATTGTATGGATCCTACGGGGTTTAGCCAGAAATACGTGGCAGAGAAGAGACCTCGACGATCATATAATGCCCCTGGTCTTTTTTCTGTTGTAGCAATGTTGCTGATCCTGATATTGGTGTTTCCTGTTGCCTCAGATGCAGGTCCCCCAGGGCCGAGTCGTGGGAGGCCTCCTGTCGTAACAGTCGCAGTGGTCACTGAACAGGATGTGAATCCACCGACGGAATACGTAGGTCACGTGGAGGCCATACAGTACGTGGATCTTAGGGCCAGGGTCGAGGGCTTTCTGGAACGGGTTGATTTCAAGGAAGGCGGAAATGTCAAGGCCGGGGATCTGCTCTACGTGATCGAGCAGGCACCCTACAGGGCAAGGGTAGATGCCGCTAGTGCCCAGGTAGCCCAGGCAAGGGCTATGCTTCAGAAGGCAACCCAACACCTTAAGAGACTTAGGGCCGCACGTCCTGAAAGCGTGCCTGCCACGGAGATGGACGATGCTATTGCCGAGGAATACCAGGCCAGGGCACGGCTTAAGGCGGCCAGGGCCGGGCTAAAGATCGCCAGGATCGACCTGGGCTACACGATTATAAAGGCCCCTATCAGCGGCCGCATTGGCAAGACGGCATATACCAAGGGAAATCTGGTAAACCTTTTATCCGGTCCCTTGGCTAGAATCGTCCAGATGGATCCTGTCAGGGTGGTTTATTCGGTAAGCGAAAACGACATCCCGGTGATCCGGAGGGCCCTTCATGATGCTACCCATGGAGGTCAGGACCTTCTGCTTGCCCCAAGGCTCAGGCTTCCAGATGGTCAGGTATACAAGATGACAGGGCATGTAGATTTCGTGGATAACCAGGTAGATCCCTCCACCGGCACCATTGCAGTACGTGCTATTTTTAGCAACCCTGACGGTATATTGATCCCTGGCCAATACGTTACGGTCCTCGTACAAAGAAGAAAACCAAAGATCATGCCCGTAGTGCCCCAGTCCGCTGTTCTCATAAACCGTAAGGGCCGCTATGTACTGGTCGTGGACAGCGATAACCGGGCTGTTGCCCGTTTTATCACCATAGGGCCTGCCATTGGCACCCTTTGGGCGGTGAAATCAGGACTCAGGGCCGGTGAAAGGATCATTGTGCAGGGACTCCAGAAGGTACGTCCCGGCCAGAAGATACAGGGCAAGATCCGCGTTCAGCAGGGGAGATAATAGATGTTTTCACGGATCTTTATCCGTCGTCCCCGGCTTGCGGCTGTGATATCGATCGTCATCACCATTGCCGGATTGATTGCCCTGCTAAATATCCCGGTGGCCCAGTATCCACAGATCACTCCACCCCAGATCAGGGTCACTGCCATCTATCCAGGTGCCAGTGCCCAGGTGTTGGCAGATACCGTGGCTGCCCCCATTGAAAAGGAAGTCAACGGCGTTGATAACATGCTCTATATGTCCTCTACATGTTCCAATGCAGGGGTATATGAACTGGCCGTTACCTTCGCAGTGGGCACGAACCCGGACATAGACCAGGTAAACCTCCAGAATCGGGTGCAACTGGCTACTGCCAAACTCCCTCGCGAGGTAGTAGCCCAGGGTATCGATGTCCGTAAACGTTCATCCGACATGATGGCTGCCATTAGCTTTTATTCCCCAAGGGGCAGCCGTGACATGCTCTTTCTCAGCAACTATGTGAGCAACTATGTCAAGGATGTCCTGGTGCGTCTCAAGGGGGTGAGTGATGTCTTCATATTCGGTGAGAAGGAATATAGCATCCGTATCTGGATGGACCCGGACCGCCTGGCTGCCATGGGTCTGACCCCTGAGGATGTCATAAGGGCGATCCGTCAACAGAACATCCAGGCGGCTGTAGGGGCCATAGGCCAGGAGCCAGGCAGTGCGAGTCAACAAGTCCAGTATATACTCAGGGCCAAGGGCCGCCTTGCAGATGTCGAAGACTTCAAGGCCATCATTGTTAGCCGCAACGGGCAAGGCGGTTTGGTGCGCCTGCGAGACGTTGCCAGGGTAGAGCTTGCTGCCAGATCCTACAGCCATCAGTCTACCCTTGATGGAAGGCCGGCAGCTACCATCGCGGTCTACCGGGCCACCGGCGCCAACGCCCTCGATACGATGCAGGCAGTGAGGGCAGAACTCAGACGCCTTGCCGTTAGGATGCCTCCTGATATCCGGTACCGGATCATTCTCGATACCACCAGGTATGTCTCGACTGCCATCCATGAAATCGAGATGACCCTGGGGCTTACGGCCCTGCTGGTGATCCTGGTGGTGTTCGTTTTCCTTCAGGATTGGAGGGCTACCCTGATCCCAGCAGTGACCATACCGGTCTCCCTGATCGGTACCTTCGCAGTGCTTATGGCCTTGGGTTACAATGCGAACACCATCTCGCTATTTGCCCTGATCATGGCCATTGGCCTGGTGGTGGACGATGCCATCGTGGTGGTGGAAAATGTCTACCGGGTCATGGACGATGATAATCTGCCACCGAAGGAGGCGGCCATCCGGGCCATGGAGCAGGTTACAGGGCCTATCGTTGCCACCACCTTGGTGTTATTTGCCGTCTTCGTACCGGTGGGTTTCATGCCGGGCATCACAGGTCAGTTATACAGGCAATTTGCCGTGACCATCTGTACCTCGGTTTTTCTCTCAGCGCTCTGTGCCCTTACCTTGAGCCCTGCAATGTGTGCCACGGTGTTAAGAACGCACAGGCCTGTACGCCGTGGACCTTTTGCATGGTTCAATAGGCTGCTGGATGCCTCGCGTAAGAGGTATGTCGCTGGTTCTGCATGGCTCATCCGGCGCCTGCCAATGGCGTTGCTTATCATCCTTGCTGTCATTGGTACCACCTGGTTTCTATTCTCAACCAGGCCCACCAGCTTCTTGCCCCAGGAGGATCAGGGCTATTTTTTCATGAACATCCAACTTCCTGAGGCTGCCTCCCTTGCCCGGACCAGCAAGGTCTTGCAGCGGATCACTGCTGATATCAAGGCCATTGACGGGGTAAAGAACGTCATCGGGGTAAGTGGTTTCAGCCTCTTGAGCGGCAATGCCGATAACGTAGGTTTTGCCATTGCCATCCTTGATCCCTGGAATAAACGCAAACGGCCCGATCTGCAGCTCGATTCCATTATTGGTCAGGCCCAGGGTAGGCTGGCCGCTATTTCAGAGGCAGTGAGCTTTGCCTTTGCTCCTCCACCTATCATGGGTATCGGTACAAGCGGTGGCTTCGATTTCAGGTTGTTGGCCCTGGAGGGGCAGAGTCCTGGTGAGCTTTTTGGGGTGGCGATGTCTTTAATGATGGCCGCAAACCAGGAACCCGCCCTTACACGGGTTTTTACTACCTATAGCGCCAATACACCTCAGGTTTTTTTGAACATAGATCGCACGCTGGCCGAGTACCTTGGAGTGCCGGTTAGCCGAATTTTTTCTACCCTGCAGGCCTATCTGGGCTCTATATATGTCAATGACTTCAACTTGAAGGGGCGCACCTACCAGGTCAAGATACAGGCCCAGGCCCCGTACCGGGATACCCTTTCCGATATTGGCCGGCTCTACGTCCGCAGTGACAAGGGACGCATGGTTCCAATGAGTAGCCTGACAACCACATCCATGATCTTGGGGCCGCAGATCATAAAACGTTACAACCAGTTTATGAGTGCGGAATTCCATGGAAGCGCTGCCCCTCATTTTTCTTCCGGCCAGGCCATGGCTACCATGGAACAACTGGCCAGCAGGATACTCCCGTCAGGTTATGGATATGCCTGGTCATCCATGTCCTTTCAGGAACAAAAGGCCGGTGGCCAGGTAGCAGGGCTCTTTGCCCTGGCATTGGTCTTTGCCTACCTTTTCCTGGTGGGCCAATACGAAAGTTGGAATATCCCCTTTTCCATCATTTTTTACGTTCCAGTGGCTACTCTTGGGGCGCTTACAGGCCTGTGGCTCATGGGCCTTCCCCTTAGTATCTATGCCCAGATTGGTCTTGTTCTGCTCGTTGGCCTGGCGGCAAAAAACGCTATCCTGATAGTCGAATTCGCCAAGGAGCGCCATGAGGCTGGTTTGCCCGTTGCTGAGGCGGCGGTGAATGGGGCAAGTATCAGATTCAGACCCGTTCTCATGACCGCCTTTACCTTTATTCTTGGTGTACTGCCTCTAATTCTTTCAAGTGGTGCAGGGGCAGGAAGCCGCAGGGCTATCGGCACCACGGTATTTTCGGGTATGCTCGTTTCAACGGTGTTCGGGATCTTCCTGATACCGGTCCTCTATTATATCTTTCAAACGATCCGGGAAGGCCGTATATGGCAAGGCGGGCATGACAGGACGTCGGGTGACGATGTATAGGAAGATGGGCAATGATAATGTATTACATGCCGGTTAGGGATAAATCGTATTTTTTGTCCCTTTCCCTGCTGGCCATGGCTATTGTATTTATCCTTTCGGGATGTGCTGCCGTGGGCCCTAATTACAAAGGGGTAAAACCCTCTTGCCCTCAAAAATGGTACACCAGGCTCGATGGTGGCCTAAGCGCCCTGGAGCCCAGCCCTGATACACTGGCCCATTGGTGGACCACCCTCAATGATCCAACCTTGACGAAACTGGAGGAGAATGCTGTAAAGGGAAATCTTGATTTGAGGGTGGCCTTGCTCAGGATTCGTGAGGCCCGTGCCTTGAGAGCTATCAAAAGCGCGGCCCTTTTCCCCGGCATTGATGCAAACGGATCGGTCACGAGACAGCGTAACGGTGAACCCATTGTGATGAGGAGGGAAAGCAGCCTTTTTAATGCAAGGCTTGATGCAGGCTGGGAATTGGACATTTTTGGTGGAAAACGTCGGGCAGTGGAGGCCGCCCAGGCAGGTCTCGAGGCTGCCCAAGAGGATCTGCACGATGTGCTGGTGAGCCTTCTTGCCGAAGTGGCCTTGAACTACGTAAAGGTGCGGACCTATCAGGCCAGGCTGTCGGTAACAAGGGCTGACATAAAGGCCCAGGAAGGGATATACAGGCTTAATCGTTCCCGTTACCATGCGGGGATTATCAATGAACTGCCCATGCGTCAGTCCCTTTACAACCTGGAACACACGCGTTCCTTGATTCCATCCCTCGAGGCAGATCTCGAGAAGGCCAAAAACCGCTTGGCTATTCTCTTGGGCCAACGCCCTGGCACCCTTGATCCATTACTTGGCAGCTCCCGTCCCATTCCTGTCCCTCCCCTCACCATTGCCGTTGGAATCCCGGCCGAGGCCCTGCGCCACCGGCCGGATATACGTAGGGCTGAACGGGATCTTGCAGCAGCCACCGCCAGGGTTGGTATGGCCACGGCAGAACTCTATCCAAAATTTCATCTGGCAGGCACGATAGGTCTTGAATCCATCTCGAGTGGGGACTTTTTTAAATGGCCCAGCCGGATCTGGGGTATTGGCCCTTCTGTCTCGTGGAAGATCTTTCACGCCGGCGCCTTGCGCGCAGGTATCAAGGTGCAGAGCGTTCGCCAGGAACAGGCCCTGGTTCGTTATGAGACGGCAGTGCTCAAGGCACAGGAAGAGGTGGAGGATGCCTTGGTATCTTATGCTAGGCAGCAGCGCCGGCGGGATTCCCTCAAGGCTGCGGCGGTTGCGGCAAGGCGGGCCTATGAATTGGCCCTGGATGAATACCAGGCAGGCCTGGTGGATTTTACCAATGTCCTAGACGCACAACAGGCGCTTCAGTCACTAAGGGATGAGCTTGTCCAGAGTGAAGGGGGCTTGGCCACTGATGTGATACGTCTTTACAAGGCCCTTGGTGGTGGATGGAGGTCTGTCGATCTACCATGAAAATGTATCCTGCTCTTGGCTAATTTTTTTACCCTTCTGGGATGTCAACCCCGGACCTTCTGAGCGGATTTGTCATTTATGTATCGAATTTCACCGGTATTGACCGTTATCTTCTCTCCCGCTTCGGTGAGCAGGATCAGGCTACCATCACTGGCAATCTCATGGGCCTTGGCCACTAGCTCAGGTGCCATGTCCACGTCATTGCCGTAATGGACCATCCTTCCAGGCGTGTCGCTTACGAGTTTCCATGCCCTGAGCAGGGGGTTGGATGTCGGATTTTCTCCGCTGGCCGTGGCAGCGATATATCCTGCTTCCCAGTCGTGTAACATGGCAAAAAGCCAGCCAAGCCTGGCCAGGACATGGGCGCCCAGGGTGAGCCTTGGCCACCTGGATCCGGTATGTCTCATGAGTGAGGTTGCCTCCGGCAGGTAATCGGGGAATGCCTGTATGTTTACGTTCAGACCCATGCCAAAGACCAAGTAGGTCTGGCCTGAATTGGGCGCATTTACCGCCTCGGTTAGTACACCTGCAATCTTTTGTCCATCCAGGAGCACGTCGTTTATCCATCGAACAGTGGCCTCTACCCCCCACTCCCTTAGAATCTGGGTAATTGCCACCCCTGCTGCCAGGTTGTACAGTCCCCAATGTTCCTGTAAAAGTTCGGGATATATGGAGATACATAGATAGATCCCGCCATCTGGGGCCCACCATTGCCGTGCCATTCGGCCCTTTGCCTCGCTGAGTCTGTCTGCCCACCATATGCGGTTTGATGGCAAGTCCCTACCCTGTAGGTCTGCATTAATGATTTCGTCCCTTGCAATACTCATGAGTCTATTGGTCTTCTTGAGATAATGGATGCTACGCGGAAAGCCCCTTGTCCTTTCATGTACGCGGATGCATTGCTCCCTGTCGTGATATCGGACCAGGTGCCGATCTCTGGCCATGAACGATCTTATCAACTGGCCTATCCTAATTGCTTGTGTAGTGTATGCATCCATATCGATTCCATTTCCTTGACATGATTTCTTTCCATATCCATATTCAATGTGTAGGCGGTTATTTTCTAATCGATCAACTGGCCAAGGCCTGTGGCAGGTGATAGGTTCTTATTATCTGTCCCTATGTGATTTACCGTGAAAATACAGGGTTTAAGGGCTGTATCTTCATGTATTGGGGGTGCGGCACCAAGGTACGGGCTGCATGGAAGTTTATCATATAGTTAACAGGCTGAAGGTGGTGCAAGGCCTAAGAATCCAGTAAGCGTAGGGCCTTGCGATGATCCTATATACATTGTTCAAATTGTGAGGGGAATCTATAATAAACCATGGTGCGTCAACCCGCAGTAGCAAATCAATTTTACGAGGGTGACCCTACAAGGCTTCGTCGACAACTGGCAACCTTGATGGGGAAAGAGGTGCAAGAGATGACTGCCAAGGCGGTTATAGCACCCCATGCCGGTTACATGTATTCTGGTCACGTGGCTGGTGCGGCATATGCGAAGGTGAGGGTGCCTGAAACGGTCATAGTTATAGGGCCCAACCATACAGGCTTTGGGGCCCCTGCCGCGGTCATGGCAACGGGGAAGTGGGACATGCCCCTTGGTATCGTACCAATAGCAGAGGAATTGGCCTTGGACTTGGTGGACAATTCGCGGTATCTCGAAAACGATATACAGGCCCACCTTTATGAACATTCCCTTGAGGTGCAGGTGCCGTTTTTGCAATACAAACAGCCGAATCTCAAGATTGTCCCGATCTGTCTGTCCTCGATACCCTTTGAGGCGTGTGAAGAGATAGGCATGAAGGTGGCCCAGGCGATCAGCCGTTATGATGCCCCTGTTCTCATGGTGGCAAGTACCGACATGACACACTATGAACCTCAGGCCCAGGCAGAGGCCAAGGACCGGCTTGCCATAGACAGGGTGCTGGAGATGGATGCCCGTGGTCTGTTCGATACAGTGAGGAGGAACGGGATATCTATGTGTGGCGTGATCCCTACTACGGTTACCATGGTGGCTGCAAGAGCCCTGGGGCCTTCAGTGGCCAGGCTCATAAAATATGCCACGTCCGGTGATGTGTCTGGTGATTACCAGAGGGTAGTCGGATACGCAAGTTTTATCATACAGTAGATAAAGACCACAGGGGCGTACGGCCTTGGAGGAGGAAAGGTATAAGGGCGTTGGGCAATATGCGCTTGACATCTACCAGGACTATCTTTTATATAAGCCCAGGATAATTGAAGTCTTGCTGGGGGATCGTCTAATGGCAGGACCGCAGACTCTGGATCTGCTAGTCTAGGTTCGAATCCTAGTCCCCCAGCCAATATATCCTCTTCTTTCCTCTTGGTCGCATCTCAAATCATCTATAGCAAATGCAATCTGAAATGAACGGAAGAACCGTTGTCCCCAACAAAAAGGTAAAAAGGCAGCACTCATGGCGTGCCGCATCTGCCCCGCTTAGGATTCTATTGGCCGAAGACGATATTGCCGTGGCAAAGGGTTTCAAGCTCATCCTGGAGGATGCGGGCTATGAGGTCATAGGTATTGCCCATGATGGGGTCGAGGCGGTGGAATTGACCAGTGAACTTAATCCAGGGATGATCCTCATGGACATAAAGATGCCCCGGATGGACGGGATAGAGGCTGCCAGGACCATCAATGGTGGACTTGGCAATAATTCTATTCCCATAATTCTCGTAACGGCCTATGCTGATCAACAGCTTGTAAGAAAGGCAAAAAGTTGTGGGGTGCTCGGTTACCTGGTAAAGCCTGTTCACGTAGATGATTTGGTGCCTGCCATAGAGATGGCACATTCAGCCTCCCAGACCATAACCACGCTCGAGGGCATGGTGGAGAATCTGTCGGAGGAACTCGAGGCAAGAAAATTGATAGAAAAGGCCAAGGGGATCTTGATGAAACACCTAAAAGTGGACGAAGATGATGCTATGCGTATGATGCAAAAGGAGAGCCGCCGGCAGCGCATAAAGTTGAAAGATCTAGCCAGGGCCATAATATCCTCCCATGCGGTCCTTTCTTGAATTGAACCTAAGCTTTCATACGGCCCGTATTTTAATGTTACCCTTTGTCCACGTATGTCCCTATGTATCCATGGCTAATCAAAAAATACATTTTACCGTGAAAATACAGAGTCTATGGGCTGTATCTTCATGTATTGGGGTGCGGCACCAAGGTACGGGCCGCATGGAAGTTTAGATAAAAAGGGGATAAAGGGATTCCTATTTGATATGGTGACCCATTGCCCCCCGGTTGCCACATAGATTGCTGGTCTGGACCGCGTATTCCCGCTCAAGCATTAGTGCTAATTCCTTGAGCCGTTTTTCAAGTATCCTCAATCCAGAACGGGCCTCCATGCAATATGGATTTATGCGAAGTGCCTCATCAAAGGCCATCCTGGCCTCTGTGTACCAGCTTCCCTCCAGGTAGCTCTCACCTGCAAGACAATAGGCCCTGTCAAGCTGGCCCTGAAAGGTCGAATGTAACAGCATCCCAAGCCCTGTATCCCCTGACCAGTTGTCACCGGCATGCCATTTTTCTTCCAGGATATATCTTATCAATATGGCGTTGTCCTTCTCCTCATGGACGATGTGTTTGAGATGATTGTTGGCCTTGTTAAATAGGCACCGTAGTCGCTTCATGCCCTTGGATATCTCGTTTACCGTATCCTGGAAAAAGCCATCACACTTATCGGCCTCCCCATCTTCAACCTCCGAGGGAATTTGGGCCATACGGTATGTAGGCTGGTAACGATGAACCATGTATACGTTTTCCTTTAATTTCATGGCCTCGTGAAAGATTGTTCCCAACATCCAATCCATCAGGAAATGTCTGGGTTGCCTCCGTGGATTGACGTGCTTCCATAGATCGTGTGCCAGATCCTTCAACTCCCAAAGCGATCCCTTGTCGGTTTCTGTGCCGATCCATTCATCCAGGCCTTTGTAACTAATACCTTCTTCCTTGTATCTTGCCTCAAGGTCACAAAAGAACCTATGGGATCTTACAAAGTCCCTTACGATATTTTTTATGAAAAGGTCCCGCCTCTCCTCTATCCAACTACCCTTGTTTGATGTAGCCATGGATTAAATTATCCTTAATTGTTGAACTCAAACTTTCATGTGGCCCATATCTTCTATGCTGCAACCACAGGGCATTAAGATACAGTCCATATTGTCCTTGTATTCTTAAGGTAATTTCCATGCGGTATGTGTATGCCCCAGGCCTTCTCCTAATTTACCATAAAAATACAGAGTCTATGGGCTGTATCTTCATGTATTGGGGGGCGGCACCAAGGTACGGGCCGCATGGAAGTTTAGGATCAAATCTATGATCGGTTATATCGAGCCGGCGGACCGCCCCCTTTCTCTAACGGCCAGCCCTATGATCCTTTTACCATGCTGGAAAAGCAATTTTTTTTCTACAAGCCCCGCTATGAAGGATTCGATTCGTTCCTCTGGCAGATCCTTTGCCATCCGGTAAAGATCATCCAGGTAGATTCCTTCCAGGCAGGCCAGATATAGCTGCCTTGAAAGCCCCCTTAATGTATGGGTGAGGACCTTGCCATTAGGCAAGACCTGCCTTATCCGCATAAACTGTTTTCCATCACGGAAGGTAAGCAGGCTGCCGTGTTGTTTTCTCAGGCGTCTACCTTCTGTTTGCCAGAGGGCCACCTTTTTCTCTACAGGACGCCAAAGTCTTCTCTGGACCTGTTTGTCACCCCTGTAGGTCAGTACAATGGAAGGCGGCTCGTTACACTTGGCATTGTAAAACATTTCGAAAAAAAATGGATGGGACTTTATAGCCCTTATACCGAATTTCTTTGGATGGATCTGAACCGGGCTGCCAAGACCAAGCCAGTATGAAACGGTCTTTAGCGGTGGAAAAGGCCAAAGAAAATCCAGGACTGCCAGCGTCTCAGCCACCTCCTTTCCCGTGCTGCCTGGAAAATGGATGATCAAGTTTCCCGCAAGTTCAATGCCTGATTCACATGCATGTCTGATGATTGCCACATTGTCCATAACCGAGGCCCCTTTGTTCATGCGTCTTAGGAGGGAGTCGCTAAGTGCCTCGATGCCTACTTGCAGGTCCTTTAGGCCGCCCTTGGCCATCAGGGCCAGTTCCTTCCTGCTATGGCATGCCCTTAGTTCTGCAAACAGGGTATAATCCCTGCCATGGCCCGATAGCTTAGTGAAGATCCTTGTCGCCTCCTTCCTTGGGAGAACGTTGTCCATGAACGCAAAGTCAATTACCCCAAATTCCCTGGCAAGTTGATCCACTTCCCAGGATATCCGTTCAGGGGACTTGGCCCTGTAGCCTGACCATTGGAGGTTGAGGTTACAGAAGTTACACCTTCCCCACCAGCATCCCCTCGATGCCTCTATGGGCAGGAGTGGGGAAAACCTGTGCTGCGGTGCAATAGAGGCCAATTCTCTGAAATAGTCGTGAAAGTCCGGAAGTGGAAGTTCATCCAGGTCCTTTACCTGGATGGGTCTCTTCAGGCGGTGATTGTTGGTGGAACCATGAGTCATGCGATGAATTACCCCCGGGGGCAATCTTTCCAGCTTGCCGGTCAAGAACTTCCACAGGCCCAACAGGGGGAGTTCACCCTCTCCACTTATTATGTAATCCACCTGCTTGAAACAAGAAAGGATGTCCCAGGCAAGCGGGCCGGTGCAGCTCGTGCCTCCCATCACCACCTTAACCTCCGGTTTCTTGTCCTTGATCAACGAGGCCAGGTAGAGCCCGGATGAGAGTTGGTTGAGACAGGTAGTTATGCCTACTAGCTTGCAGTCATCAAAGAGGCTATCCTGCACGACGGATCCCAGGACGTCAGCCATTATCCGACGGATAGGATCAGGCGAGGGAGGATCTAGCTTGTTGTCGTCCATTCCCCTCTTTTTTTTGAGCGAATTCTTGAAGATCTTGTTGCACGCCGCTAGGTTTTCAGGGAATAGAAGACCTGCGGCAACGGATTCTGCCGCCCAACTTGATTGACTGATGGCATGATAGGTGGAAAAACCTATGGCCTCGGCCAGGAATAGGTATGGATGTAGTATCCGTATCCTCGTGTCCGGGCTCTTCTGGCTGATAAAGGCCTTTAGGGTTGCCAGTTGGATGGAGGGCCTATTAAAGAGAGGCCATGGCGGTGCTATCAGCAAGATGTCCATGGGCTAGCTCGCCAATACTATTATTGCAACGCCAATGACCATTAAAGCGGCTCCGCTGATACGTTCCTTGAAATCGATTTCGTTAAAGATAATCTTGCCATAGACTACACTAAATAGGAGACTGGTTCTTTTTACTGCTATCATGTACGCGGCGTTTACCAGGTGTATTGCCCACATATGTGACAGGACCATAACGGCCTGGGCAAGTCCCACTGCTGTCCAGGAAAGGGGCTGGCTTCGGGGATCCGGAATTCCGGTGGCAGCAAGCCTCCTTGGTGAGCCAAGACCGATATGGCGTGCCATAAATACCGAAGTAGGAACCACCAGCCCGAGCAAGCAGAAATAGAAACATGCGAAAAAGAACGGCTCGGAGTGGAGTATGGCCCTTTTACCCAGGACAGACGTCAGACTGTAGATCGCAGCCACTGCCAACATAAGTCTAGAGCCCCTTTCCCTAATGATGGCCTTGAAGGGTGCAGACCATTGTTTTCTGCCTGCCTTGAGATGCAGGCAATAGGCACCTGTTACCGTAAGCAGGATCCCCAGAAGCCCCGTGGTGGTGACTTTCTCTCCAAGGATTGTCCACCCTGTCAGTATAATGAAGACAGGGGTAAAGGCAAGGAAGGGTACGCTCAGGGAAAGCGGGGAGGACCTGAGTGCTTCCATGTATAGGATAAGGGCAAGGACCTCGAAGGGAAGCAGGATGGCAAGTGTTTGCCAGAAGATATGATCGGTTGCTGGCCAAGGTCGAAACAGCAGGTATGGTAAAAGAAACGGCACGGGTGCCACGGACCGCACGACGGCCATGCCGGCAGCAGACAGGCGTGAGAACCGCGCCTTCAAGACCATGTCGCCAGTAGCCGTGGCCAGTGCCGTCACCAGGGCAATTGGGAACCAGCCGGGCTCCAAAGTCCTGTCTTACACCCTTCCTGCCATCGCAAGCAGCCTTTTGATACGTTCCTGCGTGGGCGGGTGTGTACTGAACAGACGTGCCATGGTAGAGGCAGTTAGGGGATTAACAATATACATCTGGGCAGTGGATGGATTTACATCCATGGGAAGCCGGTGATTCCAATCCTCCAGCTTTTTGAGCGCACTTGCCAGTGACATGGGGCAATGGCAGAGCTTGGCCCCGGTGGCATCGGCCAGGTATTCCCTGCTCCGGGATATGGCCATCTGGATAAGGGCAGCTGCTATCGGGGCGATGATCATGACGGCAAGGGAACCTATCAGTCCTGCTCCGTTATCGTCATCGTCCCTTGAACCAAATCCACCGAAAATGAGCGCCCATTGGGCCATGTTGGCCAGGTAACCTATGGCGCCGGCTATGACAGCGGCAATGGAACTTATTAAGATATCACGATTTTTTATGTGTGACATCTCATGGGCGAGTACACCTTCCAGTTCGTCGCGATTGAGCAGCTTCAAGAGGCCGTCGGTCACTGCTACTGCGGCATGCTCGGGATTTCTGCCTGTAGCAAAGGCATTCGGTGTTTGTTTGGGTATGATGAAGACCCTGGGCTTGGGAAGACCTGCCTTCATGGCAAGATTTGAGACCACACTGTGAAGCTCCGGCGCCTGGGCCTCAGAGACCTCCTTGGCCCCACTCATGGCCAGTGCCATCTTGTCACTATACCAATAGGCAAAAAAATTCATCCCGCCGGCCAATACGAAGGCGAGGACCATACCCCGCTGTCCTCCAATGGCCTGGCCAACTACCATGAATAGCCCGGTTAGCGCAGCAAGGAAGATAAAGGTTTTAAGGATGTTCGACATTAATGATTCTCCTCGTATATAGATAATAAATGTCCATTTTAGTTAGATCTGCATTCCAATCCCTTTCATCCCGGTTTTCATGATCCCCTGGTCCCAAGCCTTCATGCAGCCCGTATTCCCTGGGTTGCACCCCAGGGCATGAAGATACAGACCTTATTTCGGATGTGTTTTCATACCTTGGGGGCGCGGCTCCAAGGGATGCGGACCGCAGAAGGTTTGGGCTGATATCCATTTGATTAGGCCAGAGATCTTAGGCCATATCATCTTCGTTGATATCGCACTCCAGGGTGTGAAAGATGCAGCCCATGGGTAGTAGGCTGCCTCTTCACAATAATTTCCGCCAAGGCCCTAAATGTAGCCTCTTAGAACTTTCTTATAACATTTGCTACAGGATGATCAGGCTCGATGGCGGCTATTATTAAATGTCATGATCAGGTCAATTTGCCTGGGATGACAAGGATTGGCACTGGTCAAGTTCCTGTTTTTCAGGAATCAATATAAATATTGTCATCATGGCATACCAAGACAAGGGGAGAAGTATGCGCTATCTGGATAGATCTATAATCAGAAAGCGGCCTTTTTGAATAATGGAGTATAATACATTTTAACAGAACGGTATGGGTCACTGCAACCGTTGTTTGGCCAGGATGATCGACAAGAATCCGCTCCACCGTCTCTATGCCCCTTTTTTGCAGTTGTCCAAGGGTCTCAGCACCCGGGGCAATGAAGGTGTCGGGGGCCCTTTTCCAGATTGCATAACCTGTTGAGGGATCATCAAGGAGTTCATCCTTTCGTTTTCCGTCCCACTCGGGGATGTTTATATCCTCAAGGCCCTTGATCTTCTTTACCGGGAGCTTGAGTGTCTCAGCCACTATCGTGGCAGTCTCCAATGCCCTGTAAACAGGACTTGAATACACGGCTGAGACCGGAAATTCTGTTAGTTGCTGGGCGATCTTCCTGGCATAATCTATTCCTTCTCTGGAAAGCGGTGCCCGGGTGTGTCCGACGAAACGTCCTTCCCTATTTGCCTCTGTGAGCCCGTGTCTAAATAGATAGAGCCTTGAATGTATAGCCAATTTATTTGCCGTTTCTGTAAACTTGAATTTAGCTACGGTTAGCCTATGTATTTTAAGGAAACGGGCCGTATCCTCATGTTCCGGGAAGCGATACGGGGTTACGGCCCGCACGAAGCTCTAGGATAAGATCAGGGAAGATGTTCCAAGATCACCCATTTAATATCTTAACTGCCTGTTCCACATCCAATTTGCTTCCTATGAAGAGCGGTACACGTTCGTGGAGCCCGGATGCCCTTATGTCGAGTATGGGCTGCTGTCCATCACTTGCAGCCCCTCCAGCCTGCTCAACCACGAATGCAAGGGGTGAGGCCTCGCACAATAGGCGCAATTTGCCCCTGGGTTTTGCCGGATCCCTGGAGTCTGCTGGGTACATGAATATGCCGCCATAGAACAGATTCCTGTGAAAATCTGCCACTAACGAACCAATATACCTGGCACCATAGGGTTTGCCACGTTCGTTGTCAGGGCTCTTGAAGTAGTCCACTACCCTTCGGGTTTTTTCATCCCAGTAGCAGGTATAGGATTCGTTGATGGAATAGACCTTACCCCTTTCGGGTATCTTTATATCCGGATGTGACAGGAGAAATTCACCGACCGATGGGTCCAGGGTGAAGCCATTGACACCATTTCCAGTGGTATAAACCAGCATGGTACTAGGACCGTAGAGGAAATAGCCTGCAGCCACCTGCTCTGATCCCTTGCGAAGGAAATCGTCCAGGGTTACATAGGGCCGTTGGCTCACCTTTTTGTGAATGGAAAAGATGGTGCCTATGTTGACATTGACATCTATGTTTGAAGAACCGTCCAGCGGATCGAAGATCAACAGATAGTTGCCCTTGGGCAGGTTGTCCGGTACCTCTATGATATCCGCGTTTTCCTCGGATGACATGGCACATAGCACGCCGGCATGTTGCATCCTGTGAATGAGTACCCGGTTTGCAAAGTCATCCAGCTTCCTTACCTGTTCTCCTTGGACATTTATTTCCCCTGTAAGGCCCAGGATATCTACTAGGCCGGCCTTTTTGACCTCCCTGGCGATTATCTTTGCGGAAAATATGAGTTCATTTAGCAGCCTTGTAAACCGGCCCGTTGCCATGGGACTTTCCTTTTGATGCAACAAGAGATGTTCGGTTACGGTAATACCAATACCTTCCATTGCCTCCTCCTTTCTAAACTTCCATATGCGGCCCGTACCTTGGTGTCGCACCCCCAATACATGAAGATACAGCCCATAGGCGCTGTATTTTCATGGTAAATCGAGGTCTGTTTGGTGTTGTCTCTGGAATTTCATGAATAAAATACCCGAAGGTGCTCGGTCCTGGCAAATTTTTCATGGGCGGTCTTTCCCATGCGCTACTTGCCAATGTATCCCTCAATGGGTCTTATTCAAGATGCATTTCTGCTTGGCCATGGATAGACCGGGACATACATGGGCAAAAGGCAAGATGTTCCCAGAGGTATCTTTTTTGGATGCAAAAGATCCGATATTAGCACATTGAGGATTGCAAATTGATAAGATCTAGTTAGACTGCCCGCCTGTCACCCGATGTCCATCCGGCAATGGATCTCTTGTTTAAAAGTTGAAAAAGGATTTGTGGTCTCCATGGGTGCTTGCTTGGATAGAGAGGTGAAGCTTATATTCAGCCCATGTTTTCATGGATCAGTTCCTGTTTTCACGGTAGATTTTCAGTGCGTGACATGACCACCCACAATGTGGTAGTTTTTGGAATCCAAAATCCATACCTGCTCGCCTGTATTATGCAGATATCCAGGTTGTGAAACCATATCCTGGGTAAGGACTATGTTTTCTATCCAGGGATGTGGGCTGCATTAAGGTTTGGGCCTGGGTGCTACCGTGTTTTTACAGTAAAATTAAGGCCTGATGGCCCGACAAATGATGTTCTTTTGATTAATTATAAAAAAGGAGTTTATCAGATGGCACTAGATGAAATTAAGATTAGCCGGGCGATTTTGAATCGTTACTTCAACAAGCTCTCGGATTGTATGGAACTCGATGTTGCGGTGGTAGGTGCTGGTCCCTCGGGTCTTATGGCAGCGCTCAGGCTTGCAGAGAAGGGCCACAAGGTGGCAGTTTTCGAGAGGAAATTAAGCCTGGGAGGCGGCCTTTGGGGCGGGGGTATGATGTTCAACGAGATAGTCGTGCAGGAAGAAGGGGCCGCTATACTGAAGGCCCTGGGCATTGGTATAGAAGATGCAGGCGATGGTTATTATACTGCAGATGCGGTAGAATGTACGACTACCCTGGCGAGCTTGGCCTGCAAGGCCGGTGTGAAGATATTTAATCTAATTAGCGTAGAGGACGTGATGGTCAGGGAAAACAAGGTCACAGGTCTCGTGATCAACTGGACTGCTGTCGAGATGGCCAATCTCCATGTGGATCCATTGACTGTGAGATCCAAATTTGTAGTAGAGGCCACTGGCCATGCCACCGAGGTATTAAAGGTTATCCAGAGGAAGGGCGACGCAAAGCTGCTTACAGAAAGTGGGCAGATAGTAGGAGAACGTTCCATGTGGGCAGAAGTCGCTGAAAATACCACCCTTAAAAATACCCGTGAGGCCTTCCCTGGGGTATATGTTACCGGTATGGCGGCAAATGCCACCTTTGGATCGTTCAGGATGGGTCCCATCTTTGGGGGTATGCTGCTATCAGGCGAAAGGGTGGCTGATTTGATACATGAAAGGCTTAGTGCATAACACAGGTTTAGAAAAGGAATCATCCAGCGCTGGAACCTCATCCCTCCTGGATCCGAGGCATCGCGAACTGGAGGAGTTAAGTTGTCTTTACGAGGTTACCAAGGCGCTTTCCAGCACGTTGAATCTCCGGGCTGCCTTGAAGGACGTCATGAATATTCTGGCCTCCCGAATGGGCATGACCCGGGGAACCATAAGCATATTGAAGCCAGGCACCTCTGAGCTTCAGATCGAGGTGGCCCATGGATTGTCTGCAGAGGCAAGGCGAAGGGGGCGTTACAAGTTAGGGGAGGGGATTACAGGCCGTGTAGTAGCCACAGGCGAAGCCCTGGTGATACCAAGGATTGGTGAAGATCCCAGGTTTCTGAACAGGACCCGTAGCAGGGGCAGGGCCCGCAAGCAGGATACATCCTTTATATGTGTGCCCATCAAGCATGATAATGAAACCATCGGTGCGCTCAGTGTGGACAGGCCCTTTAGTGATGATGCATCCTTTGAATCGGACCTGCGCCTGTTGACCATTATCAGCGGGCTCTTGGCCCTGTCAGTAAGCAAGTTGCAAGCAGCAAACGCCGAGAAGGAATCCCTTTTAAACGAGAACAAGACGCTTCGCAGAGCCCTGGCAGAGAAATACCATGTTGGCAATCTCATTGGCAAATCCAGCCGGATGCAAGAGGTGTTCGACATGGTGTTAAGGGTTGCCGGTAGTAATGCCACCGTATTGTTGCGTGGAGAAAGCGGCACCGGAAAGTCCATGATAGCAAAGGCCATTCATTTCAACAGCCGTCGAAAATCAAAGCCATTTATAATGGTCAATTGCTCAGCCCTTCCAGAGACGCTGATAGAAAGTGAGCTTTTTGGCCACGAAAAGGGCGCCTTTACCGGGGCAAGCAGCCTGAAAAAGGGCAGGTTCGAACTGGCCCAGGGAGGAACTATCTTTCTGGACGAGATTGGGGACCTGCCCCATGCAGTGCAGGTGAAGTTATTACATGTCATCCAGGAAAAAGAATTCCAACGGCTTGGTTCTGCACGAAGCATCAAGTGTAATGTCCGGATCATTGCCGCAACCAATAAAAATTTGGAAGAGGCCATGGAAAACGGGCAGTTCAGGGAGGACCTCTATTACAGACTCAATGTGTTCCCCATCTATCTTCCACCCCTGAGGGAGAGACGTACAGATCTGCTGCTGCTGGCAGAACATTTCATGGAAAGGTTTGCAAAGGAAAACAACAAACCTATCAAACGCATATCAGCCCCTGCCATCGATTGCCTCATGCGTTATCATTGGCCTGGTAACGTGAGAGAATTGCAAAACTGTATCGAACGGGCCATATTGGTATGCGATGAGGACGTTCTCAGGATCCATCACCTCCCCCCGAATCTTCAGGTTTCTGAGGATTGTTCAGAAAAAGGCAGAACCATGCGTTCCCTTGCCGAGGGCGTTGCGATGTTTGAAAAGGAACTCATAATCGAGGCACTGGTCGAGACCAAGGGCAACCAGACCAAGGCTGCCAAGCTACTGGATACAAGTCTTCGCATCATAAATTACAAAATAAACAAATACGGCATAAATCCTAAGGCCTATAAGGATCGGCCTTGATATTCCCGTTGAAACAATAAATTGATGTCTCATCCCTTCTCCAAGAACAAATCCATGTCATCATCCTGTGCTAGGCGTCGTCGCTGGCGGCCTCCTGTAATCAAGGAAGAGAAACCGCCTGCGGTTCAGGAATTTCTCTTCGAAGACATCTCCTCCAGTCCACTTATCATCCCGCGCCCAGATCACTGTGTAAGCCGTAAGAATATAGATCGGGAGGCACTTAAGGTCCTCTATCGGTTAAAGGATCATGGTTTTATCGCCTATCTCGTTGGTGGAAGTGTGAGGGATCTATTGTTGAGGAAAAGGCCCAAGGACTTCGATATAGGTACAAATGCAAGGCCTGAGCAGGTGAAGCGGCTTTTCAGGTATAGCAGGATAATAGGTAAACGTTTCAGGCTAGTCCATGTATATTTTAAGGGCGGCAAGGTGATAGAGGTATCCACCTTTCGGCGTCAGACCGATTACGATGACAGGGAGGCGATGCGGGAGGGAATGGGAAATGAGGATATATTCGGCAGCCCCCAGGAGGATGCATTCAGGCGGGATCTTACCATTAATGGCCTATTCTACAACATAGCCGACTTCAGTGTTATAGACTTCGTGGGAGGAATGAAGGACCTGCGGGCAGGTATCATAAGGGTCATCGGTGATCCTGAACGTAGATTTCTGCGTGATCCTGTTCGCATGTTGAGGGCAGTGCGTCATGCAGCCAGAACAGGATTTGAGATAGAACCAGCTACCTGGAAGGCAATAAGGGCGAATGCAGACAAGATCCGCCTCTGCGCTATTCCACGGGTACGGGATGAGTGGTTGAAGGACCTTCGTTCCGGTGCCAGTTGTGCGTGGGCGGAATTGATGCTCCAAACAGGGTTACTTCGGCATGTCTTTTTGTCCTATGCCCCTGTTCTGGAAGGTGAGGCAGCTGGGACGACCAAGTCTATACTCACTGGGTTACTCAGGCGTATAGACGATATGATTGTTAGCGGACATGAGGTTAGCGAGGCCCTCATCCTTGCGGTACTTGCCTATCCCGTCTTGAATTCCATGCCAGGGTGGCACAGTCTCAGGACGGAGAAGTTGCGTTGGCCCACCTTTGAGGTGCGTGCCTTGATAAATGAAATATTTTTCCCCTATGATTTCAGACGGGCTGTAAGGGATCAAACCGCCCAGATCTTGTCCAGTCAATGGGCACTTCGTACATGCGTTGCCAGGAATTCTTGGCCTAAGCGGGTATGGAGGAAGACTACATTCAATGAGGCGCTTTTACTGTTTGACTGGGTCCGTGAGATGTCTGGTCTTCCTGTAGTAGGTCCTGATCCGCATCTGAGGCCCGTGCCCGCCAAGGCATCGCGCAAAAGGCGCCAGAGATCAGGCAGGAATAGAGGTAAGAGGCGAAAGGGATAAACTAGTTGACAAGATCTTTGGTCCCATAGGTCCAAGCCTTCAAGCAGTGACGAGGAGACGGGTTGTATAATTTTTATCCGAAAATGCATTCTTGATTAGCCATGGGACACACAAGGACATGCACGGACAAAGGGCAAAATATCGCCGGGGCAACCCAGAGGATATGGTCTGCATGAAGGTTTGGGTTAATTTAACGGGTAGGTTATGAAACTTCATCAAAATGCTAGGGAGATGGTGCTGGTCCAGGTAGATGGACTGGGCTTACTCTTGGGAGAAATACGCTATAACCGTCAGACGGAAACGGTGCTATTTGCCCTGGAAAAGGCGGCATTCTTTGATCTTTATTTCCCATGTGCGGTTATATATGATCAGCAACAGGGGCCGTTAGTAAGGCCGCATATCATGACTACTGTTACCAGTTCCTCCATAAGGATACAACGCAGCAAGGTGTCTTGTTTTGTCCTGGAAACGGATCTGAATACCTCCTTGATTGAGCAGTACAACATGCTACTTGATACGTTGATGTCCAGACAGGTCTCGCCACCTCGTGGACAGGTTACGGATTCCGATGACAATCCGGACAAGCCTAAACCACCCGGTGGTCCAAGGGTAGTACCCCTTAGGGATCACAAGGAAAAGAAGTAGCCTGTTCGTTATCCCATGATCCCCTATCCCCAAATCGACCCAGTATTGATACGGATAGGGCCGGTTGCCATTCATTGGTACGGCCTAATGTACCTGCTGGGTTTTCTGGCTGCATATTTTTTGGTGCGAAAGCAAATCCTTGAGGTTGACCCTGGTGTCCAGGGGAAGAAGGGGCATGCAGCCGAGTTGAGGCACCTTGACGGGTTGCTTTTTGCCTTGATCATAGGGGTAATAATTGGCGGTCGCCTTGGCTACGTCCTCTTTTATAACCTTTCTTATTTCATGGAGAACCCTGGGGAGATACTGGCCACCTGGCATGGTGGGATGTCTTTCCATGGTGGAGCAATAGGGGCCGTGATAACTGGTTGGCTCTATTGCCGCAAACACGGGCTTGATTTCTGGAGATGGGCCGATCGGTTCAGTGTTACAGCCCCTGTGGGGCTTGGTCTTGGCAGGATTGGAAACTTCATCAACGGTGAATTGTTCGGCAGACCTAGCAATGTACCTTGGGCAATGATTTTCCCACAGGGTGGCCCGGTTCCTAGGCACCCTTCCCAGCTTTACGAGGCCTTTCTAGAAGGGGTCGTTTTGTTTGCCATCCTATGGCCGTTGCGTAAAAGACCGTGGATACCAGGGAAGAAGTTGGCCTTACTCTTAATAGGTTATGGAATATGTCGGTTTGTCGTAGAGTTCTTCCGACAACCCGATCCCCAGTTGGGTTTTATCCTTTGGGGTTGGCTGACCATGGGGCAGATCCTAAGCGCTGGCTTCTTTCTAGCAGGCCTGTTCCTGTGGTTTTATCGCGGGCGTTCAGGTGTATCCCCTTTGAACTAACCCTCCATGTGCCTCTCTGGCATATGCCAATACCAGGGCTATTCCCCCCTGGCTTACTATTCTTTGGGCCTTTCCATATCCTGGGCCTTTTTTACGAAGGTTCTTGCTAAAGGCTTTTCTCGATGTTTCCGATGAGCCCTTTGAAACTATGAATTGCAGGGCAGGAAACACTGCTATTATGCCTTAACCCACGCAGGCGGTTAAGAGTTTTTTTTCATTTCCTAGCCGACAGCGGCCTTTTACAGGTTTTTAAGGGGTATTGTCTGTTGCAAGCGCCAGGTAGCTAGCAAATCGAGTTGTGCTGAAATCCTTATCAAGGCCTTCTACTGGCCAAGGAATACAGCGAGGTCGATACAACGAGATCTAAACTTCCATGCTGGCCCGTACCTTGGTGCCATACCCTCAATACATGAAGATACAGCCCATAGACTCTGTATTTTCACGGTAAATCGAATGGAGGACGTACGACCATGTTGAGATTAAAACGTATTTTTGTTCTATCAGGTATTATTTTGGCGTTTGTATCCATGGCAGGGCCATCATGGGCCCAGGTAGGCTGTAAGAGCATAAGCCGGGATAATGCCCAGGTGATAGCAAGGTATATAGCCGACGT
>WFZW01000231.1 GCA_015489365.1 Deltaproteobacteria bacterium | reverse complement strand
TGGCGCTATTCCTATGGCAAGACCCAGGAATATGTGGCACAGTGCAGTAAATCTCTTCGTGTACGAATAGAATATCACCGTGGCCAGTACGAAGGGGGATAATTCCAGTGCAAGTGTGGTAAGGTTAAATGCAGCCACAAAATAGCAGATCCCGGCAATTATTACCATCATCCATGCCTCACGTGGGGTGACGTCTCCACGGACAAGGGCACGTCCCTTGGTGCGAGGATTTTTGGCATCGAAGGGCACATCAACGATGCGGTTTACTCCCATTGCCACGGTCCTGGCCCCTGCCATGGCCACCAATATCCAGAAGGATGTCCATGGATCGGGTAGACCCCGTGCTGCCAGAAAGGCCCCGGTGTAGGCAAAGGGTAGGGCAAAGATAGTGTGTTCGAACTTGATCATCTCCAGGAGGATCTTGGTCCTCTCCCATGGTGACCTGGAGACCTGAATATTGCGCTCTTGGATCATACTCATTTTACATACCTGTCCAGCGTTTGAGACCTGGTACGGGAAGGCCTATGAATTCCGACAGCCTGCCCGCGAAAAATTCCGCCATCTCATCGATACTGCTCGGCCTATGGTAGAAACTGGGCATGGCAGGGAATATAACTGCCCCGGCCTCGTGGGCCAACACCATATTGCGCAGATGGTTCCTGTTGAAGGGGGTCTCCCTGGGTACCATTATAAGGGGACGTCTTTCCTTGAGGAAACAATCAGCTGCCCGGTGTATCAGATTTGAGCTGAGCCCGTTGGCCACAGACGCTAGTGTTCCCATGGTACATGGAAGGATTACCATTGCCTTCCATCTGGCAGAGCCGCTTGCCGGGGCAGCGGCCATGTCGTGTAAATCGTATACCATCCTTGCAAATCCCTTAAGCTTGTCTGTTCCAGCACTACCCAATTCAAGCTCGGCCACTTGCTGCCCGGCCTCAGACAGGATCAGGTCCACCTCTTGGCCCAGACCGGCCATAATTTCCAGGAACTTGACCGCATAGATGATGCCGCTTGCCCCCGTGACCGCAAGCAGTAGGGGGGGATGTCCTGTGGCCTTACATTCTATCGGCATACCCGGCCTCAATCCTTCTTCCCTAGACCTAGCTTGTGCCAGATCCTGTCGATCCTGGCCTTTACCTCCGAAGACATCTCTATTACGTCGGGCCACTGCCTTGTAAATCCTTCCTCTGGCCACTTGCGGGTGCAATCGATTCCCATCTTGCTTCCATAGTGCGGCAGTGGGGCTGCATGGTCCAGTGCGTCAACAGGGCCATCGGTGAAGACTATATCCCTCTTGGGGTCGATATTGTTACCGAGGCGCCAAAGGACCTGCGATACGTCCTGGACATCCACCTCCTTGTCAAATATGCATATGATCTTACAGAACATCATCTGCCCAAGGCCCCATAGGGCGTGCATGACCTTGCGGGCATGGGCAGGGTATCGCTTGTCGATGGATATGAAGGCCATGTTATGGAAAACCCCTTCCAGAGGAAGATTCATATCAATGATCTCCGGCAGTGTCTTTTTGATCAGAGGAAGGAATAGCCTTTCCGTGGCCTTTGCCATGTAGCAGTCCTCCTGGGGCGGTTGTCCAACAATGGTAGCAGGATATATGGCATCCTTGCGCATGGTCATACAGGTTACGTGGAAGACGGGATACTTGTCGGCAAGGGAATAATAACCCGTGTGGTCTCCAAACGGCCCCTCTATCCTTCGTTCTCCAGGTTCTACATAGCCTTCGAGCACGATTTGGGAGGAGGCTGGAACCTCCATGTCGATGGTTTTACATTTTACCAATTCTACTGGTGAATCCCGTAGAAAACCTGCAAAGAGTACCTCGTCTATATCGTCTGGAAGCGGGGCTGTGGCCGCGTATGTCATGGCCGGATCTGGCCCGATGGCAACGGCCACTTCCAGGGGACGGCCAAGGGCCTCGGCCACTCTATAGTGATGGGCTCCGCCCTTGTGGGTATGCCAGTGCATGCCCGTGGTGTTTTTATCAAATACCTGCATCCGGTACATACCCACGTTTCGAATCCCTGTTTTTGGGTGCTTGGTAAATATCACTGGAAGGGTGATAAATGGCCCCCCGTCCTCTGGCCAGCATTTGAGCACGGGCAGGATACCTAGATCAACTTCGTTGCCCTTCATGATTATCTCCTGGCACCTTGCCTTCTTAACCAACTTAGGCATGGCGTTACCAAGCCTCTTGATCTTTGGAATTATCTTGAGCTTTTTGATCAGGGTGTCAGGGGCCTCTGACTCTATGAAATCCGTTACTTCTTCACCTAGGGAATCGAGATCAGGGACCTCCAAGGCAAGGGCAATACGCCTGTATGAGCCAAAGGCATTCATGAGTACGGGCATGGAAAAACCAGGCACATTTTCAAACAGCAGGGCAGGGCCATATTGTTTGCAAACCCGGTCGGTAATCTCGGTTATCTCTAGATTCGGACTTACAGGTACATTAATCCTAACCAGTTCCTGTCGGTGTTCCAGGGTCCTTATGAATTCTTGCAGATCGGTATATGCCATTTTTTCTCCTTACCAAGGTTTGCCCATAGGGCATGTGGCGGATCTATTCCAGGTGCCTGTCTTTGTATTGAGGGGAATAACATTAGAAGGGGTTATTCTCAAGCCCTGGTTAAGTTAATTCCTTATGCATGCTTGACTGCTACTATACGATATGTTAAACAAAATTCCCCTGTGGGGCTGTAGCTCAGATGGGAGAGCGCTTGAATGGCATTCAAGAGGTCAGCGGTTCGATCCCGCTCAGCTCCACCATGATCTTAAAACATACGGGAAGAATTATCGCTTGATTCTTCCCTCGTGATCCCGGCCCGTCTACAACCATGTAAGATGGGCCTTGTCGTCTCAGGCTCCTATTTCAAATGCTCAATAACAGGTGAGGATTTATAATCAAGGTTTTAGCGGCTGGTGCAAAAAATATCGGCATGTCGACGGATTTCTTTTAGAATCAAAGAGTTATATCCAGGCATCTATCTAGGTCACCTTTTTCCTGAAATGAGTACCCATTCATTTTTGGCTTGACACCTCTTTTTTTATGTGATATTTGCAACAAGCGACTAGGGAAGAGATAATATCGTTTGGATGATGCAAGAAACCGGGTGACCCGAATGAGGATAGGGAGAAAGAAAGGGTATCTCTACGGTTTCATAAAAGTTGTCAGATATCATAATATCTATAATATTATGTCTTGTGGGCCGCAACGAAAAGGGTGGTGGCCCGAGAGGAGGGCAATGACATGATGAGCGGTTTCGAGACCATCGTCATGTATTTAGGCATGTCGCTTTTTGTTATCCTGGCAATGCTAGGCATCTCAGCAATGCTTGGTCCCTTCCGCCCCAAGCCGCGTAAACGCACCACATATGAATGTGGTGTCCCTCTTATTCATCCTGCCCAAAAACGTTATGAAATCAAATACTACCTAGTGGCGGTACTGTTTTTGGTGTTCGATCTGGAAACAGTACTCATTTATCCACTCGCTGTAAGATATCGTGCCCTTGCCCATTATGGCTGGGGCATTTTTTTTGAGGTTTTCATCTTTGTGGCGGTTTTGTTGGCCGGACTTATCTATGCTATCAACAAACGTGCTATTGAATGGGATTAGCAGGAGTGATCTATGGGCATTGAAGCGTATGTTGGAGGCGGCTGGCTGCTCACCAAGGCTGAACAACTCATAAACTGGGGCCGCAGTAGGTCTCCTTGGCCACTACCCTATGGCACGGCCTGTTGTGGGATAGAAATGATGTGTGCCTTGGCTGCAAGCTATGACATGGCCAGGTTTGGTGCCGAACGGCCAAGCTTTTCGCCGCGTCAGGCAGATGTGCTCATTGAGGCAGGTACCATTACTAAGAAGATGGTGCCGGTGCTGCGTACCATCTATGACCAGATGGCTGAGCCGAAATGGGTGTTTGCCATGGGGGCCTGTGCATGTAGTGGAGGGGTTTTTAGAACCTATTCCACCCATCAGGGCATAGATGATGTCATACCTGTAGATGTCTATATCCCTGGCTGTCCGCCTAGGCCAGAGGGCCTTCTTTATGCCCTGCTCAAGCTCATGGACAAGATCAAGGGAGAGCATCCCCTGCGGAAGAAGGTAGTGGATGCGTTGGGGGCTAGCCATGGATCTTAAGGAAAGGGTGGAAAGATGCCTCGGTAGCGATGCCTTGAGTATTACCGAATACCGGGGGGATATAACAGTGGAGGTGCCCAGAAGGCGCATTATCATGGTCCTCAAGAAGCTCAGGGAGGCCTCTGACCTGGAGTTCGATTTCCTGACGGACCTTTTTGGCGTGGATAATCTTGATCTCTACAAGAAAAAGAAGAAAAAGAAGGGCAAGGAGGAAGAGGCTGAGAAGGAGGCACAGGAGCCTACCCCCCCTAGGTTTGAGGTCAACTATCTGCTCCAGTCGTTGAAGAGCAATGAAAGACTTAGGGTAAAGATCCAGGTTCCAGAGGATGATCTTGAAGTGGAAAGTGCCACGGTCCTTTGGAAGGCGGCTGATTGGCCTGAACGGGAGTGTTTTGATATGTTTGGCATTCGATTCAAGGGGCATTACAACCTCAAGAGGCTTCTCATGTGGGATGAGTTTCCTGATCATCCCTTGAGGAAGGATTATCCCCTTGAGGGTAAGGGTGAAGAGAGGCATTTCCACGTATCTGAATTTTAGTGGATAGGCATCTGCCAGACCAGGGGCGTGCAGTCCATGGTGCTGCGTGTCTATGGATGCCAGGCACTTCATAGGTTTCATGGCTGTCTTGTCTCTATATGGGCAAGGGTTATGGGCACTATAGATTTACCGTGAAAATACAGAGCCTATGGGCTGTATCTTCATGTATTGGGGATGCGGCACCAAGGTACGGGTCGCATGGAAGTTTAGGCCGTATTCAATAAAAAGGGGAGGGAACAAGTGGTCCAAGAACCAAATGGTCCGGTAGTAAGTGGCTCTGGTGATTACGTTAGCATCAATATAGGCCCCTCTCATCCAGCGATGCACGGCACCCTACGGGTCATAGCCCAGACCGATGGAGAAACCGTGATAAAGGCTGATCCAGAGATTGGTTACCTCCACAGGGGCGTCGAAAAACTAGGGGAGAACCTTACTTACCATCAGTTTATCCCGATTACCGATAGATTGAATTATTGTTCCGCCATCACGAATAACGTCTCATACGAAAAGGCCGTTGAGAAGTTGATGGGTATAGAGGTACCGGTAAAGGCCCAGTTGGTGCGGATAATCATGATGGAATTGGCGAGGATAGCTGACCATCAGGTGTGCGTGGGTATCCTTGGCGTGGATCTCGGTGCATTTACCCCGTTTTTTTACCAGATAATCCAGCGTGAGGAGATTTACGAGGTCTTCGAATGGTATAACGGTGCCCGTCTGACCAATACCTTTGGTAGAATTGGAGGGCTTGATGCGGACTTGCCCGAAAAATTTGCTGAAAAATGGCCAGGGCTCAAGGATGGGATAAGAAGAGCCAATGACGAGATGGACAAGTTGCTCACGCATAACCGGATATGGATGGACAGGACCATAGGTGTGAATCCGTTTTCTCCGGAAGACGCCTTGGCATGGGGATTTACCGGACCTTGTCTAAGGGCCTGTGGGGTCAAAAGGGATATGCGAAAGAACGAGCCATATTACTTGTATGACCAGTTCGATTTCGATGTGCCAACTGGTAAGCACGGGGATGTCTTTGACCGCTATATGGTCAGGCTCAAGGAGATGGAGGAATCCATCAAGATCATAGACCAGGCCTACAAGATGTATCTCGATATGCCAGAAGATGCCCCCCTTAAGGCAAAGGTTCCCAAGATCATAAAACCACCGGCAGGCGAGGTCTATAGCGCCATAGAGTCTCCTAACGGGGAATTGGGCTTTTTCATCAAGAGTGACGGTTCGGATAAGCCGTACCGGATAAAGATAAGGCCACCATGTTATATGATCTATCAAGCGTTTCCAGAGATGGTGCAAGGGGAGATGATTGCTGACTTGATTGCCTGCCTCAGCAGCCTGAATATCATTGCAGGAGAACTGGACAGGTAAGGAGGCCTACCCATGGAAGGTTGGGGAATTATCATAATCAAGATAGTCTTTATATGGACCTGGACACTCCTCATAGCAACGCTGATGACATGGATTGAAAGGCGCGGGGCAGGATTGATCCAGGACAGGTTGGGGCCCAACAGGGCTGGTCCATTTGGTATATTTCAACCATTGGCAGATGGGATCAAGCTATTCACCAAAGAGGATATCGTGCCCAAAAAGGCCCATAAGATTCTTTTTGCCCTTGGTCCAGTTCTCTTCGCCCTGCCTGCCTTTTCGGCATATGCAGTGATACCCTTTGGCGACAAGATAGTCATTGGCGGCAAGGAAATAATCCTTCAGGTCGCCGATGTGAGTATTGGTTTTCTATATGTAGTTGCCATTGGTTCCATGGCTGTCTATGGG
>WFZW01000230.1 GCA_015489365.1 Deltaproteobacteria bacterium | reverse complement strand
GTAAAACCTCTATAAGTAGCCTATCTTATAACAAGTATGCCGCACCGGGGCAACCTTATATGAGAAAATAATTCAACATGGACTCCTCCTGCAAGTTCTGCCTGGCATTCATACCGTCAATGACCTTCGTGTAACCGGCTATGTTGGGGGAAAATCCGACACATCTTTTCCCAAGCAGGACCACTACCATTTGAGGATCGAATCGGTACTTCCGATAAAGGATTTAAGGGCACCGATTGAGGTAAAAGATGGCGCTTGAGATGGAATCCATGGACAACAGGGCGGATATTTCACAAGATGTGCTCTCCAATGAGGTCTTTCTGGACATTCGAGAAAGAATAGTCGATCTCGAATCACTTCCTGCGCCCAACTCTGCATTGGTACGCCTTCTTGGATTGCTCAACCAGGATTCCTGCACCCCTAGGGCCGTAACAAAGGCAATAGAAAAGGACCCAAGCCTGGCCTCGCAGGTGCTCAAGATAGCAAACAGTGCCTTTTATGGTCTCAGGGGAAAGATCAAAAGTATCGACAGGGCCATAGTCTTTATAGGCATGGAGGAGGTAAGGAACATATGCCTTACCGCCTGCCTTTCACAGCAGTTTAAGGGATTGGATTTCGCACCGTCCTTTGATATACCCAGTTTCTGGCAGCACAGCCTGCTTACGGCAATACTTTCGAGGAACATGGCGGCGAAAATGGATTGGATAGCCACGCAGGAGGCATATCTCTTGGGCCTGCTGCACGATCTGGGACGGCTCGTCATTGCAAGTGTCATGCATGATTATTTTGAAAAAATCATATCACAACAAAGGGCCTCTGGCACGGGCCTATTTGAAGCAGAACTGGCTACTGGCTCGCCCCATACTACCATTGGCTCATGGCTTGCAATCAAATGGGGACTACCAGATCCTGTAAGGGACGTGATCCTCTACCATCACAACCCCACAGAGGCCGGAAGATTTACTAGGGAGGCATCCCTTGTACAGATAGCATCCTTCATATCGAAGTCCTTTGAATCATCCGGCTTGTCTGGGGCTATCCAGGTACCTGCCTCCGAGGTCTTGGCTCTGGCAGGGATATCCGAGGAAGAACTAAGCCAATTTACAGACGAAGAAAAGGGCCTGGATAAGGTCGTAGTCGATTTCTTCAACGTCCTTTTCGGACCCAATGGGAGCAGGAGACATGGCAGTTGAAAACGGTGAAACCAAATCTACCAGTGCTGTGACCCCTCCCTGCGATGTGGATAAACTCAAGGCCGCCTTCCTCCGTGCAAGAAAGGAGAGCTGGAGGGAAATGCAGGCCATGGGCATCGTGTTTCGCCTGGCGGAATGCATAATAGAGGGGCTTTCCTGTGAAGAGGCCTGTAAGAGTGTAGTCGATATCCTTATAGAGGAAAGCGGCTTCGAAAATGCCTCCATCCTGCTGTACGATTCCAAGGACGACATATTGAAGCTAGCAGCTGCAAAGGGAATAGATCGTATATTTCCCGGTGCGCCTGAGCAATGCTACAATCAAAAACTTACCTTCAAAAGGGGACAAGGGATAGCTTGGCAGGTCTACGAATCGCAGACACCTGTCTTTATAGAGGATAGCCGCAGGGAGGGGCCCTTGCCCGACCTTCCGGGTTCCAAGATAGATCCGCCAATAAGCCTGGCATGTCTTCCCCTTACCTGCCAGGGTGTAATAAACCTTAGTGCCTCATGGCCCGTATCGATGCCACTTAACAGGCGCAGGGATCTGGTGATACTCGCCGGTGTAATAGGGCACCTACTCCAGGCAACTGAGCTACATGAAAAACTCGCGGCCAGCCACAACCAGTTACAATACCTGGTGGATTCAAAGACCACGGAATTGAGGCATATTAATGAGGAATTGAGGGAATCCCTGACCTATATGCAGCAGGTGATAGAATCCGCTCCACAGGGCATATGTCTTCTGGAAAAAAACGGTACCGTGCGGCATATAAACCGTGCATTGTCCAGGCTGTTTGCATCCCATGAAGGCTATATCGTTGGCAACAACCTGTCGAAGTTATTCAAGGATGCAGCCGATTATGCAGAACTCAGAAAGGCACTGCATGCAGGTAGACTGTTCAAGATAACCAGTGTGGATTTGTTGAGGCGCGACGGAAGCACCTTTCCGGCGGATATATTTCTGCATCCCCTCCAGGGGGCATCCCATGAAGAGCTCGGTTATATGCTGGTCATACATGATCTGAGTGAACAGAAACAACTTACGGAGAAACTGCTGCAAGCTGAAAAATTAAAGGCCCTTGGTTCCATGGCAGGTGGCGTAGCCCACGATTTCAATAACCTTTTGGCCACGGTCCTGGGAAACGTGGAACTGCTTGAGATGAGTCTTGATGACCCAGCCATGCTCAAGCGTCTCAAGAACATCGAAATGGCCGTGACCGATGGCGCACATTCGGTACGAAGACTTCAGGCCTTTACTGGCTTTGGACAGGGCCATAAGACGGATGAGAAGATCCAGGCAAACCTGGCAGCAGTGGTAAAAGATACGCTCGAGCTTACAAGACCCAAGTGGAAGGATGATTGCGAAAGGAAAGGAATAAAAATTGACATTAAATTGGATCTGAATAAAAATATTTGGGTGGCAATGCATCCCTCAGAACTCAGAGAGGTCATTACAAACATAGTATTCAATGCGACAGATGCCATGCCAGCAGGCGGAACACTGTCATTCCAGGCGCATATAAGGGAATCTTATGCCGAGCTTGAGATCCAAGATACTGGAACGGGTATGAATGATGAGGTCAAGGCCAGAATATTCGATCCCTATTTCACAACCAAAGACGTTGGCAATTCGGGCCTGGGACTCAGTGTTTCCTTTGGGCTTGTCGCAAGTGCTGGCGGGATAATAACCGTAGAAAGCAAGGTAGGTAGAGGATCCAAATTCAAGATCAGGTTGCCGCTGGTAAAGGAAATTTCCTCTAGCATCCCTTCCAAAGAGGAGGAAAAATGCATGACGCCACTGAGGATTCTGGCCGTGGATGACGAAGAACAAATAGTTGATCTCCTTACCGTTATGTTGGAAGGTCTGGGACATAAAGTAGAGGGATTCACCGACTCACGCAAGGCAATGAATTTTCTAGAGAAGGACGATTTTGACGTGGTCCTTACCGACCTTGGTATGCCAGGAATAAACGGATGGGATGTAGCAGCCAAGGCCAAGAAAAAACAGAAGCCTCCAAGGGTCATCCTGCTTACCGGCTGGGGAGCCCAATATGAAGACCAAGACCTGTCGGCGAAGGGGGTCGATGCCGTGCTGTGTAAGCCCTTCAGATTGAAGGACCTAACTGAGCTTATTCAGAAAATCCTTTCTATGACCTGAAGTGACTTCCCCGATCGTACATATTGGTACCAGTGGATGGAATTATGAAGTCTTTATTGGTAGATTATATCCACCGGGAACATCTAAACGGAAATTCTTGGAAACCTATGCCCAGTTACTTGATACGGTCGAACTGAATGCATCGTTCTATAGATCCTTTCCCGATTCTACGTGGAAGGGCTGGCATGATCGCACACCGACCGGTTTTTTGTGGTCGGTTAAGGTTTCGAGATATATCACCCACATCAAGCGCTTGAAGGTGGAACGTGAATCCATCGAAAAATTCTGGCACAGTGTTCAATTATTATCAGAAAAACTCGCGGTATGCCTCTTTCAACTTCCCCCAAGCCTCAAATACGACAGGGATCTGCTAATTGAATTCCTAGACATGCTGCCGCACGAAATCAATGCAGCCTTTGAGGCAAGGCATATCTCATGGCATTGCGACGAGGTATGGAGGATATTCGAGGAGAGAAACATTGTATGGGTAGTGAGCCATACCGCTGATCGCTACCCCATGAGCCTCAAAACAACATCCGATATTGCGTATATTCGCCTCCACGGCCCCAAAACCCTCTATCATGGCCTATATGGGAAGGACTCCCTTAGGAAATGGAGGGATACCATACTGGAGTGGGGCAAGAATACCTTCATCTACTTTGATAATACAGACGACGGCAGCGCTGCACTCGATGCATTGACCATGAAGAGGTTGTTTTCAGAGGTCACAGGCGATCAATAACTAGTGTAAAATACAGGATAGTTGGGCGACCCACCAGGCCACCGGGGCAGGTTATCATCCGTAGCCGTTTATGTGGTACCCATAGAATTCGAAGGACTTGAACAGATCCACCCGCTTGGAATCGGGCAGCGCGTCATAGAATGCCTTTGCCTTTGCCGGAGAGGGGTTACTTCCACAAATGGCCTCGGATAGCTGCTGAGCTTCATCAGGATCAAGTGAGGCCATGGATATGATCCTGGCCAAATCCCTGGTACACAATTCGTTATATATACGGGATCCATCGGCATTACCCAACAGTATCCCCCCTTGGTAGCCCTCCCGTTCCTCGGGTGCCCCCTTGGTAACTATGACCCCTCGCTTGGTGCACGAGCCAAGCAACAGACTGGTTAGGGAAAGGGCAAGGATCAAAAAGACCCCGTGATAGTAATACTTTGTTTTTTTGCTCAAAATCTTACCTCAAAACATTAGATAGCTATTTAATTTTTTAAAAAAAATTTTGATTAAGACCTTGGCCTATCCAGATTTTTCCAGATCCTGTATAGATAAAGTCTCAAATTTGCCACCTCTTCCTTTGTAAGGCCATCGGTGGCCTCTTCGTGTACCTGCTTACCCACCTTCTGGACCATATCCTTCAGACTCTTGCCCTTTGGCAGCAGGAATATATGGTATGCCCTACGGTCCTTTGGATCACGGCGACGCTCTATGATGCCAGCCTCTTCCATCTTGTCGAGGGTCCTTACCAGGGTGGGACTCTCTATGTAGAGCCTGTTAGCAAGCTCTGTCTGGGTAAGACCCTCTTCCTCGAGCAACTTGGCCAGCACGCAGAACTGGGCGCTGGTAAGGCCAAATTCTGTAAGCTTTTCGTCAAATGCCCGGTGAAAGACCTTGACTAGTCGATTGGCTATAAATCCCAGGCACTCATCGATTCTAAACGTCTTTTCCATATTCAATCAACAACCTTTTTTCCTTCTATCCTTGCAAGCATTATTTCTATAACACTATCGACATCAAGCCCGGTAGTGTCAATAATCTCCGCATCCGGAGCAGGCCTGAGTGGGGCAACGGAGCGGCTGGCATCGGCTTGATCCCTAGCTTTTATTTGCAACAATATATTTTCATATAACACTTTTTCACCCGAACTATCAAGCTGAATTTTTCTCCGCCTGGCCCTTTCTTCTGCTGATGCCACCAGAAAGAACTTGAAATCGGCATCCGGAAACACCACTGTGCCCATATCCCTACCCTCTGCTACCAGGTTTCCATGTTCTCCGATTTTACGTTGAATCCTGGTCAACCACTCCCTCAACTCGGGTATGCGGGAGATTGCCGAGGACAAGGCATCCATCTCCTGGGTACGTATCAGGTGTGATACATCCTTTCCGTTCACATAGATGTGCTTGCCCTCGAAATGAAGATCAAGTCCATGACACATGGATGAAACGGTTTTAGGATCCCTACAATCTATACCACGTGACCTGGCAAACCAGGCCGCAGCCCTGTACATGGCACCGGTGTCGAGGTAGGTAAACCCAAGACGTCGGGCCAATTTCTTACTGACCGTGCTCTTACCAGCCCCTGCAGGGCCATCTATGGTAATGATCGACATGAAAATACAACCTTATAAATAGATCTATCCAAAACGCCCAGTGATATAGTCCTCTGTTTCCTTCTTGACTGGCTTGGTAAAGAGTTGATCCGTAGGACCAAATTCCACACAACGTCCCAGGTAAAAAAAGGCGGTATAATCCGATACCCTGGCCGCCTGTTGCATGTTATGGGTAACAATTATAATGGTAAAACGCTCCTTAAGTCGATCGATCAGGTCTTCTATCTTGTAGGTGGCCACCGGATCAAGGGCAGAACAGGGTTCATCCATGAGTATCACCTCAGGCTCGACGGCAATGGCCCTGGCAAGGCATAGACGTTGCTGTTGCCCTCCGGAGAGTGCTGTTCCTACGGTATGTATGTGCTCCTTTACCTCATCCCATAGTGCAGCATCTTTCAATGCCTGCTCCACCCTACCCTCCAGCTCAGACTTGCTGAATCTGCCCTTCAACCTAATTCCATAGGCCACATTGTCGAATATGGACATGGGGAATGGAGTTGGTTTCTGGAAGACCATACCCACCCTTGTCCTTAGATCGATCAGATCCACATCGTCTTCCAATATATTCTTGCCGTCTATCCTCACCTCGCCTTCCGCGCGATGATCAGGGTAAAGGGAATACATACGATTATAGGTGCGTATGTGGGTAGACTTTCCGCAACCAGACGGACCGATAAAGGCAGTCACCTTCTTCTCGGCTATATCCAGGCTATTATCAAAAAGGGCCTGCACCTTTCCATAGTAAAAATTGAGATTACGAACGCTTATCTTTACTGCTACTTCAGGGGGAAGAAACATTACGGATCTCCTGTAGCATCCATCCAACCCCAAACCTGCCGGAAATGGGGTGCTTGTATCCTGAGAGAGCTATTTGAATATTTCATGCAAGTATTACCGTGAAAATATAGAGTCTATGGGCTGCATCTTCATGAATTGGGGGTGCGGCACCAAGGTACGGGCCGCATGGAAGTTTAGGTAAGTATTTATAAAGACTTTTTGCTATAGACATATATGACCTTGTATGGATAAACCCAAACCCTCATTGCAGCCCGTATCCTCTATGCTGCATCCCAGGGCATCAAGATACAGCCCTTAGCCAGGATGTATTTTCACAGTAATCATGCACTTCAAAGGGTCCAAGGCCTAGGAATCTAGAGCTTACTTGCCCATCCTGTGAACGAACACCCTGGCGATTATATTCATGGCCAGTACGGCCACCATAATCAGCAGCGAGGCCCCCCATGCCTTGACCTGCCAGTCGTCATAGGGGGACATGGCATAATTGAAAATAGTAACCGTAAGGTTAGCCATGGGCTCCATGAGGCCCTCAGGCCAATAGGGACTGTTGAGGGCCGTAAAAAGAAGTGGCGCAGTTTCACCGGATACCCTTGCTATGGCAAGTATGATCCCTGTCAACATCCCAGCTCTTGCGCTACGGTATACCACCTGCCACACTACATGCCAGTAGGGTGCACCAAGGGCAAGGGCAGCCTCTCTTACACTATTCGGCACCAGGCGTAACATCTCCTCGGTGGTCCGGGTAACCACGGGCAACATTATTATTGCAAGGGATACACCGCCTGCAAGTCCTGAAAATCCACCAAGGGGAACCACCAGGATGGCATAGACGAATACACCTATTACAATCGATGGGGCGCTGACAAAGATATTGGATAGAAAGCGAATGGTATCTCCGAACCTGTTTCGTCCAAATTCAGAAAGATATGTACCTGCTAGAATCCCAAGGGGCACCCCCAAGACAGTTGCCACTACCGTGATAATGACCGTGCCCAACATTGCATTGGCCAATCCACCTCCCTCTTCCCCTGGAGGGACCGGCAATTGGGTGAAAAAGGCCCAGTTTATACATGCAGCACCCCTCAGGATCACCTCGATCAATATCCATATGAGGAATACCAGGCCTATGAGAGCGGCCACGAGGGAACAGATTAGGGCAAGTGCATTTTTGAATCTCCTGATGCGGACCGATCTCGATTTCATCATCCCTTCTCCCTTGGAGCCGAGTGTTTCAACCACCATTCGGCAAGACCAAGAACGATAAATGTGATAAGAAATAAGACCAGACCCAGTTCGACCAGGGCTGCCAGATAGAGCTTATCGGATGCCTCTGTGAACTCGTTTGCCAGGGTCGAGGCGATGGTATTTGCAGGGTTGAACAGGGACCAAGATAGTTCGTGGGCATTACCGATAACAAAGGTAACGGCCATGGTCTCACCCATGGCCCTTCCTAGTCCTAGAAAGAGCCCACCTACCACCCCTCTCCTGCCATAGGGAAAGACCACCTGCCAGACCACCTCCCAGGTGGTGGCACCCAATCCATAGGCAGACTCCTTGAGCACCTGTGGGGTCATCAAAAATACATCCCTGATGACCGAGGCCATGAAGGGCAGGATCATGATCGCAAGTACTATACCAGCAGTAAACATACCTATTCCCATTGGAGGCCCCTGGAATAGGGGGATGAAACCTAGGTGTTCGGTCATCCAGGGCTGGACATGGTCTGCAAGCAGTGGAGCGAGGCTAAAGAGTCCCCACATGCCGTAGATTATAGAGGGAATCGCTGCGAGTAACTCTATCGCCGTGCTAAATATTGGTCGAAGGAATACAGGCGACAACTCAGTGAGGAAAAGTGCAACTCCACCGGCAAGGGGTACGGCAAGCAACATGGCCAATGCTGTTGAAACCAGGGTCCCGACTATTGTAGTAAATGCACCAAACTGATGGGTCACCGGGTTCCAATTGGTCGAAACCAGAAAACCCAGCTTGAACTGCTTGATCGACGGCCATGCATCATAAAAAAGTACTGCCATCATGACCGCAAGGAGCAGGAGGATCAGGCCGCCAGCACTACAGGTTAAGCCCTTAAAGAGTGACTCTACCCATACCGGATGCCTTCTTGAACGGCTATCTTCAGACATCGGGTCCTGTTTTCCCCTTTCCAGCAACCAGGAGATATCTTACCGAAGGCCAAGGACAATCTGAAAGCTGTCCCATGACATGAAGATACAGCCTGCAAGTATACTGTATTTTCACGACGAATGTCTTTCCCATATCAACGTGGTTCGGATACAGAAATATACGGACAGACCGCCACTACTGTTTTATGGGCCACACCGGTCTTCCTGATGCCTTGAGGCTATTTGCCCAGAGTTTTTCCACTATGTCTACAACCTTCAAGGGAACGGGGATATAATCCAGTTTCAACGCAGCCTTGCGGCCGTCATGATAGCACCAATCAAAAAACTTTAGCACTGCTTGCGCCCTCTTGAGGTCATTTTGATTCTTCCGCATGAGTATAAACGAGGCACCAGTGATGGGCCATGAGTCCTTACCAGGCTGGTTGGTAAGCACAACCCCAAGGCCCGGGGCATGCTCCCAATCAGCATTGCTGGCAGCCGCTTCAAAGGTCTTGGCAGATGGCAGGACAAAGGATCCATCCTTGTTTTTGAGTGCCACTGGATTAAGCCTGTTTTGTATGGCATAGGCATATTCAACATAGGCAAGGGCGCCGTTTATGCGCTTGGCGTAAGCGGCCACTCCTTCGTTGCCCTTGCCTCCTACCCCTGCAGGCCATTGAACCGCCTTGCCAAAGCCAACACTTTTTTTCCATTCATCGTTCACCTGGCTCAGGTATCGTGTGAATATCCAGGTGGTGCCTGATCCATCGGAGCGGTGAACCACCGTTATCGATCTCGATGGCAGATCAAGGCCTGGGTTCAAGGCGACTATCCTTGGATCGTCCCATTTCTTTATCTTGCCTAGATATATGCACGACAAGACCTCACCTGTCATCTTCAATTGTCCATTCTTGATTCCCTTCAAGTTTAATACCGGGACGACTCCACCTATTACCATCGGGAATTGTATCAATCCAAATCTTTCCAGCTCATCTGCCTCAAGCGGGGCATCGGACGCCCCAAAATCGACGGTTCCTGCCTTGATTTGCTGAATACCGCCACCTGATCCTATTGACTGGTAGTTGATCCTTGCACCTGTCAACTTGCCATAGCTGTAGGCCCACTTGGCATAGATGGGATAGGGAAATGTGGCGCCGGCACCGGTAATCTTTACCCCTGCAAAAACATCATTTGTGCAAGTGATACACGTAAGCAGAAAAAGGGTTAGAGCCAGCAACCCATAGTTACGTCTAGCCATAAGAGTGCTCCTCCTTGATCTCACAGGATCCTTGTCTGTTGCGGCCCCTTGCCATTGCCATAGGACCGTCTGTCTTCGTGCCCCTGATTGGGGCACTGGTAAACCGGGCCTTCGGACCGGATGGATGTTCGAAATCATACCATAGTCAAATCGGTTGACCACATCCTGCACTGTACTTTTTTGAAAAATAGCCGACTGTAACACTAATGTAACTTGTAGCCAACAGGGTATTGGACCATTGGGGCACAGATACCATGGAGTGTATCGAGATGGCTACAATCGCTCCGATGAATCCAAGAACGATCGGTCTATTGCAAGATATCCTTTGCCTTGCAAGAAGTTCATGGACAACCGACACATATGTCCACGCAATCCATAGTGCAGCGACAAGCCCCAGTACCCCGCCTTCGAGCAGGATTTCAAGGATCATGTTGTGTGCGTGCCATTTTAAGGGGTTTAAGCCCCTTTTCAAGTACCAGCGTTTATCATGTACTGCACTTGCATAACGGGCAATCCGTCTTCCGTAACCCCAACCCAGTACGGGTCTTTGCCGCACAAACGCGATGCTGGTCTTGAAATATCCCCTTCTGTCCCTGAGTGCCGGATCGCTTGCAAGGAGCCTGGCCGGAGACCTGAAGAGCCCCTCCACCCTGTTGAGATCATAATTCGTGGCAGGCCATATTGCCAGGAAAAGCCCCCCAACCATGAGCGTAAATGCCAATGCAAGGAGGATCTTCCGCTGGAAAATGGATATAAATAGCAATGATGAAAATATCCCTATAATGGCCCCCCTGGTGGCATTCCAGGCTAGGGCTATAACCTGCCCAATAGCAAGGATAAAGACTGGAACAGCAAATCCTGCGCCCCTTGCGTTAAGACACGATGACACGGTCACCGGAATCAACAAATCCAGATATTTTCCATACCTTGTAGCTACAGGGAATATGCCTTGAAGCCTTCCATCCTGAATGGTTGGGGGGAAAAAGCCCATGAATAGCACTACGGCAGAACAGATAAGGAGGGTCCATATGAACTGGCGCATCCTGCTGGCGTTTACCATTAGGCAGGCCCCGGCATGAAAGATGATGAGGAAGGGGACAAGATCGTGCAACAATGATGAGATGCTATATCTTGTATCTACCGACAGGAGGGCAGAGGCCACCATAACAAGGCTATATGTCCACACAGGCCAATCGAGCCTTGTCCTTACCCAACGCCCCTGGGCTGCACTCCTTGCAAGGCCTAATACCATGAAGAAAAGAAGCAGACTCCTGGGCGTAGACAGGATAGAACCCAAAAGCCCCCTGAAGGGTAGAAAAAATATGAAAAACAGGAAGGAAAACCAGGCCAGGGGATCTATCCATCCAGGCATGCGGCCAGGATCCAAAAAAAGCGGACAGGCTGAGATCCTGTTCCCCTTCACCCTAGATATTGTCATGTATCGTCTCATTAAAAAATCAGGCAATAGCGGATCTTTTTCCCTGAACCAGCCTATGTCAAGATCTCCTGCCCTGCTGGCGCCTTCGATGCATGGCAGCCACCCTTTCTATCCCTTGTAGCAAAAGCCTTTTTTCCTTCTTGTCAGCCTGAATACAGGCAGATTCCAAATAATAATGAAAAAATCTGTAAGACTGGCACGCCGGCATCATATCCAGGAAGGAATTGAACAGCCTGCCTAGATCCTCCATCCTGTCTACTTGTGAAAGCCACCGCTTGATCCTGGCTCCATCCAGATCCACAATCCAGGGCTGGTAACCCTTATTAGGGCCTTGAATTATTATGTTGTTTGCTTTGAGATCACCATGAACAACGTTTGCCCTATGCATGGCGGCAATCAGGTCTGCAACCTTTGATATTATCGTGTCCCTTTCCTGCCTGGTCAATCCGCTCGACAGCAAATCCCTTATGCGGATCGCTGGTATGAATTCGCTCAAGAGGTATGTCTCCAGTTTGATACCAAGACGATGACGTTCTATCATCGCCACGGGAGATGGTGAGGGTACCTGGTTGTTCCGCAGGTGGATGGCCGTCTTGGCTACCCGTATAGGCCTGGATGGACAGAAGCAGCGTTTTATGGTATGCACTGTCCCCCTGAGATTGTAACGCTTCAAAAAGAAATCCTGCCCTCCTATGCTGACCTGCCCAGCTATGGTACGTTTTGAATCCTTGTACAGCCTGGCTGCCTGGCTGATCAGGCGATCAGGCGCAACCAATGCCTCTATGAAGGCAGATGAATAATAGCCATCCCTCAGTAGGATCCTGAGGCTACCCTTCCTCACCTTTTTAAAACCCGCTATGAACACGATGACAAATGAATCCTGGCCAGGATCTTATCAAACTGGCGGGCAAGCTTTCTGGTATTCTCTTCCAGCCCAAAACGTCTCCTCACCATCTCCTTACCGGCCTGACCCATCCTTGTCCCTATTTCTGGCGTATTGTAGATGCCATTGAGGGCATCTGCCAAGGCAACTGCATCGGCAGGTTTTACCAAAAGGCCGGTCTTGCCATGTACTACTGCCTCAGGTATGGCTGATATGTCGGTTGACACCACGGGAAGCCCCATGGCCATGGCCTCGAGGATCACGTTGGGCAGCCCATCCATACTTCCATCTGCAGCCACTATACAGGGAAGGACAAAGACATTGGCCTGCTCCAACATGACCTTGACACGGCTATGGGGTATATGTCCCACGAGCTCCACCAGGTCACCTAGTCCCAGGGCCCCTATCCTGGCCTCAAGGGACGGCCTGTCCGGCCCCTCCCCTATTATCCTTAATGAAAAATCGATCCCCCTTTTCTCCAATAATCGACACGCTTCAAGAAGATAGACAAAACCCTTTTTTTCCCTGAGCCGCCCTATTGATACCATATTAAGGCGGCCGTCAACCACCGGGCCATGCCTTGGCACCTGATCCTGGAACATATCCAAGTCGATCCCATGATAGATCTTTAATACCTTTTCAGGGCACTTGGTTGCGAACCTTTCCTTCAAAAATTTGGCATTATAACCGGTGCACGTGGCACAAAACACGCTTTCTCCTATCTTCTCCCTGAGCTGCCATCTTGATTTGTATATGTCATTGGCATGGGCTGTAAAACTGTATCCCACGCCACCTATGCATGCTGCTGCCCTGGCAGCGGAGGTGGAATGGTAGGCATAGTGCGCATGGAAATGGCCGATGCGCCCGTTGGCTGCCAGCCTTCCCAGGTATAGTGCCTGGAAGAGATGGTGCGTTCTGCGGCAGATCCTGCGTCTTAGAAGCCCTTTCAGGACCATGGGCCTGTACCTAAGGGTCCATACCAATGCGGCAAGTACCTCACGGGTCAGGGGTCTAGGGATCTGCACTGGGGAAATTTCACTATAAGGTGGTAACGAGGCCAGGTCCTGATCGACATGAAAGGCAAAGAGCTCATATTTCATGCCTTGACGCCGTATTTCCATGAGCTCATTCAATATAAAGGTCTCTGTCGGTTGGGGGAACCTGGTGAGGACATAGGCAATCCCTGGCCTCTTCCCCACCCCATGCCTATTCTCCATCAAATAATTACCTCGTCTTTTCAATAAGTTATCTACTGTAACGCCTTTGGCTAAGCCTGACAACCCCTTTTAATAGGATCCTGGCCTTGCCTGATGAAAATCCACGGTGTCTTGCATAGGACAGGAAAAAATATACGCGCGTCATTGGGGTAATCGAGCCGAGGTTTGGATGGTTCAACAATGCAAGGTCCCTTAAGATCCCTCTCTTACCACCCCATAGGGTTACCCTCTCGGTATCCAGGTAGGCAAAGAAGTACCGATCATCTTCCCTTTTGACAAGAACGTTGCCAGGATGTAGATCCCCATGAACAACACCCCTGTTGTGCATCCTGGCAAGATCCGCTCCAAGGGCCGTGGCCATCTTTCTTTGTGCCCTTGGCGACATCGGCGTACCCCGGCTGAGGATCCTTAGGGAAAGCCCATCATAGGCCTTTGTGACCAGGAGTGACGGCATGCCCCTTCTAAGGCCCGTAAACTCTCTGACCGCCACGATCCTTGGTGTATCACAACCTGCCTTGCACAATATATTGGCTCCCTTCCAGGCCTTAAATGCCCTTGATCCCCTAAATATCGCCTTTATACGCCTGGTTGGCCCTTCCAGGTTGAAGTACTTGAAATAGTAGGTCTGTCCCTCGAAGCCAAGTTCAAAAACGCTAGTACTGGGAACCGTGGAAATGGGCCTAGCCGCTGCCAACCCTTGCATTTCATCACGGTCTTTCAATAAAAGTTCCAGAAAATCTGGAGACAGGGCTTGCCTGGAAACCATTAGCCTGAAGCGGCCCTTGCCATCGGTATGATTGATAGGACAAAGGGGAAATCCCATATTGTTTTCCATGATCAAACTTTCATGCGGCCCGCACCTTGGTGCCGCACCCCCGATACATGAAGATACAGCCCATAGACTCTGTATTTTCACAGTAAATCTTTTCCAAGGCTTCCTTTCGATTGTAACCGGACAATCTACCCGGGAAACATTGGCCTGAACAGGCCCCTTTTCCCTAACCGCATCTCGGCACAACCTGGGAAGATGAGCCATAGACATACATGGACAAAAGCATTTTCATACTTCATTGTGCCTGCCTTGAGAATGACTATTACCATGAAAATCTAGAACCTATACGGGCTGTATCTTCATGCCTGGGGGTACGGTGCCATTGTTTCTTGACATAATCCAACCCTGAATGTTAATTATTCAATCTAGATTTTCATGCGGCTCGTGTCTCTGTGCCGCACCCCTAGATGAAAAGGCGCCCATAAACAGCGCACTACATATTTTATATCCACCTTAGGTTTCTGCCATTGCAGAATCAATCGGGAAGCCGGTGAAAATCCGGCGCTGGCCCGCAACCGTGAGTGGGGACGAACGC
>WFZW01000229.1 GCA_015489365.1 Deltaproteobacteria bacterium | reverse complement strand
GAGTTATGTTTGTGTTAAAACGAGAGGCTGACCGTTACGCCGCCATACAGAAAGTTATCCTTTCCGCCGTGACCGGCATTTCCAGCCTGCATGGCATCTGCTGCATCATCACACAGGGGGAACGACCAGTCGATTTCCGGCGTAATGGTGACGTATTCGGTAGCCGGAATGGACAAAGCAACGGACAATAACCCGTCATGGAAATTGTTGTAGTCGTCCTTGGGGTCATCTGGATCTGGGTAGGCCTCCTTGTCATTGGAAATCAGGTAGCTTCCCTGGAGTGAAAGATCGAGGCTCATATCCCTTGGAAGGGCAATGCTATGGGAAACTCCCAGGGTTATGTATGTGCTGGGGTAATGTGCAAATTCCCTGTAGATTGTAAGCGTTGGGGATAAAAGGGTCTTGAGGGATGCAGAGACATAGACTTCCTGGCTGTCGTCTTCCTGGTCCAGGGCGTACCATATATAGCCTACCTCGGCACTCATCTGCTCCATATCCATGGAATATGCCAGCGTTGTGTCGGTTTCATTCAGGGAATCCATGTCCGGATTGTTCTTATAGTCCCAGTAATCGGTATCTATATTTTGCCAGATATTCGCAGAAAATCCCTTGTACCCTATGGTGACAGAGGGCTGAATCACTAAGCTGTCACGACTCAATTCATAACCACGCCAGATATACTGGCTCATGAAGCTGACGGAAAGATCCGCAGTGGGTTTGTCGGATTCTCCCCAACTCACCCCCGGTGCCATGCACAGTGTGCCAACAATAAGAAATAGAAAAAACTTGTTCGTTAAAGAAGACATCTGATTATTCCCTCCTTGAGTTAGGTTTGTTCCCATGTAGTGATTAAGATGGATGATCCTAACGATAATCTTTTGCCTATCGCCTCCCTTCACATGTGGATTCCCCCCTTCATCCTGCCTCTTAATAACAAATTTTGTGCCATTTTTGAATACCCCAATATATTTCTGTAATTTCTAATGGTTATATCTTAACAGCCTGGGAAAGGCCAGCCTGCACCACATTAGATGTTACTATTTTGTAAAATTTAGCCCCAATTTGTAGCAAAAACGTTAATTCTTGTCCGCATGCCTCTACTTAGCAAAAAGACAACAGATTTACCGTGAAAATACAGAGTCTATGGGTTGTAGCTTCATTTATTGGGGGTGCGGCACCAAGGTACGGGCCGCATGGAAGTTTAGTGGATAAGGCTATGGTCCTAGGGCGTCCATGGCTAAGCAAAATGCATTTTCAGGTAAAATTTTAAGTGACTTATGCGGATGCCGGCGCCATCCTTTTCATGTGTATCCTCGCGGCGGACTTTTTGGTTGAATGGCCCTAGGTGAAGGTTTCGCACATCCTAGCTTTTAATAACTTTACAAAAATGTAGTGACTTGTTCATTGGTGTCTATCTAAAAATAGACATTTATGTAAATAAATCTTCATTCCCACCAAGGCTAAACCCATTTTTTTCTTTTATTAACACCAAGTTGAATAATGTTTGAGGGGCAATTGCTACTGACGGCATGTTTCTTGAAAATTGCCGAGGCTACAGGTGATCCTGCAGGTGAGATCAGCGGAATAAAAAAATAGGAAGGAGAATTCCATGAAAAAGATTGAAGCCATTATCAAGCCCTTCAAGCTGGATGAGGTAAAGGACGCCATGCACGAGATAGGGGTACAGGGCATGACCGTCTCTGAGGTCAAGGGATTCGGGCGCCAGAAAGGCCATACCGAGATATACAGGGGTGCTGAATACGAGGTGGACTTCATACCAAAGGTGAAGTTGGAAATAGTGGTTGATGACGACATGGTGCAAAGGGTGATCGATACCCTTTTGGCTACTGCCAAGACAGGAAAGATAGGAGACGGGAAGGTATTCCTCCTCCCCATTGAAGAGGTTTACAGGATAAGAACAGGAGAACACGGAAAGGAGGCTATATAGCCATGAGAATGGTAACAAAAAAGACATTTAATATTGTACGGGAAAGGTACGGGAGGCCCATGATAAGATATTTTCTGCCATTGGCCCTGTTGTTACTTCCAGCCATTGCCCTTGGTGCCGAGGAGACTGCACCAACCGTTGCATCGAACAACGTGGCGATAAAGGCGGTTCAGACGAATCTTGACTATGTGTGGACACTGGTGGCTGCTGCCCTTGTTTTTTTCATGCAGGCCGGATTCGCCTGTGTGGAGTGTGGCTTTACCAGGTCAAAGAACGCCATAAATATCATCATGAAGAACCTGATGGATTTTTCCATAGGCTCCATCGTCTTTTGGGCCATAGGGTTCGGGCTGATGTTTGGGGTAAGCAAGAACGGTTGGATAGGTACGTCATGTTTTTTCCTGAGTGATTTCAAGCCAGGTGGTGATCCTTGGGTCCTGGCCTTCTGGATGTTTCAGTGTGTGTTCGCCGCCACCGCTGCTACCATAGTTTCCGGGGGGATGGCTGAGAGGACACAGTTCAAGTCATATTTCTTCTACAGCATGATAATATGTGCCTTCATTTATCCAATCTTTGGCAGTTGGGCATGGGGCGGACTTTATAAGGGCCACGGCTGGCTCGAGCAGCTTGGTTTTATAGACTTTGCCGGCTCCACCGTGGTCCATTCCATTGGTGGCTGGGCAACACTCGCCGGTGCAATCGTTCTTGGGCCAAGGATAGGGAAATATGGGAAGGATGGAAAACCAAAGGCAATACCAGGGCACAACATCCCCCTTGCTGCCCTCGGGGTATTCATCCTATGGCTTGGCTGGTTCGGGTTTAACCCTGGATCGACCACCGCAGGGAATACGGATATCGCCATGATTTTCGTAAATACCAACCTGGCAGCCGCGGCCGGTGCGGTGTTTGCCATGATCGTTTCATGGATCAAGTTTGGCAAGCCAGAGGTGGGTATGACCCTAAACGGTGCCTTGGCAGGCCTTGTTGCCATCACCGCGGGGTGTGCCAATGTCACCCCTGGCAGCTCCATAATTATCGGTTCAATAGCCGGGATCCTGGTCGTTTTGTCAGTACTGTTTTTTGACAGGATACATGTGGACGACCCGGTTGGGGCGGTATCGGTTCATGGAGTTTGTGGTGCATGGGGCACATTGGCTGCGGGTATCTTTAATATAGGGGGTACAAGTGGGCACCTTATAGGCGTTCAGCTGCTGGGTATTGGCGCTGCCTTTGCCTGGTCCTTTAGCACCTCTTTCATACTCTTTAAGGTACTGTCAGCCACCATAGGGCTTAGGGTACCTGCCGAGGAGGAAATAGAAGGCCTGGATATCGTTGAACATGGTGGACATGCCTACTACGACTTCCAGACAGGCAAGCAGGCATAGGCCAGATTGATTAAAAGATAGGGCGTTCACAGGCTACTTGCACCACAGTATCCTGGAACGCCCTTGATTTACCGTGAAAATACAGAGTCAATGGGCTGTATCTTCATCTATTGGGGGTGCGGCACCAAGTACGGGCCGCATGGAAGTTTACATGGAATGTTTGAAGATTTGTTATTAAATTGAACAATTAGCCATGGGTTCTCATTTTTTCATTCTGCCCCGAACACCCTGGAAAAGATCGTATCGACATGCTTAAGATGGTATTTAATGGAGAATATCCCCTCGATTTCTTCCGGGGACAGGTATTTTCCAAGGTCTTCGTCCGCAAGTAATCTCTCCTTGAAATCGCCCTTTCCCTCCCAGACCTCCATGGCCCTTCTTTGCACTATCCGGTAGGCGTCTTCCCTGCTTACACCTTTACGAGTCAAGGTGAGCAAGACCTGTTGCGAAAATATCAACCCTTTCAATAGATTCAGGTTTTTTTTCATCCTTTCGGGATATACTACGAGTTTGTCCAGAAGCCTGGTCAGCCTTGCCAGCATGAAATCGCTTGTAATAAAGGCATCAGGCCCTATGAATCGTTCAACCGAGGAATGACTTATGTCTCGTTCATGCCACAGGACCACATCTTCCATGGCAGGGATCGCATAAGAACGCACTATTCGTGCCAGGCCGCATAGATTTTCCGACAGGATCGGATTGCGTTTATGGGGCATTGCCGAGGAACCCTTTTGTCCTGGCCTGAAGTATTCTTCCACTTCCAGTACCTCGGTACGTTGAAGGTGACGGATCTCGGTGGCAAATTTTTCCACCGAGGCGGCCATTACCGCTAGGGCACAAAAGACCTCGGCATAACGATCCCTTTGTATTATCTGGTTTGAAACAGGGGCGGGCTTGAGCCCCAGGTGCCTGCATACATATGCCTCGACCTGCGGATCTACATGGGCAAAGGTACCCACTGCACCGGAGATCTTACCATAGGATACCGTATCCTTGGCATTCTCAAGACGCCTTAGGTTTCTCCTCATCTCGTCGTACCAAATGGCAAGCTTCAGGCCGAAGGTTATGGGTTCTGCATGTATACCATGGGAGCGGCCTATCATGACGGTGTTCTTATGTTCAAGTGCCCGTCGCTTTATAACCTTCATGAGGCCCTTCACATCGTCGATTATGATCTCCATAGATCGCTTGAGCAGCACGGCCATGGCGGTGTCCAACATGTCCGAGGAGGTTAGGCCCCAATGAAGATATCGGGCTGACGGCCCAACATACTCTGCCACGTTGGTCAGGAATGCTATGACGTCGTGCCGGGTCTCTTTTTCGATCTCGTCTATCCGCCTTGCATCAAATTTGGCCTTTTCCCTGATCTCCTGGGCGGCTTCCCTGGGGATCACCCCAAGCTCTGCCCAACCTTCGGCTGCGAGTATCTCTACCTCCAGCCAGGTCTTGTACTTGTTCTCCTGTGTCCAGATAGCTGCCATCTCTGGCCGGCTGTAACGTTCAATCATGGTGTCACTCCTTGCATGATGATGTCCTAAACTTTCATGCAGCCCGCACTTGGTGCCGCACCCTCAGATATGAAGAATATATCCTGGGCATGGGTTGTATCTTCCTTCATGCCCTGTAGGTGTAGCGCGGAAGATCCGGGTTACATAAAGGTTTGGGTTCAAAAACCTGATAGGGCTATGGTCAACGTTTCAAGGCATTCCTCAAGGCCCTTACGATCTGTTCCTGTTCTTGTGGCGTTATGAATGGATGCATTGGCAGGGAAAGCACCTCCTTTGCTGCCTGTTCGGCCCGCGGAAAATCCCCGGCTGCATACCCTAGATCCCTGAACGCTGGTTGAAAATGAAGGGGCAAGGGATAATGAATGGCAACCGGTATATCCCTTTGAGCAAGCCGACGTGCAACGTCATCTCTCCTTCCATCGGGTATACGGATGGTGTACTGGGCATATACCGAGGTGCTATGAGCAGCAATCGTTGGCGGTTTGATCCCAGGGGTCAACTCCTTTATCAATGTATTGTATCGTTCTGCTGCATCCTGCCTGGCCTTCAATTCATGCATAAGGTGCCGAAATTTTATACGTATGACCGCAGCCTGGATCTCGTCCAGTCGGGCGTTAAGGCCGATACCCGCATGAACATAACGTTTCTTCTGTCCATGATTTCTGAGCATCTTGATTCTATGGGCAAGTTCTCGATCCTGGGTAAATATCATTCCACCATCCCCGTATCCCCCAAGTGGCTTGGATGGAAAAAACGAGGTGACCCCGATTTCACTCAACCCGCAAGATCTATGACCCTTGTACGTGGCGCCAAAGGATTGGCAGCCATCCTCTATCATAGGGATACCATATCGTTTTGAAATGGCACGAATCCTGTCCATGTCAGGGCATTGGCCGAACAGACTTACAGGCAGGATGGCCTTTACCATCGCTCCGGCCCTCCTTCGTTCTTCCAGCACAGCCTCGAGGGATGCCGGATCGATATTGAAGGTTACGGGATCGATATCGACAAAGACCGGCCTGGCACCAATCAGGCTGATAACCTCAGCAGTGGCGAAGAATGTAAAAGGTGTGGTTAGGACCTCCTGCTCGGGTGCAATGTCCAGGGCCATTAGGGCGAGGATCAGGCCGTCTGTCCCGGAGGATACGCCTATGCCGGCTTCTGCCCCAACAAATTCAGCCAGTTCGCCTTCCAACTGGCTGACGTTCTTTCCAAGGATGAATTGTCCGCTGTCCAGGACTTCGTGGATGCACTTGTCTATTTCCGCTTTGTAGGCCTGATATTGTCTGTCAAGATCGATAAATTTCAAAGGATTTCCTTTCGGGTGCAGGGGCTATCATTCAAAGACGATTCCTTCAAAGATGAGTCAAGGCCTTCCCAATGCCGAAGAAATGGCCTTTGCTGCAAGTGTTATATCCGTCCTGGTGGTAAATCGACCAAGGCTCAGGCGGATTGCACCAATGGCAACCCTTTTGGGTACATCCATCGCGGCAATTACATGCGAGATCTTGATGCTGCGATCATGACATGCCGCCCCGGTTGAAGCCATGAGCCCGGGTGCATTTTCCAGAACTTGTGAACCTACCTTGCCCGGAAAGCTTATGTTCAATGTGTTGGGAAGGGTGTTTTCAGGGCCGCCGAACCTTATAATCCGGTGTCCAGTCCTTTTCAACAAGGTAAAAAGTTCTTCCCGTAGATCATGTTGGCGTTTGGCTTCCTGTTCAAGATCCTGTGCCACAAATTCACAGGCCTTGCCCAATCCGACCGCCAGGGGTACAGGTTCTGTTCCTGGCCTGATTCCCCTTTCCTGCCCGGCCCCAGAGAGAAGCCGCGGGACCGGTGCGCCTTTCCTGCAAAAAAGTGCCCCTATGCCCTTGGGGGCATAAAGTTTGTGCCCGGCAACGGTGAGGTAATCGACCTTCAGCACATTTGTGTCTATGGGAATCTTGCCCACTGCCTGGGCCCCATCGGCGTGGAGCAGCACGCCCCTTCCATGGAGTAGCTCAGCAACCTTGTCCAAGGGCTGTATCACGCCGGTCTCATTATTGGCAAGCATTATGGAAACGAGGACTGTATCTGGTCGCAAGGCGCTATCGATCTCCTCGATCTTTATGAGCCCATTTTGATCCACCCCAACGAACGTGATATCCCATCCCTTTTCAAGAAGATGCAGGCAGGGATTCATAACCGAGGGATGTTCGATCTTGCTGGTAATCAGGTGTTTGCCCCTTTGGGAGAGGTCCCCTGCCAATCCAAGCAAAACCATATTATTCGATTCCGTACCACCGCTTGTGAAGATGATCTCTTCGGCCTGGGCACCGATCAAAAGGGCTACCTTTTCCCTGGCAGCTTCCACGCTAGCCCTTGAAAGCCTGCCTATTCTGTGGCCGCTGCTTGGATTCCCCCATAGATAGGAAAGGGCAAAATCGACTGCCTCCTTTACAGGTTGTGCTACCGGTGTGGTTGCATTGTAGTCGAGGTATACAGCATTTTTCTGGTTGGTATCCATTTTAAAGTCGTGCCTGTGTAGTGATGACATCCCACCCCCCTCCTACCAGGTCTTGTCAGGATCTCGTGTCAACCGCGAATCAGCCTGTGCAGAGGGCTTGCAATAAACCTACCTTGCGGAATGCTGCTCAACCTATGAATATTGGTTCAAACTTACCGAAGTCTTCAATGGTCTTGCCCGCACCCCTTACAACCGTGGTTAGTGGGTCCTCTGACAGGGTGTACCTCAGGCCGGTTTCCTCCTCGAGAAACTCTGCCATTCCGTTTAAAAGGCTGCCTCCACCGGTTAGGGTCACGCCGTCCTCCTGTATGGCAGCCTGTATCTCGGGGCCAAGTGCGTTGAATACCTCTGTTACGAGTATTCCTATGGCCTTTATAGGTTCTGTAAGGGACCTGGCAAGTTCAACAGACGAAATCGTTACACGTACAGGTGCCCCTGTAACCGCATCCTTCCCTGCGATAATGGCAGACAGCTCTCTCCCGTTGGCTAACCCGGTGGCAGAACCGATTTCCCATTTCAACCTCTCTGCAGATGAAGGCCCAACGATTATACCCATCTGTTTCTTCAGCCAGTTGGCAATGGCATCATCCATTTCATCCCCTGCAACCCTGATGGATTCGCAATGATCATAGGCCATGTTGGATATCACTGCACATTCGGTAGTACCCCCTCCTATATCAACCACCATCGACGGCCGTTTGTCCATGACTGCCAGGCCTGCCCCTACGGCTGCAGCCATGGTCTCCTCCACTAGGTAGATCCTTTTGCCGCCAGCTTGCCTTGCCGCTTCGATAACCGCCCTTTTCTCCACCTGGGTGATTTGTGAGGGTACACAGATGACTAATATGGGGGACAAAATTCCTTTTCTCTCCCGGGCACGTGCCAAGATGGTCTTAATGAATGTACTTACCGCGTCGAAGTCCTCGATAACACCATCTTTCATAGGTCGGACTACCCTGATGCCGGCCGGAGTCCTGCCAAGATATTCCTTAGCCCGTTGCCCGACCTGTATGGAGTTTTTACTATCTTCAAATGCGATGACAGTAGGTTCATTAAGGACTATGCCTTCACCTTGAAGGTATATCAAGGTGTTTGCCGTCCCAAGATCCATGGCAATATCCTGTTTTATAAGGTTCCTTAACCCCTTAAATCCCATCTGTACTCCATGTGGTGGATAGGCAAGAAATCATCCGCTTACATATTCGATCCTGAAGGATTGCGACACGGCCTACTATATATTTCCCCTAACCCTGGAAAGTGAGCGGGACAAGGTATCGAGTATGTCAGAAGGCCATCTTTCTATATCCGTTTCACCACTAAACAGGACCACCTCTGACGTTTCGCTGCCTTCCGGCAGGCAGATTCCAAGGACGACCGGTCCAGGGCTAAGGGATTCATCCCTTTTTATGATATAACTTTGTGCTGCCTCTCCCCGGAATTTGTTCAGAATCACATTTTTCTTGTACCTGAAGAACCATCCCATGAGTCCTTCGTCCACGCTGTAAGAGGTATCACCGGCCTTGAGACCATGTACCCCTACAGTGCCGCACAGGCGGTAAAGCCTTTCTCCCTGCTTCCTGCGGGCATGAAAAGCCATCTTTAGACCGAGTAGCCTGCCGAGTCTACCGATATCATCCAGGAAATCGGTGCCCGAGTCAATCAGCCAATCCAGTAGTTCTCTATAGAATTCCCGTTCCACCTCCTGGCGCGTGAGAAACCACAGATCGTAGGCCACCCTGGCACAATCGTCCAGGATGCGTTGTTTTTTTTCAGGAAACGCATACCTGTTTTTGCTATCTACCATTAGAACACCTTCCCGGTAGGGGAGGGGCGAGGCCAAGAAGGCCTTTATACCGGTATCGGTGTTATAAATGCCAAGGGTCCTGGTATCCCGTGTAAAATGGGTGACATGCAACCTTTTTCCCTCCCTAGCGACCCATCCGATCAGTCCCTGACCGGATTCGATTACACAGGAATCCCTTATGGCATCCCCAAGGCTCTCCTTTGCTACCAGTTTGTAGCCTTCCCCATGCTTGGAACGTAAAAATAACGCAGCCGTATAGGCATCGAACAGGTTTGCCACCATTTTTAGGTGGCATTTAAGTGAGGATGGCATATAACGATTCTCTATAGGGCGGTCTTATAATTCCCTTCTCCGTTATTATGGCTGTAACGAGATCGTTTGGCGTGATATCAAAGACAGGATTGAGCGCAGCAGCACCTGATGCCGCAACAGGGTGTCCGGCAAAGGACGTTACCTCCCCAGGTGCCCGTTCCTCCACCGGTATGGTTTCCCCTGAAGGGGTGTCGAGGTCAATGGTGGATGTTGGGGCAGCTACGTAAAAAGGGATACCGTTCGCCCTTGCAAGTTCTGCCACGCCATAGGTCCCTATCTTGTTTGCCACATCCCCATTTGCTGCAATACGGTCGGCTCCAACGATTACCGCCTCTATGTCACCCTTGCGCATGAGGTATCCAGCCGCAGAGTCTATTACGATAGTAACGGGTATCCCGTCCTGCAGAAGTTCCCATGCCGTCAGCCTAGAGCCCTGCAACCAGGGCCTGGTCTCATCGGCAAAGATCCTTATTCCCTTCCCGGCGGATACAGCGGCACGCAGTACCCCCAAGGCCGTGCCATAGCCTCCGGTCGCCAAGGCACCTGCATTACAATGGGTCAGGATGCCTGCACCTGCAGGGAGCAAGGCCTGGCCATGTTTGCCCATGGTGATATTGGCCATGATATCCTCGTACCATATCGCAAGTGCCTCCTGTTCCAGGCGCCTTGCTAGCCTGGAAACATCCCTGTAGTTTCCAGATGTGACGATGGCCTGGAGCCTGTGTACGGCCCATCTGAGGTTTACTGCCGTGGGCCTTGCCTCAAGCATCCTTTTTGCCAAGACAAGCCAATTTACCTTGAATGTTTCGATGGGTTGTCCCTTTAGTCCGAAGGCGGCCAGAACCATTCCAAACGCAGCGGTTATACCAATGGCAGGGGCCCCCCTTACCACCATCGATGTGATGGCATGTGCAACCTTGTCCGGATCATCGTAGGTTGTCCAGGTCTCACTACTGGGCAATAGGCGTTGGTCCAATAGGGAGAGCCTCCTGTCTTCCCACCTGATGGGAACCACCCTAGAGCCCTCTTTCAGCAATTTTTTTTCGATCTCTTCGCGATTCATCGCCTTCACCAGCTAGTCCAGGGCCTTTTGTAGAAGCTCGTTTACCTTTTTAGGATTTGCCTTGCCCTTGGTCATCCTCATTACTTGTCCCACCAGGAAACCGAATATCTTTTTCTTGCCGGACCTGTATTTCGCCACCTCGTCAGGGAAATTTTCTATTACCTGGGTCACTACTGATTTGAGTTCGGCCTCGTCATTTACCTGGCTCAGGCCCTGTTCCTGTACGATCTTTTGCGGCTCCATACCGGTTTTGTAGCTTTCCTCCAGGACCTTCTTTCCCATCTTGGCACTTATGGTACCATCTGCTACCAGCTTCAACAGGGCTGCCAGGTTGGAAGGTGGAACAGGGCAGGTCTCTATTTCCTGATCATCCTGGTGTAATAACTTGAGCAGCTCTACCATGATCCAGTTGCTGACCGTCTTGGGACGCTCGAACAATCTTACACATTCTTCGAAATAATTCGCCATATGGATGCTGCTGGTCAGTACCTCCGCATCATATGAAGGGAGCCCATATTCCTTGATGAATCTTTCCCGTTTTGCCCCTGGCAGTTCGGGCATTCCTTGCCGGACCTTTTCGATCCAGGCACGCTCTATCTCGACAGGCACCAGGTCCGGATCCGGGAAGTAACGGTAATCATGGGCCTCCTCTTTACCCCGCATGGAATGTGTTATCCCCCTGGCAGCATCCCACAGCCTCGTCTCCTGGGCTACCTGTCCTCCATCGAGTAGCAAGGCCGCCTGTCTCCTGATTTCATATTCCAGGGCCTTTTGTACATGCCGGAACGAGTTCATGTTTTTGAGTTCTGATTTTACACCATATTCCTGTTGACCAGTGGGTCTCAAGGAGATGTTGGCATCACACCGCAGGCTGCCTTCCTCCATGTTGCCGTCGCTTATGCCAAGGTAACGTACGAGCTGCCTGATCTTTTTAAGGTACTCCGAGGCCTCTTCCGGCCGTCGGATATCGGGTTCACTTACGATCTCTATCAGCGGGGTGCCTGTGCGGTTTAAGTCCACGAAGCTTAGAGGCCTGTGCTCATCATGGATAAGCTTGCCGGCATCTTCCTCCATATGGATACGGGTGATACCTATGCGCCTCGTATGGCCGTCCACCTCCACGTCGATCCATCCGTTTTCAGCCAGTGGCAATTCATATTGGGATATTTGATATCCTTTGGGAAGGTCTGGATAGAAATAGTGCTTTCTGGCAAATTGGCTGACCGGGGCAATCTTACAGTGCGTGGCCAGGGCCATCTTCATGGCATATTCTACCACCTTTTTGTTCAGTACCGGCAGTACCCCTGGCATGCCGAGACATACGGGGCAGGTGTGGGTGTTAGGTGGTGCCCCAAACGTGGTGGAGCAGGAACAAAATATCTTGCTACGGGTCTTTAGCTGAACGTGAACCTCAAGGCCAATGACCGCCTCATAGTCCATTTTATCGTACTCCCTCTTGGTCTGGATGAAATTGTGAGAAATCTGCCGCTTGCCTCCAAATAGCACCAAATGCGTATGCTAAGAAGGCAGAAGGCAAACAGGACCCCTTTCTAAGCCAGGGTATGTACTCTAAATTTTTGCAGCCCGTATCCTCCGCGCTGCACCCCCAGGGCATGAAGATATAGCCCATATGGGTACTGTATTTTCACAGTAAGTCCAAGACTAAACCTAACACGTCCGAAAAAAGGGGGCAACAAAGAGGCAATAGGCCTCATCGTTATCCAAGGTGCCCTTCTGATTACGGACTCCATGGAGAACCGGGTGAGCCCTGGAAATAAAAAAAGGGGCGCGGTAATATCCCGCGCCCCTTTCATGGATTCACTGGTACAGCTTCCCGGTCAATCCCAGATAGGAAATTGCCCAGTGATCGTTACGTTCCACGTCAGGATCCGGATCCCTTCGTGTCTTTTAAAACGGAATCCTGACGTTTTTCCCAAAGTTCCTTTGGCAGGCTACCGACACACTCCTTTGCATATGGACAATGCGCAGCGCAGCCGAAATCCACCCTGGGATTGTGGATCTTGCGTCCGCATCCTTTACAGGTCCGCCATATGTCGTCTTTGAAGAATTCTACGGTAGAGCCACATTCAGGGCATTTCAGCTCAAATATGGCCTCTGGATTCCAGTAGCGTGTATCCTGGCCAGGGCATTTCATGGTGTTGCCTCTTTTTACCCGAGGATTGCCTTCAGGTCCTCCTCAGGGGTTGTTATGGGTTGAATATTGTAGTTTTTTACCAACACATCCAGGATGTTTGGCGTAATGAAGGCCGGAAGACTTGGCCCAAGTCGGATATTCTTGATTCCAAGGGCGAAGAGCGTCAGGAGGATGGCCACGGCCTTCTGTTCATACCACGAAAGGATCATGGATAGCGGCAGGTCGTTTACCCCGCAATTGAAGGCCTCTGCCAGGGCCGAGGCGATCTTGATGGCCGAATAGGCATCATTGCACTGCCCGATGTCGATCAACCTCGGGATGCCATCGATATCTCCAAGCTTCATGTCGAAGAACCTGAATTTCCCACAAGCAAGGGTCAGCACTACACAGTCCTTTGGTACCATTTCAACGAATTTCGTGTAGTAATTGCGTCCTGGCTTGGCACCATCACAACCGGCAACCAGGAAGAAGTGGCGGATTTTGCCGCCCTTTACCGCCTCTATTATCTTGTTGGCCACTGAAAGTACGGTATTCCTGGCAAATCCCACCATGACAGAGCCCTTGTCAATATCCTCTGTGTAACCATCCATTTCCAGTGCCTTTTCAATTACCGGGGTGAAGTCCTTGTCAGCGATGTGTGTTACCCCTGGCCAGCCCACAAGACCTGTGGTAAAGATGCGGTCCTTGTAGGATTCATGAGGCTTTTGGATGCAATTCGTCGTCATGACGATGGGGCCGGGAAACTCCCTGAATTCCCTGGTCTGGTTCTGCCAGGCCGTGCCGAAGTGGCCATAAAAGTGAGGATATTTTTTAAGACCTGGATACCCGTGGCATGGAAGCATCTCACCATGGGTATAGACATTTATGCCCTTGCCCTCGGTCTGCTTAAGGATAATCTCAAGGTCCTTGAGGTCATGGCCGGATACCACTATGGCCTTGCCCTTCTTGGCCCCCAGTGGCACTTCGGTGGGTACGGGATGTCCGTAGGTGCCGGTGTTCCCTGCATCCAGGATCTCCATTGCCCTCAGGTTGGTCTCTCCACACTTGAGTACAAGGCCCAGCAGGTCTTCTAACGTGTTTTCCTTGCGCAAGGTGGCGGCCATGCCCTCGTGTATGAAATCATATACGCCCTGATCTTCCTGCCCGAGTATCTGCGCGTGATCCGTATAGGCACACACGCCCTTAAGCCCGTAGACCAGTGTTTCCTTCAAGGACAGGATGTCTGGGTTTGGCTCCGCATCGAACCTTATCCCGTGGGCCTCGCCTTGCTTTACCATCTCGTCCTTGGTGGAGGCAGGTTCGAAGGAAGCAGCCTCTCCGAGGTTGCTGATGTCACCACCGGCGGCCACGACCTTTGCCTTCAAGGCCTCCCTCAGGTCAACACACCTGCGGATGAGTTCCACAAAACGATCGGCATCGAAATCCACGTTTGTAAGGGTGGAAAAGACCGCCTCACATGTAAAGACATCCACGTCCCTACTTGTAATGCCAACCCTGCGTCCCTCGGTTGCTACCTGGGACAGTCCCTTTACTGCATAGATCAGAAGGTCCTGAAGGGCCGCTACATCCGGTTGCTTTCCGCATACACCAATGGTGGTACAACCCTTTCCTTTAGCTGTCTGTTCACACTGAAAACAAAACATAGTTACTCTCCTTGTTATTTGTTTGATGTTTTAACGAACTAACGATCATGGTCAAGGGCTGGGATTATTGGTTCCAGGCCTGTCCTTTCTAGCACCTCACCAAAGCGTTCACCCCTCAGACAATTGGCCATGAAATGGTCCACACAACGCTCAACGAGCTTTACTACGTCATCCCTTGATTTAATACCTGCAATTTCCGTCCCCAGCCTTGGATGCCTGCCCAACCTGCCCCCAAGCAGTACCCTGTAGCCACTCTTCTCCTCCTCCAGTGCGCCGGCCGGGCAATTTTTGATGCATTGGCCACACATTAGGCACTCTTCAGGATCGATTATCGGCCCACCCTCTGCAGGAAGATCTATCGCCCTCTCCTTGCAGACATCAACACACTGGCCACAGCCAGTACATGCATCCTCTACGGCCCTTGGTTTACATGCCCCGATGATACCGATATCGACGATTTGAGGCCTTGAACATGCATTGGGGCAATCTGAAATGGTGATACGAAATTCATTGTGTAACTTTAGAGGCCCTTGGACTATATCCTTCAAGAATCCCCTGAGATCCTTGGATTTAAGGACGGCCTCCAATTTTTCAACGAGGTGTTCCTCACGAACTGCCCTATTCGGGCATCCTCCAGGGCCAAAACATGTTTCAATTCGGTATCCGCGAACCTCTTCCTCCATGTTGGTCAGGTAACGTTGCTGCACTGCCCTTACATGTTCTATTCTTACCTTATCCGAGCCGAAGTGCCTGGCCTCGTCCTCTACCCGGCGCCTGACCCTTTTGCGTACAAAGAAGGGTACCCTTGATATGGCCCTTTCTGCCTTGTCATCCCAGATCATTTGAATCAATTCCCTCGGGGTAATCCCCCTGGCAATAAATCTTTCCTTCTTAAACCTTGGCCCAGTTACCCTAACTTTCATGCAGCCCGCACCTTGGTGCTGCTCAGGTGCAGAAGATACGGTCCATATGGATACCGTATCTTTGCGGTAAAATAATAGCTCGCTAGGTGCTTAGATGCCTTGACTTAAGTCAAGAGGAAGATATTTTTGCAGCCCGCACCTTGGTGCTGTTTCCCGGTACAGAAGATATGGCCCTGTAGGCCCTGTATTTTCAACGTAATATCCATTAGTTGCCGGCAAGGCCGGGACTATATACCACAGGCCATTTACCCCCCCCCATCTGGAATCACAAGACATAGACGACAAGAGGGCTCAATTGTCAGCAGGGGGGTGTTGTTCCCTGGCTCGTTGTAGCAATTTTAAAAACGGGTTTGATGCCGGAGTTGGTGCCTCCTTGGTTGGATTGTTTTGTGTATTGCCCTTGAAGAAGCCAGGAGTAGAGCGGGGTGGAGCTGGAGCACTGCTTTTCGTCGGGCGTGACTGGTACTGGTGTCTCCCTGGTATCATGGCCCCTGTCTTTGAT
>WFZW01000228.1 GCA_015489365.1 Deltaproteobacteria bacterium | reverse complement strand
CCTTGAGATCGATGAGGCCCAGATGGAGACAATGAAGGAGATCAAAAAAATTTTTGATCCTAATAACGTACTTAATCCACACAAGGTATTTCCATGAGTCCCAATCCTGGTGTATCTGCAATAATTGCCGCAGCAGGCTCGGGCACCCGCCTTGGCCGAAAGACTCCAAAACAATTCCTTGATCTAGAGGGCAGGCCGGTCCTTGCCTGGAGCCTGGAGGCCTTTTCCAGCACAAAGATGATCAGAGAAATAATCCTGGTCGTACCCCAAAATATCGAACAAGAGGCCATGGATATGCTGGATGTTTCAAGATATTCCATACCGGTATCCATTGTACCAGGAGGTCCTACCAGATACGACTCGGTACTAAATGGACTCCAGGCCACCATGCCAACGTGTGAAATGGTGGCGATCCACGATGCAGCCAGGCCCTTTGTGACTACAGCCACCATAGAATCCGTTTGCCTAATGGCCAAGGAGATTGGTGCTGCCATAGTGGCAAGACCTGTTCACGATACCGTAAAGGAGGTAGATGCCAGCGGTATCATAGTAAGAACCCTGCAAAGGGAGACACTGGTACTGGCCCAGACACCTCAGGTATGCAAGAAACAGGACCTATTTGCGGCCTATGAAAAGGCGGGTAAGATGGGCATAAAGGCTACGGATGAGGCAGGCCTTCTCGAATTGATGGGCCTGCCCATTGGTATGGTTGAAGGAAGTAGTGAAAATTTCAAGATAACCAGCGAAGATGACCTGAGAGTTGCAAGGGCCTTGGCTAGGCTAAAGAATCAATCAGGCGGGTCACTTAAGAAACCTGGGTAGAATTCAATCTTGAGGGAGGCAATAATTGCGCATCGGTATGGGCTACGATTGCCATAGACTAGTACAGGGTAGGCCCTTGATCCTTGGTGGTGTAACCGTTCCACATTCCCATGGCCTTGAGGGCCATTCGGATGCCGATGTCCTAACGCATGCCCTTTGCGATGCCATCCTTGGGGCCTGCGGCCTTGGTGACATCGGGATACACTTTCCGGATACAGATCCTGTATACGAAGGCATCTCCAGTATAAAATTACTTGAAAATGTAATAAAGAAAACGGAAATGGAGGGGATGAAGATTGGCAATGCCGATATTACCCTGGTGGCCCAGTCCCCAAGGATATCGCCCTACGTAAAGGAGATGAAATGCATATTGGCAGATGCCTGCAAGGTCCCTCCAGAAAGGATAAATATAAAGGCCACTACTACAGAGGGCCTTGGCTTCATCGGAAGCCAGCAGGGAATCTGTGCCTATGCCGTTTGCCTGCTTATACCTATCAAAGCCCTATGATCCTCAAGGTCACCTGACCCCCACCCCCTATGCAGCCCGTATCCTCCGGGTTGCATCTTCCCGGGCATGAAGATACAGCCCATAGCTAGATGAATTTTCACGATAAATAAAGAATCTTCGCAAATCTAGGGGATAAGTACCCAACGGATCCTCTTTATACCCTTTTCAAGCACATTTAAGGGATACATCCAAGGAACCTGGATATATTGTACTGTGAAGATCACATCAATTGGCCCCTATTTTCATACCCTTGGAGATTGTATAATGTAGCGGGCGCATATAGGGGTCTGGCTGAATACCTGGGCTGCCAACATCCCTCAAGTATGGTGGAAAGCCTACCGATAAAACTATAGGGAGTTGCCAATCAAAGGGTAAAAAAATTAATGAATTTCTCCATCTCAAGGAAAAAAGCCCCTGCAATAGCCTTGTCATTCTGGCAGGCTACCATTATCTCCCTTTTGATATTGGCTATCGGGGTCCTACTTTCTGCCTATACCTATAAAAATTTCCTGCGCTACCAAGACGATATATTTCACGAAAATTCGACACAAGACAGTATAGCGGTAACACATGAACTAGACATGCTCCGTGATACTGCAGAACTTCTGGCAAAAAATCCCTTCATAGATACGGCCAGTGAAAAGGATGCGCTTGACAATTATCTAAAAAATATAGTGGGCAGGCAGGGCATCCAGGCTGCCTATGTGCTTAATCCCGATGGCAAGTGCATCTTTTCCAGCATCCCGTCCCTCAAGGGAACAAATCTGGCTTCCAGACAGGATTTCAAGGATGCCATGGGTCGGGGCCAGGGCTTTCTTGTCGTGCCTGATCTTGGTTCAAGAAGCCTGGATATGTACATCTCTCATCGCGTAGAGCGTGGCCCAAGGATATTGGGGGTAGTGGTGCTTGAGGCCGATCCCAGGTCTTTACTGGGGGAAAACTCCATACTGGCAAAAAAGATCTCCAAGAGAAATCAGGATACCTCGGAAAGTTTCGTGGGCCTCATAACCGGTGACGGTATAATGATATCCAACCACTTCAGGGACCTTGTAGTCCTCGACTCGGAAGCCAGAAAGGCCTTCCTGGCTGATCATGGTTTGGATTCCAAGGAATTATCCGGAATAATGGATCTGGGATTTCCAGACGGGACATGGCAGCGTATCAAGAAGGAAAGACATGGCCACTTCACCCTCCAAGGCAGATTATTTAGGTTGTTTTCGGTCCCCCTCGTGGACCATAATCTGTTTTTCATAGAGGGGGTTTCTGCCGATACAGTCAGTGCACACGCCGCCATCCTAAGAAAGAGTATCCAACAACTCATAGGTGCATTTCTGCTCTCCCTTTTTCCCCTTGCCCTTCTTGGGGTGTTTCT
>WFZW01000227.1 GCA_015489365.1 Deltaproteobacteria bacterium | reverse complement strand
GGTTGCGTGACCTGTCGGATGAACTTCAAAAGCTCATCGGGAAATTTAAATGTACCCTGGATACATAAGCCGATACAAAAAACCCGTGCACCTCATATTCACATTCTCCCGGGCAGCAGGCCCTTAAAGGGTTTTTGTGCGGTTCAAAGGCCTTGCTGCCTGCCCAGTAGAATGTGGTCATCATTTACCCAGCCACCACAATCCATACCTGGCCACAACGTTGTATATTGCAAGAAGATTGATCATGATTGCCAAGAAGGGCAATATACGGCCTGCTCTCCGGGCCAGGGAATCCTTCACCTCAAATGGCCTCAAAAGGGCAATGCCAACCAGAAAGGCCGCGACAATAGGGTGCAGATATCGGCCCTGGAGATTTATGAGAGCAGAACCAATAGGCATCCATACTATATAGGCGCTTGCACAAAGTGCAATGAATGTTGCCACGGCCCCGGCAATCCATACGGTGCCCATGAACAACTTGGAGCGCCACGAAGGATCATCGGCCACATCGCTTATGAATGATACGATAAATGCCCCGATGAGCCAGAGCCATAGGGCAGCAGTCGGGATAGGCAGGTCCAGCCAGCCAAGGATACCAACGAACTGGTGAAAAAGCAGCCCGCCATGGGTTGCAAGACTGTGTAATATCACCCCCAGAAAATCCAGCGGATGGTGCAGGATAAAGTGGAACTGTACAACAGGATCGATCGTTAGATGAACACCCAGTATTCTTTCTGCAATCTCAAGGGACCTTTTGAATATACCAATGTGTGCCGCGTATATGTTCCATGATGCCGCACCCAAGATGCCCACCAAGATGCCAATGACTACGATCCACATGGCCTTGTCGCTCCGTCGCGTCCTGACTTGCATTCCGGTATGGACCAGTGGAATCATGGCCAGGGGCAGATAGGTAATCTTCGTGACAAAGAGTATGAATACAGAGGCGATATAACCAACTGCCTGTAGCGGATTCCTGCCCAGGCTTGGCTCTCCGGCCAGGAGCACTAAGGATGTACCATACAGGACATAGTCGGTACTCAGCATCCCTATCTGTGCAAGGGCCATGGGCGTTGCCATTATCCAGAAAAACGGAAGATTCATCTTTGGGGCAAGGGACAGGGCAAGGGCATAGAGGGCGAGGAATACCAAGATGGATACGATACGGCAAAGATAGAGTGAGGCATAGAGCACCCCATCGGACTTCCCAAGCAGGCCTATTATCTTGATGACAAGGGCATAGGGTAGATATGGGACAGGGGAATAGAGTGAGGAATTGTATGCCAGATTGGGGATATGCTCCCCGTATTTTTCCAGATCGGAATCCATGAGCGAGAGCATGTGCGCCGACTCCTGGCCACGAAACCGCTCGAAGGAATGCATTATGAGGGAAACGACCTCGGCAGGATGGTCCCTGAGGACCCATTCCCCCTCTGCGATGCCATAGGCACGCAGGAAATGGGCCGGTTCATCAGGGCCCTCAAAGGGTGGCAACAAGAGGCTATAGCCAAGTGAAAGGATGAAAAGTAAGGGAAGCCTGGCGGCAAAAATCGCCCTTATGTGCCGATTTCCCATCATCTCCGGCTACACACCAAGGAGGTGTACCTGCATGCCAGCATGGCCATGACCAGGGAGGCGGCCAGGGTGCCTGCGTATATGACAACCCGGTTTACGATATCCGTTGACGAAATAAAAAAATGATTGAAAAGAAGATTGAAAAAACCATGCAGGCAGTAAAGTCCCAGCGAATACCTTGCTAAAAACGTTATTACAGACCCTGGAGCCCTCCTTACGGAGAAGGATAATAGGAAAAGGGCAGTGGCACCTACTACGATCGAAGGACGTGTATAGGGAGGTATTGGGTATCCTCCCACGTCTAAGCTGCCCTCATGGCTGACCATGAAATGCCACTCGATTAAGACAAGAATAACGAAAATGATCAGGAGTAGGCCACTGATAGAAAGGCTATCCCTCGCCATCCTGCCCTTGGTAAGCAAGGAGAAATACCTCGAAAGCATGGCTGCGATCAAGAGATATGGTAGAAAGTTTAGGGGATCCCAATGGGCGACCAAAAAATTCAAGGTACCTGTCTGAAAAACGATATACGGGGCCGCGGCCAGAAAGGCTACCGACAGGAACAACATAACGCCAAGCGTCCCTTGCCTGAGATTTCTTATTGGTATGCCAAGCACGGTCAAAAGCAAGAGGGAGAAAAAAAAGTAGTACAGTGAGTTCCAACCAGAGGCCATTTTCGCCAAAAGGTCCAAGGGACCATGCGGCACTATGACACCGGCACCACGAAGACCGCCGTAGAAGGCAAGCCAGATCCCGGTCCAGGCAAGATACAGTTTCAATAGCCGTGGCATCCTCTTGGCCACATAATTTTTCGTGGTCAAAATCTTGTTGAAAAACAGATAGAACGACATGAGATAGAATAAGGGTACCGCAAGCATGAAGATGTAGAGAACCGTAATATCAGCCAACACCTTTGCATATCCAAGATCGGCCAAGGGGGCCTTGAAAAGGGCCGGTTTCCCCAAAAGCCCTGTATGGAGGGCCACCACCGCCAACGCCGCAAACGCCCGCAACCAGTCAAAGCCCAGTATATAGCCATCCCATGGGCCAGCCGGATCACTTAACGACATTGCTGGTCCCTCTACCGAGGACTCCAAGGCCATTTTTTTCATGCATGCAGTACCCGACAAAGAATGCCGTGGAGGATTAGACAGGGATAGAGGCGCAGACCTGCTGCCCCCCGGGGACCTTCCACTCGTGGTCTATCCAAAAGACACCCAATTCCGGCCTTTCGCAGTGAAACGTCAGGTCCTGGGTGCTCTTTTCACTATAGCACATGAGCCCAACCACATCCGTGGCAAGTGCCTTTATCTGATAGCATCCATATAATAGGGGCATAGAGGGTATCTTGAGCTCCGTGATCTGTTCACCAGAGAAGGTTATCGGTTCCAGGCCAGCCTCCTTGGTAGTGGTACCAAATACGAGCTGGCCATCCGGCCGAAGGATACCCACTGCGAGATGGCCCTTGAGGGGCGGCCCAGGCCGCCTTGTCTTGACCCGTACCGTGACCTCTTGAAACTGCTCGATGCGTGTAATCTCCCTTCCTGAAGAGTCAAGCACCCGAACTTCCTTTACTATCACTTCAGGCAGTGAAGATTTTCCGGCAATCCCAGCGTCCCCTTCGATTTCCTGATCGACAACGCCCTGCCCTGCCCTGTTTTCCTGGAAGGTAAGATAGGCACCAACCACCGTTGCACTTTCACCATGTGCCTCTAATCGGCCATTATTGAGCCATAGTGCCTGATTGCATAGTTCCTGTACCAGGTACATACTATGGCTACAAAAAACTATTGTCTTTTTCCTTTCCTTAAATGAAGCCATCCTCTTGATACATTTTTGTTGAAAATACTGGTCTCCCACGCTCAGGGCCTCATCTATTATCAGGATCTCGGGATCTACACTCGTTGCTATGGAAAAGGCCAACCTGAGGTACATGCCAGACGAATAGGTCTTGACTGGCTGGTCGATGAATTCTCCGAGTTCGGAAAATCCGATGATATCATCCTCGCGCTCCCTTATTTCTGCCTCGGTTAATCCCATCAGGGAGGCATTTAGGTATATGTTCTGGCGGCCGGTGAATTCCGGGTGAAATCCGGCCCCAAGTTCCAAAAGCGCTGCAGCCCGTCCATCTACCCTTACACTGCCACTGGTAGGGGTCAGCGTACCTGCCAGTATCTTTAAAAGGGTGCTCTTACCTGCCCCGTTATCACCGATAATCCCAAGGCTTTCTCCCCTTGATACGAAAAAGGATATATCTTCAAGTGCCTTGAATTCCCTGTGAAAGGAACGACGAAAGACCAGCTCCCTAAGCCTGTCTGCTGGCCTATGATAGAGTCTAAAGGTCTTGTGGAGGTTTGTTACCTCTATGGAAAGGTTATTAAACATCCTTGTTCACCCAACATATCCCCATTATCTCCTTGCAAACAGATGCCTGTCCACTTTTCTAGGCACCAAGATCAAGGGATTATCAGATATAACCTTCATCATAAGCCGTTTGTATATGTCCTTTCCAACCAGGACAGAGGGGATATTGAGGACCTGGTCACCGTAGAAGGCATAGCAATATCCATGATCCTGTCTGCCCTTGGGCGCATTGACAGCCGAAAAATCATCCAGTTGAAACTGAAAAGAGTCCGCCAGTTTCTTGAAACTGACCCTGTAGAACATACCATTTACCATACATACTGGGACATCGATCCTGCCGGATTTCTCATCGTAGATTGCGGCATAATCTCCGCTAGTGTTACAAAGGCCTTCCAAGCGGGCAGAAGAGGTGGCTATCATGCGCGGGTCAGAAATCGATGCCATCAAATCGCCACAGTTCGATATGTGCAATTCTATCCTGTCAATAGAAGGGAAATGCCCTAGCAAAAGGATCGCGCCATCTAACCTACGAAACAACACCAACAGGTCGCCTCTCCCCTTGGCATCGATGCCCATGGAGGAAAGCAGCCATGAAGGGCCCATAAGCAAAAAGGCCCTATCCCTGTTCAACAGTGCAAAGGCCGGAAGGGCACATGCCGGGATTACCGAGGCCCCCTCTATATTACCTTCCCTGTTCACAAGGGCTATGACCGCCATATCCTGCTGAAATCGTTTGGCAGCCAAGGGCATACCATAATAATAGAGTGGTAGGGTGATCCCGCCAATCTGGACCATTCCGTTCCCAATAGATCTTACAAGACACCCTCCCTGGCACAACGAATGATCGGTCACGGAAAATAATTTTGAATTGATATATCTCAATGCGCCTATGATCTGGGCACTGTAAAAATCAGGCAGACCTTTCTTCCCGGATCCGGACGCAGCAAAGAGGTCCCTTCCAGCCAGGAAATGAACGTTATGTACAACCCCTAGTGCATCCAATACCGTAGGGGCAATATCCATGTGTGTCCCAGGCCTATCGCTTGTGCCCCCCTTATCCCCATTCAATATGGAAAAGAACACCCGCCTCTGATAATCCTTAGGATAAAGGGGCCAGGCAACGTTTCTCATGGCCAGATGGTCACTCATCAACACCACTGTAGTGTTCTTGAAGGCAGGATTACTGGAGATCCTTTCAATGAACCTGTAAAGTAGCTGGTCCGTGCAGTGGACGGCGTCGAGCATGGTATTGTCCAGGTACCTGTAGGGCGCGCAGGAGCGGGAGGCATGACCATCCGGATGATGGGTGTCGAGGGTCAGGAGGGTAAGGTTAAAGGGCCGACCAAGCCTTGCAAGCCTGTCATATTCATCGGCTGCGATCTCAAAAAGCGAATCATCGTAAAGTCCCCAGCCTGTCCTGTACCCCTTGTCAGGCAGACGTCCCTTCAGCCTGTCCAGGCCCTTCACCTCGTCGTAGCCGTGGGCCCTCAAGAAGTATCCCTTACCAGCAAATTTTATCGATGCCCCTCCGAGGTATATCTGGTGATAACCGGCCTTCTTGAGGATATCACCCAGGCATACCGCCCTGTCGAGAAAACCGCTGGCCATTATATTGTTGCCACTGGCAAGGCCATTATCATAAAGAAGGGGGGTACCGCACTGGGATGCAACCATGCCGGCCATGGTCCAACCTGTACCAGGGACCTGGCGTATATTGGTAAACGAAAATCCATTCTTGATGAGCCCGTTTATAAAGGGCGTCAGATCCTTGAATACGTCCTCGTCCAGATATAGCCTCTCTAGACTCTCAAGATAGATCAACACCAGGTTCCTGCCAGGCTTGGCCTGGATGTTTCTCTGTGATAATGCCTTTATATCGAGCCCAAGGGCCTTGAACCGCTCCAGGGATATTTCTGGGCCACTCTGGCAGAAAGCCTCGGTCAGGGTATAGTGGGCAAGGTCCCTTATGGGGGAATGCAAAAATGGCAATATGGCCAGTGGGCACAATGAAAGGCCTACAGACACCGAGCTAAAGAGCCTCTTTCTTACACACAGGTAGACCGAAACACCCAAAAGACCAAATAGCACCACAACAATAAGGACCAGGGGATAATAGGCGCGCCAAGCCTCTGAAAGAGAATTTATGGAAAAATGGAAGAAGAAACGGTCATTAAAGCCTGTTCCCTGGAAATAAAAGGACAAAAATTGTAAAATTTCAAATAATAAGATCAAGAAAAGGGGCAGCGCTGCCAGAAGAAATCTCCTGGTCGTGGTCCTGACCCTTGCACCGGCAGACAGTGCGGAAAAGGAAGCAAGCAGGGTAAACAGAAGTGAGCTTGCAAGCCACCACTGGCCCTTTGAAAAGCTATAGTAATAGCTTAAGGCCACTGGGATGGAAAGAATCAAGTATAAGAACAGATACATGTACATGCTTGCGCCAGCCCCTTACAGAAAATACATTCAAGTTACAGCCAGGCAGTGGATTGTTTTTCCCTGGTATTCCTTACAATAGGGGCCTCCATTCCGCTTCCTTGACTACATAGCGTGTCAAGGCCACTAAGGGGGATCCCGAGGAGCACCTCGTTACATAGATATCCGGTAGATTAATAAATAGAGATCATGACGTCCAGACAGATTACACTGAACATAATAGGCGGCGGGCTTGCTGGCTGCGAGGCCGCCTGGCAGGCAGCCAACAGGGGCATAACCGTATACCTTTACGAGATGAAGCCCGTGAAGTTTTCCCCAGCCCATAGGAATCCTGGCCTTGCAGAACTAGTTTGTAGCAACTCGTTCCGCTCAAATGCTGTCAATTCTGCCGCTGGCCTATTAAAGGAAGAGATGCGCCTTGCCGGGTCTCTCCTTATGAAGGTGGCGGAAGAGACGCGTGTACCCGCTGGCAAGGCCCTTGCCGTTGACAGGAAACGCTTTTCGCAGGAAATCACCGCCCTTATCGAGAAACATCCATCCATTCATGTCATTAGGGAAGAGGTTACCAGCCTTCCTACCAATAGCATCACCATACTCGCCACGGGCCCGCTCACATCAAAGGCCTTGTCAGGGGAACTCAAGTCATTGGTGGGAGAGGAATACCTGTATTTCTATGATGCCATTGCCCCGATCATACTGGCAGATTCCATAGATTACCAGGTGGCTTTCCGCCAGTCCCGCTATGGTCCCCCTGGGGAAGGGGACTATTTGAACTGTCCCATGGACGAGGCAACCTACCTTGAATTCGTCTCGGCCATGCTTTCTGGAGAAAAGGTGCCCCTCAGGCAATTCGAAAGGGCCGCCTACTTCGAGGGATGCCTGCCCATTGAGGTGATGGCAGAAAGGGGTGTTGATACCCTGAGATTCGGCCCTATGAAGCCAGTAGGCCTTGTTGACCCGCGTTCACACAGGGAACCCTATGCAGTGGTCCAGCTCAGGCAAGAGGATATCGACGGAAGCATGTACAATATGGTGGGTTTCCAAACGAAGTTGAAATGGCGGGAGCAAGAACGAATCTTTAGAATGATACCCGGCCTAGAAAGGGCGGAATTCGTACGTCTTGGCAGCATACACCGAAATACCTTCGTTTGCGCCCCCAAGGTGTTGAGGCCTACCCTGCAATTAAAGAATAGACCAGGCCTGTTCCTGGCAGGCCAGGTGAGCGGGGTGGAAGGCTATATAGAGTCCACGGCCATGGGATGGCTTGCTGGTATAAATGCTGCAAGGATCATCAATAGCCTTGAGCCTGTGATCCCACCCAGGGAAACCGCCCATGGTGCATTGATCAACCATATAACCCGAACAAACCCTGAGAGGTTCCAGCCCATGAATGTAAACTTCGGCCTGCTCCCAAGACTAAAAAAAAGGCTCCCCAAAAGGGCAAGGGGAGAGGCCTATGCCGCCAGAGCAATCGATGCATGGAAAGATTTCTTGCGCAAGATATGAAAACAAACGAAATGCCGCCGGATACGATATGGTCAGGCTTCAGGGAATAGGGATGATTTCAGCATATATCTTGATGATCCTATCTATCCTGCTGCCTGGATGTAGCGCTATAAACCCGCAGCCAGAGATCCTGACACCAAGGCCAGCGATCGCACCTGTTCCCCGGATCAACGTGTTTGCTGCACCAAAACAGCCAATCAACATGTCGAGATACCGGGCAGTTTTGTTGCCCATCAGATGCCCTCAAAACTATCATGGCAATTGGTCAGCTGCGGCAACAAAACTTGTCCAGGATCTGTTCATGAAAAAAGGGGTCTTCGCTACGCTGGAAATTGCAAAAAATCCCAGCAGTTATATGGAAGGGGAAAAGGTGTACGCAGGATTGCAAGACAGATTTGATCTCATAATAACAGGCGAAATACCCGAGATATTATACCCATCTGGCAACTCGAGGGGACACGTAACGCTTGATCTCAGGATAACAAGCGCCAAAACCGGGACAACGCTCTGGCACATGTATGGGGAAACACAGCTCTCCCCTGAACCGGCAAGATTTTCCCCCCTTGGCAACAGGCCGTTCCGACCAGCTCCTTCCCCGGTCCAGGGGCTATCAAATATAATTACCCGGATGGCTGAGCTGATATCGGCCCATTGATCGCAGCCATTCATATCTTTTGTGGTGGGTGGACGGGCTTTTGAAGGGTTTCAGCGCGTTCAAGCTGCTCAGTACCTGGCATTTGCACCAAATGATGCTCCTGAAACCTTGAAAAAGCCCGTCCACCCACCACAGGAAATATGAACAGGTTACCATTGATCCAGACCCTCCAGGCAACCCTGATCGGATGGTTCCTGCTGTTGCTAAAAATGCTTTCTCATATAGGCGTCTATCCTGTCATAGGCCTCGTTTAATACCGACTCTTCTGGTAAAAAGACAAGACGGAAATGGGGCGTGACCGGCAACTCGCCAAACCCGCTGCCATGGACCACTACAACCCCTGTCTCCCTTATGAGGTCCTTGACAAAATCCTCGTCCTTAACATCAAGGTTTATTCTTGGAAAGGCATAGAAGGCCCCATCGGGTCTCTGGCAGGATATACCAGGGATTGCATTCAGTCGGTCGACCGTGAGATCCCGGCGGATCTTCAGTTTCTTCCTGGTCTCTATCACATGTTGCTGATTACCATTCAAAGCTACCGGTATGGCAAATTGCTTTGGATGGGATGCACAAAGCCTGGCCCGTGCCAACTTCCTCATGGCCTCGGTATAGTCCTCCACCAGTTCGGGGGCACCGCTTATCACTGACCAACCGATGCGGAAGCCTGGTGCCAGGTAGCTCTTGGACAGCCCGTTGAACGTGACTATGGGCAATTCCTTGTCAAGGGATGCGATGCTTATGTGCTGCTTACCGTTTAAAATAAGCTTGTCGTATATCTCATCGCTCAATATTACCAGGTTGTGGCGCCTGGCCAGTTCGACGACCTTGCGCAGGGTCTCCTCACTATAGACCGCTCCTGTGGGATTATTCGGGTTTATGATTACAATGGCCCGGGTCTTTTCGTCAATTTGGCTGGCCATGTGATCGATGTCCGGTTGCCAATCGTTATCTTCATCGAGTGCATAGGGACGTGGTTCACCAATGAGACGACTGAGAAGGGCGTTGTAGAGCGGATAACCCGGCGACGGCACAAGCACGTTCTCACCCTTGTTCACAAGGGCGGAAAGGGCAAAATCTATGGCCTCACTAGCCCCAGTGGTGACCAGGATCTCATAGGGTTCGATCCCCTTGCCTATCACCTCCTTCCTGATGGCCTCTACCGCCTCTGGGACCCCTTCTGAAGCAGAGTAACCTGTGTGACCCTGAAGCATTGCTTCATAGGCCGCGTCTTCCAGATGCTTGGGGGTATGAAAACCAAACAGGACAGGATCTCCAATATTTAGATAGAGAAGATCTCCCCCTGCTTCCTGCCTTTCATGTGCCACTTGGAGGATATCCCTTATGGCATAGGCGATGTGTTCCGTACGTCTTGATGGAAAAACCTTCCTTAATTCACTCATCCTGATCTTCCTCGATAGTGCTGGCCCAAATTCCATACCTGTCTAGCAGGCATACCCGGGATCACAGAAAAAAAACCGTCCCTGGTTTTGGTGTACGTTTTTCAAGACAAAAAATACAAGGTTCCAACTCGGATGAATTCACCTAAACATTTATCTTGTCAACTGATTTTTTAAGCACCGCCTTCATCCTTCTCGCAAGCTGCACAATCCGGGATGTCAGGTCCATGGCCCCTACCGGAAATCCCCTAGTGACCGACAATTCTAATAACATGATAAAAATTTATGCATTTACAGTGCCAGGGATGAAACCTATCCAAGCCCATATGGGTTTAATCGAAAACAATTTTCCTGGGCATTCGAGGCAGAGGCAGTGAGACATAAGAAAATTGAAAGATGGATGGCCCTTTATTCCTTGAGCTTGTGATGATCTTTTCCAAGGTAGAAATTCAACCAGGAAGACGTCTCTGAAAGTGCCCAGTTCCTGGGCGGCACTATGGACTCCTTGAGGCTATCGACCCCCTTGAGTATCTTCAACCTCTCGAATATCCGCACATATATGCACCGGCGTCGCCCAGGCCAGACCTCACACCAGCCATTCCTGCTACCACCACAAGGCCCATTGACAAGGTATTTTGCGCACTTTGATTGGGGACAGAGGAAGGCCATTTCCGACAAGAAGCAATCCCCGCAGCGTCTGCAATCATAGAGCAATTCCTTGCACAGGTACTCAAAAGACGAAAGGATCTCCCTAGTAAAATGACCCTCTAATCCTCCAATCGCTGTATTCACCCTATGATAAGCCCCCTTGCCAGGTTCAAAAAACATCCAATGTATCAACAGGCCCAGCCACAGACCAGGGGAGGCAAACTCCTTCAATGAGACCGCATCAGGGATACGGCTGTCTATTGACTTACAGGATTCAGGAACACGGTTAAGACCCGTTTCCGTATCCTTGGCAAAATACCAATATTGCCACTCCTCGGGGAAGAGAAATTCAGGGACATACCTGGGCCAGTTATCCCCTATATCCCTGGCATAGTCTATCATCCATTCCACATGGGAATGGGAGATATCCGGCCCACTTATATGGACCCCCTGATAGCCTATTCCCTTGAGTATTGCTATCAAACGCCCTGCCCTTTTAAGCCGGGCCTCAATGCCCCTATCGCCAGAGCCTGCCGCCTCATCCTCTATCTGCCTCAAGAGCCTGTCAGGAAGCACACAACCTGGAACCACCCCCCTATTAAGTAGCCGGGCAAGTCCCAGGTTGGGCACAAAGACTGTCCCGATAAGGGGCCTGTCCAGGGATTCCTGGTCCATAAATAACCTGAGTTCCTGGTATTTTCTTACGTCGAAGCCCATCTGGGTGATAACGAACCTGGCACCGGCCGCTATCTTTTTTTTGAGTTTAAGATACTGTGGGATGAGCTCTGCCTGTAGCCGTTTAAAGGGCGAAACCACGCATCCTGCATTAAAATCAAGGGGCGGCAACCTTACACCCCCACCAGGCGCCCTGGGATCCACCACCATACCCTTGCGCATCTCTTCAAGAAGGCCAAGGACCTGGACAGAGTCCAGATCGAATACCGGTTTGGCATTACCATTATACCCATACCTGGGATAATCACCGGTAAGTACGAGCAGGTTTCTGAGGCCAGAGCGATCCAGCTCGAATAACTGGCTCTCTATGATATTGCGGTTTTTATCCTTGCAGGAGAAATGGATGATAGGCTCGATACCCATGGCCTTGATCTCTACCCCAAGGGACACGGGGGAAAGGGCTGGATGGCCACCGGCGTTATCCGTTATAGACAGGGCGCTGATTATTCCACCACTGGCGGCATCCTTGGCAAATGCCAATATTTGGTCCACCGCCTTGCCCTTTGACGCCCTGGCAGGCACAAGCTCGAAGGTTACAAGAAAATCGGGACCTAACAGGCCGCCAGGAGCAGGGTCTTTGCCGGGCTGTTTCGACAACTTTTTCAAGCCCCTCTAAGTTTACGCCTATCACCTATACGTATAGTTATTCTCTGGTGGTCAAGGTATTCCAGGATAGGGATCATGTATTTTCTCGAAAGTCCACCGCTCAGGTCCCTGAAATCCGTAATCGACATCTCACCGTGCTCCTTGAGAAAACCAACAACGCCCTGTTTGAGGTCCTCCAGGACAACAGGATGATAGTACAGCCCCTCACGAACCCTCACCAGGGCTCCGTCCCTGACCATAAGCTCGAAGACGTTGTCCGCTGTCTGGACATCCCCATCCCTGGCGGCCTTGATAACGGCCTCCTTCCTGGATGGTGGCTGAAGCCCTGCAGATCGAAAAAGCTCCTCTAGCCTGCGGCGCATCTGCGACTCCTCATCCTTCAGCAAGATCTTGTGTGACGAAAGCCTTACGATATCCTGTTCCTGTACCAGCAGGCCAGCCCTTGACAGATCCTGGAGTAGGCGTTGGAACAGCTTCTGATTCAAGGCCCCCCCTGCCTGCTGAGGCACGGGAGATGGCGGACGTTTGGCACTGGATAGGGAAGGGAACAGCCTTGATCTCAACTCTTCCTTGGAAAGGCCCTGTAGTAGAGGGTTGTCCTTGTGATAGACCTCCAGGATACGGAGTATCTCTTTCTTTAGATCCTCGTATACCTGGCCGTGGATGATCGGTCCGTCCACCTCTAAACGCACCACCTTCCTGGATCCAAGCAGGCGCTCGATTTCGCGCCTGAATGCCTTGCCATATATCCCTGTCCGCAAAGAGAGCTCCGTTGCAGCAAGGCCCCGAGTCCCTGCCCTGACAAGATGGTATTCTATCAACTCTTCAGGGCTTCCCTTGGCAAGAATGTCCATCTCATCCCATAGATCCTGCCGACTCCTTTTTCTCTTCCTTGGTAGTGGATGCAGGATCCTTCCTCCACCTATGGTACGGATGGGAGAATAACTCCTGAGCACATAACGGTCACCAGGAAGGACTGCCACCGGTTCCTCAAGCTTGATCTGCACATATGAACTGGAACCTGGCAAGAGTTCATCCCCCTTCAAAAGTATCCTTCCTATCACCTCTACGGTCCCTGTATAGAACCTGACAGGGCTTCTGTGTTTGAGTGGCCTTTCGGCGCTTTGAAGATATATAAGTTCCAGATCTAATAAGTAACTGGGCCTCAAGGAACCAGGGGATGCTATCACGTCCCCACGGCTTACGTCATCCTTGCTGACCCCTTGGAGATTGAGGGCAGTGCGCATACCTGGCCTGGCATCCTGGCTCTCCCGGCCATGTACCTGTATGCCCCGCACCCTGGCATCAATACCAAGTGGATATATTGTCACCTCATCACCACCCCCTATCTTCCCCGAGATAGATGTCCCGGTCACTACCGTCCCAAAACCCTTCATTACAAATACCCTGTCCACGGGCAGACGATAGGGGCCTACGGGCCGCCTGGGAACCACTTGGCTGGCACACCGATCAAGGACCTTCAGGAGTCCGTCAAGGCCTTCACCGGTGGTGGAAGATACGGCAACCACCGGGGCATCCTCCAGGAACGTGCCTTTGACAAAGGTCTTAACGTCATCGGTCACAAGCTCCAGCCATTCCTCGTCAACCATGTCCTTCTTGGTAAGAACGACCACTCCCTTCTTTACCCCAAGCAGTTGACATATCTCAAGATGTTCCCTGGTCTGGGGCATCACGCCCTCATCGGCAGCCACTACCAGGATCACCAGATCCATGCCCATGGCACCTGCCACCATGTTCTTCACAAAACGTTCGTGGCCAGGAACATCTACTACGCCAAGTCTTCTACCCGACGGCAGGTTCAAGTGGGCGAAACCAAGCTCTATGGTTATACCCCTTTCCTTTTCCTCCTTTAGGCGATCCGTATCTGTACCGGTCAGGGCCTTGACAAGGGTAGTCTTTCCATGGTCGATGTGACCAGCGGTTCCCAGTATTATGGTGTTTGGATCCACTTCTCAGCTTACCTTACTTCCAGGCTCAGCCGCGGTCTCGGCTGTAATAAGGTGAAGACCCTGGGCATCCTTGGCTGCCAACAACATACCCTCGGATTTCACCCCCCTAAGCTTTACCGGCTTGAGGTTGGCAACAACCACTACCTGTTTACCGATAACCTGCTCTGGGGTAAAATATTCGGCGATACCAGCCACTATCTGTCGCTCTTCAGGACAGGCAACGATAAGCTTCAAGAGCCTGTCTGCATTAGGTACCGGTTCGGCAGCGATGACCTGCCCTATCCTCAGGTCCACCTTCTGGAATTCCTCGAACGATATTATTCCTTCCTCCTGTTTGCCTTCCACCTTGTCTCCTTTCCTGTGTGTGCCTTTCCCTTCTGCCCTTACGGCGGTTTCTTTCATTCTTGTCCCCTTGAGATCTATCCTTGGAAACAGGGAGGCTATCCTCTCCGTCCTCACACCGGGCCTCAACAAACCCCAGCGGGTGTCATCGATGTCTGGCATATGCTGGACATCAAGTCCCAATGCCTCCCGCATCTTCCGGGCAGTATCAGGCATGACAGGGGATATGAGGACAGAAAATATCCTCTGGGCCTCAAGCAGGCAATAAAGCACAGAATTGAGTTGTCCAACTCGCTCTTCACCTGCCTTTGCAAGCTCCCATGGGGCAGTGGTATCAATCATCTTGTTAGCCACATTTATGACCTTCCATATCTCCTGTAACGCCTTATGGGTTTCGAATGCGGACATGTATCCTTTCCAAAGCGGCACGAGTGATTCGACACCCTCTATCAGCCTCTTTTCCTCCGGCCCTGGATCGATCGGTTCCGGTACCTGGCCATTGGTGTATTTCTTGACCATGGTCAGGGTACGACTGAAAAGATTACCCAGGTCATTTGCAAGATCCGCGTTTATCCTGGTTACAAAGGCCTTATGGCTGAAACCGGCATCAAGGCCAAAGACCATCTCTCGCATCAGGCAATACCTGGTAGCGTCTGCTCCGAAGTTCTTCACCAAGTCCCTCGGGCTTACCACATTGCCCAGGCTCTTGGACATCTTCCTGTCCTTCATCTGCCAGTAACCATGCACGTGAAGACGCCTATAAGGGGGCAGGCCTAGGGCCTTTAGGATGGTAGGCCAGTAGATCCCGTGGGGCTTCAAGATGTCCTTTGCTATCACGTGCTCTGCTACTGGCCAGAAACGCCTGAATTTGTCATCGTCAGGATATCCCAGACCGGAAAGGTAATTTACCAGCGCATCAAACCATACATAGGTTACGAATCCATCATCGAAGGGAAGAGGCACACCCCACGTAAGACGTGAAGTGGGGCGTGAGATACAAAGGTCCTCCAGAGGCTCCTTAAGAAAGGAAAGCACCTCGTTCCTATAACGCCCGGGCGTTATGAACTCCGGATGTGCCTTTATGTGATCTATTAGCCAATCCTGGTAGCGGCTCATGAGAAAAAAATAATTCTTCTCCTTGAGCTTTACTGGCTCCGTGTTGTGATCAGGGCACTTGCCGTCTACCAGTTCCCTCTCGATGTAAAACCTCTCGCACCCGAAACAGTAAAGCCCCTCGTATTCCCTAAACTCGATATCACCGTTATCATAGACCTTCTGAAGTACCCTTTGCACCGTCTTTATGTGATTCGGTTCAGTGGTGCGTATAAATCGATCGGGCTCGACCTCCAAAAGTGGCCATGACTCCCTGAACATCCCGGATACCTGATCCACATAGGATTTGGGATCTAACCCCCGGGCCTGTGCAGCCTGGACGATCTTATCCCCATGTTCGTCCGTACCGGTGAGGAAAAAGGTCTCTTCTCCTAGCAGCTTGTGATAACGGTTCTGGACATCGGCCACCACGGTCGAATAGGCATGCCCCAGATGGGGTTCGGCATTCACATAGTATATCGGTGTTGTTATATAGAATCTATTGCTCATGATATTTGCCAAAATCAACTGCCCCCCTTCGTCCCCTTACCCTCCTTTACCTTTGTCTTCTTCCTGGATCTAGGTCTGGAACGTTTCTTACCACATTGTTTCTTGTTCTTTTCCTGCTTGTGCTGGTGAGAGCGTCCCTGGCGCTTACCAGCATTCTTTTTCTTACCCTCTACGTGTTGGCCATCGGCCTTGCCCTTACCCGCATTTCCCTGCATGTTGCCACGGGCGGCATAACCGTCGAGCTCGGCCTTGTTGAACTCGATCTGATCGCCACTACGCAGTGCCACGGTGATCGTTTGTTTCAGTACGTTATGACGCACCACCTTTCCATGCCCTGCTGGTGTTTCACAGGATCTGCCAAGATTGGGCATGTTCTTGGCGAATTCCTGGTATGTGCTGTACTCGTAGGTGAGGCAACAGAGGAGTCGACCACAAAAACCGGATATCTTATTGGGATTTAGTGGTAGGTTCTGCGCCTTTGCCATCTTTATGGAGATGGGATCGAAACTCTTTAAGAAACTTGAGCAGCAGAGTTCCCTGCCGCAGCTCCCCACTCCCCCGATCATCTTGGCCTCATGACGGATGCCAATCTGGCGCATTTCTACCCTTGTTCTTAGGGCCTTCACCATGTCCTTAACTAGTTCCCGAAAATCCACCCTTCCATCCGCGGAATAATAGAAGATTATCTTGCTCCCATCATAAAAGCTCTCCACCCGAACCAGCTTCATGGAAAGGCCCAATGCCAAGATACGCTCACTGCATACTCTCTCGGCCTCCTGTTCCCGCTCAAGGTTCTTGTAATAGGCATCTATCTCCCTGGTGCTGGCAAGACGCTTTACCGGCAGGGGGCAAGCCGATGAAGGTAACGAGACATTGACAGGATACCCGACCACCTGCCCTACCTCGGGTCCATGATCGGTAGGCACCAGCACCCATTCCCCATCTGCCACATCTAGTCCACCGGAACAAAAATGAATAATCGGCCATCCAGGACGAAGCCGTACACCTACCAGGAGCACCTCCTCCACGTCCGAGCGATTCTTGGGCCCTGGCCTCTGAGTTACATCTGCTTCCGAATTTTTCATAGGATCAATAATAACAAACTTGCCATGAAAATACATTCCAAGGCCTATAAAATAGGCAACTATTCAGCATAACAGTCCGGTACTTAATTAAAGATCTTCTTTAGCCATGGGCACACATGAACAAATATTTTTCATCATGTCCAACGGGGATAAATGTTTTTGTCCATGTATATCCATAATGCGGTCAGAGGATACACAGATACAAGGAGGTTCAAAGCCTCCGGTTTCCCGTGAATTTTCTCTGCATCCAGAAAACCAGGATGGTCTCCAGGAGCATCTTGGGATTTACATTTCTCTCTAGTTTCCACTCGATGGTGTCCAGCCACGAGGCATACTCATCAAGCGCCTCCCTGGCGAGCCCTGCTGAGATGTCCTTCAATATATCGCACAGGTCCCTATTAATGAGCAGGTGGCAAGGATCTAAAGAGGATTTCAAGCCGGAATCCATACCCTTTATGACCAGAATGTCCCTGATCAGGCTGCGGATTATGGCAACTGCAGCCAACAATCTGCTCCGATCTACCGAAAGGCCATGGACCAGATCGAAGAACCCGGCTATCTGTTTTTTGGGTTGGCCAATGAAATCGACGATGGCATCCCTAAATTCCTTTCCCCCGGCATCCAGAATCCTTCTAGCCGTATCTGTGTCACCCAAGGCCATGGCAATGGCCATGCGGATATTATCGGTGGAACAGGTACCATCGCGCTCTAGTTCCCTCACCGTTTCTTCATCTGACTGGGAACACGATACCACCTGGCACCTTGAAACTATGGTGGGTAGGAGTCCTGCTACGGAACCGGCGGTAAGGAAGAGATAAGACCTGTCGGGTGGCTCTTCAAGCGTCTTAAGTAATGCATTTGCCGCCTCTGCATTCATGTCATGGGCATCAAAGATGATACACACACGCCTTTTTGCCACAAGAGGGGAAAAGGCAAGGGCTGACTGAAGTCCTCGGATCTGCTCAAGCCGTACCAGTCCTCCTTCAGGATGTATTAAGAGCAGATCGGGATGTACGCCCCTGTTGATCTTTTCGCACTGCATACATCGTCCGCAGGCCCTGGATGGTGCATCTACAGGCACCGGTTGATCACATAATAGAAAGCCTGCCATATCAAGGGCAAGCCGTTCCCTAAGTGCCTTCTCTAGGCCGGTGAATAGATACGCATGGGCAAGCCTGCCTGCCGACATGGCCCTGGAAAAAATCAGGCCGGCCCTGCCTGCATCATCGTGATCGTCGACATTGGATATGCCCACTGCTAACCGGTTCTCCTCCAAAGTGATTGCTGAAGAGGACCATCATCTACTGCCTCCCCCGCGTCTTCACCTGTCCCATCCAGACATTCGTTCCGACCACTGCGGCCTTGGAGGAAAAAATATCTGTCGAAAAGCCTCTGGAAACCGGTCCATTGATATTCACCCTCTGGCAGATCTTCCTTCAAGCGGCCCAGAAAATTCAACTTTGCATCAAGGTCATCTATCATGTGCAGTGCCACTGCTTCCTCCATCATAGGAAGAACAGGGGAACCAAACTCACGTTGGCCGTGATGGCTCAGTATCAGGTGTTTGAGTGCCAACACCCGTGGAGCGCTGGCATCCAACCCCAAGCTCTCCAAGTACCCTTCAAGCATGGAGATCCCAAGTGCCATATGTCCAAGGAGCCTGCCCTGATCAGAATAATCGATGGGTGGCCGATCATAGCGGAATTCCTTTATCTTCCCGATATCGTGCAACAGGGCACCGGACATGAGCAGGTCCTGGTCGAGATGTCCATACAACCTAGAGACGGCCCTTGCCATCCTGGCCACGGCGACACTGTGCTCAAGAAGCCCACCTATGTATGCATGATGCATCTTCTTGGCCGCCGGTGCGGTCCTGAAGGCCTTGGTAAAGGTGGTATCCTTTATTAAGGTCCTCAACAGATGGCCCAGAATAGGGCACTTGATCTTGTTGGCAAAACGAATGAACTCGTCCCAACAGGAATCTAGATCGACGGGCGCCACTGGAAGGAAGAGGGATGGATCCACCTTGTCTGGTCCAACCACGGAAAGTATATTGATCTTTAGCTGAAGGGTGCCGCCGAAGGTCTTCCCCTCCCCCTCGATACTTACGAAGTCCCCCTCTGCAAATTGCCGATCATATCGAAGTGCCTCGTCCCATACCCGTCCCTCGATCTCGCCTGATTTATCCACCAGAGTGATCGCCAGATATGGCATACCGTTCTTGGTCTCCAGAAGGCGTTTACTACCCACACAAAAGAGGCCAGTCACCGAATCGCCGGGCAAGATATCCTTTATGAAGATCCCCTTTTCCAACCCCTGGCCCCTATTTATGATCCCTGTCTCATATCACGATGGGACACCCGGTATCCATGTGCAATCGGATATCTTCGTCCGCATCCAAAGGCCTTGGAAGTAACCTTTGGGCCTATCGGGGCCTGTCGCCGCTTGTATTCATTTCGTTCCACCATGGATACAACCTTAAGCACCACATCTCTGCCAAACCCCTCAGCGATTATCTGGTCTGGGGACAAATTTTCCTCCAGATACATCTCAAGTATCGGGTCAAGAAGGTCATAGGGTGGCAGATCATCCTCATCACGCTGCCCTGGTCTTAGTTCTGCAGAGGGTGGTTTTGAAAACACCCTCTCGGGAATGACCTTCTTCTTACTATTCAGATACCTGGCAACATTGTAGACCAAAAGCTTGGGAAGATCGGATATGAGGGCGTAGCCCCCACTCATGTCACCGTAAAGGGTACAATAACCAACAGCCAGCTCGCTCTTATTGCCAGTGGAGAGGACCATGTAGCCAAACTTGTTGGATATGGCCATAAGCAGATTTCCCCTGATCCTGGCCTGGATGTTTTCCTCCGCCACCCCAGGTTCGAGTCCCTTGAAAAGGGGATCGAGGGTGTCGAGGTAAGACTCGAACACCCTCGATATGGGAAGGGTTGCGGTATCGATACCGAGATTTCCAGCCAGGCGTTCCGCATCCTCTATGCTTTCCTTCGAGGTATAGGGCGAAGGCATGATAACCCCCAAAACATTCTGCTTGCCCATTGCCTTGGCTGCCAAGACCGCCGTAACCGACGAATCTATACCCCCGCTGAGGCCAAGCGTCACCTTCTTCAATCCGCACCTGTCGGTATAATCCTTGAGTGCCAGGCACAATGCTTTGACAATCTTTTCTTCATCAGACGAGGAAATCCTATGACATTCCCCGGTTCCGGCGGCAAGATCTGCAAGAACCAGGTCCTCCTTGAAGTCAGCGGCCTGGGCAATGACAATGCCCCCTTTGCCTACGGCAAGGCTTGCACCATCAAAGACAAGTGCATCCTGGCCTCCAACGGCATTTACATAGACAAAGGGCCTGGAGTATTTCTGGACTAGACCATCCAGAATGGAAAAACGAACCTGCTGCTTTTGCAGGGTAAACGGGGAGGCCGATATGGTTACGAAGAAATCCACGCCCTGCTGGACCAGCTCGGCCACCGGGTTAACACCATATATATGCCGTTGACCTGGCAGAAAATCGTCGTTCCAGATATCCTCGCATATGGTTACGCCCAGGCGTACATCATTGACGACCAAGGGCCTGGAGGCCGGTCCAGGCTCGAAATACCGCGACTCATCGAAGACATCATAACTGGGAAGCAACCTCTTGTGCACCATGCCCAGGATCCTTCCGTCCCTGAAGAGTATGGCGCTGTTGTGGAGAGGCTTTCCAAAGGGTGCTTCGTTCCTGGTTACACAACCGCATAGGACGGTTATGCCCTGGATACGGGAGACCAATTTGTCCAGGGCGCCGAGACTATCTTCAACAAACTCATGGCGTTCCAAGAGGTCCCGTGGAGGATAACCACAGACCGCAAGCTCTGGGAAGACCACAAGATCGCATCCGCGCCTTCTGGCATCCCTGGCCAATGTATCCATCTTGCTAAGGTTATAGTCGAAGTCGCCGATTAGCGGATCAAACTGAGCAAGGCCTATCTTCATCCATCTACATACCCTTATGACATTCATCCACAGCGGCCTGGAGTTCCTCCTCCAGCTCCCTGGGAAGTCCGTCGATCTTTACGTTAAGAAATCCTCTTACAATGGTAGATGTAGCCTCTTCTTCACTAAGGCCCCTTGCCATTAGATATTCTATTTCCTCCCTTGCAATCCTGCCCACAGCGGCCTCGTGCGACATGTCGACATCGGCGATGTGGGCCTCCAGCTCGGGAATTGCATGTATCACGCCGCGCTCACTGAGCATTAACCCCTGGCATTCGAGATGGGCCTTTATATCAGGGGCCTTTCCCACCAGGTGTCCCCGCGCAATCACCGTGCCGCCATAGGAAATGGTCCTGGAGATGATCTCTGACTTACTTTCAGGACCCTCATGGATCACCCTGGCCCCGGAATCGATATGTGCCCCTTCAGGGGCTACTATTACGGAATTGAACCGGACCAACGCCCTGGCCCCTGTAAGGGTAGCTGTGGGAAAGGTCTGTATGGATTTTACCCCCTTGAGGGACACATAGTTCGAGACAAAGATACCATCTTCTTCCACACGTATCCCGGTTCTTGGCCTGACATATATCTCCTCGCCCCAGTTATGGATCATGGTGAACACAAGCTTTGCCCCCTTCTTCACGAAAAATTCAGAGACCCCTATGTGGAGTCCAGAGGTAAGATGGGGACGGGTAGCACATCCTGTTATCACATGAAGTTCCGAGCCCTCCTCGGCAATGATAACGTTGTGGACCCTCTGGGCCACATTGTCGCTCCTTATATAAAGGCAGGTCTGGAGGGGGTATACCACCTTTTGCCCTGGCAGGGCCCTTATGAAATAACCATTATCCAGGTCCCTTTCGGTTTCACGGGTAAAGGCATCCTTGCCAGGTGATACAAGCTTCCACCAATATTCTGAAAGCCCATCATATTTCTTCAAGGCCTCGGTAATGGGGAGCATTTCGACACCATGAACCTGGCATTCGCACTTCGTAACTCCGCAGTTCGTTTGTAGAAAGGTCCCAAGCCTGTCGCCGGCATCGAGAACCACCCCTGTCTGCCTGAGCTTGACCAGGTCCTCCTCCCCAAGCTTGCTAACATCGCGTACCGTCTCTGCCTCTGATGCGGGTCTGAATCGCTTGAGGAGTTCCTCGTCTGCCGAACCATTCTTGTTATTTTCTAGAACTGACATTTGATGCACTCCTGATATCCGTATTTCTGGATCCCCTCGAATATCTCAAGGGGGTTCCCCTGACACATTATCTTGCCATCCAGCATTACATGCCCTCTGTCTGCCGTCACATAATTCAGAATAAAACCCGTATGGGTAATGATGAGACCTGATTTAGTCCTGTTCCTGTGGATATCCTTTTGCAGTAATTTCTTGATCATCTCACCGATAACGTTGAGATTTTCAACATCCACCCCCGATTCAGGCTCATCAAGCAAGGTAAAGTCAGGATCCTGGGCAAGCAACTGAAGAAGCTCGGATTTCTTGATCTCTCCCCCTGAAAATCCAAGGTTTACCTCCCGGTCCAAAAAGTCCTCGAAACCATAGGAAAGGGCAAGACTGACAGCCCGATCCGCATCCTTTGCGCAGATGGTCAGGAGATCCCTGAGCTTTACTCCCCTCAAGGTCGGTGGGCGCTGGAACGAAAGCCCGATACCCATTTCCGCCCTTTCATTGACCGACATGTTGGTTATGTCCTTACCCTTGAAGATTATGTTGCCGTGCTTGACCTTGTAACCTTCAAAGCCCATGAGGGTCATGAGTAGGGTGGTTTTCCCCGAACCATTTTTCCCGAAGAGACAATGTGTTTCGCCCCTGCCTATCTCCAGGTTGATGCCCTTGAGCACTTCCTTCCCCTGGACATCTACCCATAGGTCTTGAATCTTAAGCATAAAATTTCGGCCTCCTGGCGATAAAATTCGTAAATCGCCCGTACCCGCCCCATGTGCGCCTCCCATCAGGCATGGAAACACGCTACGCTTAAGGTAAATACGGGTGCATGAATCATTTGAATGTCTAGCTGAATATAACCGATCATGCACTAGACACAATAAGGTCCGAAACAAAGGAGGAAAAAAGGAGGGAAATAGTAACGATCACAGGGCATGCGTGGGTTCGCCCTAAAGTCGTTTAACCTAGGGATATGTTTGCGCCTTTTCTGGCTCGTGTAACATATAGCTGCATGCCCTGGGAATGTGACGCAGAGGATACAGACTGCATAAGGGTTTGAAATTAAGGCTCAAAAGAATGTTAGGCCCCAGGACCTGGGGCCTTTTACTACGCTCACCCAAAGCGTCCGGAACCACCGCAGGTGGAAGAGCCGCCGCCAGTGAGTCCGCCGAGGCCAAACCGCCCTGATCCGCATGAAAAGCTGGAAAACTGTTTCCGCACATGTGACGAACCACACCTGGGACACCGGATATCTCTGGCGGATCCGGAAGACAATACGAATTTTTCAAAATGATTGTTACATTTTTGACATACAAATTCATAAATGGGCATACGATACACCTCGCTATCGTTGATTATGTTTTAATGTGAGGGCATACTTTGTCTTCAGCATGCCTTCACGCCTGGCACACTGTGCCCTTTTAGCTCGTTGGGCCTTCATCCAAAGCAAAATATTCGGTTTCGTCAAAGACCCCCATCTTCTGTGGGCTTCAAATTAAATTAATCTGGTTAATCGCCCTGTCAAGAACACTTGGAAAGTATCCGGCCAGAAAATGTGAATAATTACCCTGAAAAAACAAGGGAGCGCTGGTTCAACGATTCCAACAGGTCTGTGTCCTCGTCATATTTTTTTCACCTCCTATCTTTTCAAAACGTCTGCACCTGGATATATACTCGGCATATATGTATCCAGGAGTGAAATCTGGACTAGGGTCTCAAACAGGAGGCATGCGACAAAGATGGAAGGCAGTGATGAGTTGCGGGAAATTATTTCTCCGGTGGATATCCAAAGGCGCGTAGAGGAGCTAGGGACAGAGATAACGAGGGACTATAAAGATAGCTCTCTGGTCCTGATAGGCATACTCAAGGGCGCATTCGTATTCATGGCCGATCTCATGAGGCACATCAAGCTTCCGCTCGTTGTGGATTTCGTAAGACTTCAAAGCTATGGAGCCACCATGGAATCCTCTGGCCAGGTGAGCATAACCAAGGACATAGAGTTATCCATACAGGGAAAGGACGTAGTGGTGGTGGAAGACATAGTGGATACCGGCTATACGCTCCAGTATCTAAAGGAGATTTTGAAATTACACGAGGCTGCATCCATAAGGATATGCTGTCTTATTGACAAGAAGGAACGCAGGAAGGTACCAGTGGATGTGGATTACGTGGGCTTTAATGTCAAGAAGGGCTTTCTGGTGGGCTATGGCCTCGATTATAATGAGCAGTATAGAAATCTTCCCGGTGTGTACCATCTAAACCCTGTATACGAACCCAAGGCATATATCCCTTCAGACAGATAGAGATAATCCTGGTGCAAACCTTGCATGACCCAATCGGTAGCCAGGGGCGGTCGAATTCCTGGCTTGCCCCTGACATGATCCCATTACCGGTAAAGAAGCCACCTTCTTCTAAGTTCGTTAAACCCTGCCAGCTCCCCTGACCACATATTCTCAAGTTCCCTCGGTCTGGCCCCCTGCTCTACCGCGTCCCTTATGGATCTATCACCTATGATCAAGTCTGCGGGTAAGCGCTGGTATTCGTATTCATAGGGAGGAGGCCTCCATTCAAAGGCATCGGGATGAAGGCGTCTCAAAAGGGATATCAGGGCAAGGGAGGTGACATAGGGCTTGAAACGCAACCTGTCGGTTACATGGAGCTGAAAGCCCCTGCAGCTATGGCCTGCCCATTTGTGAAAGGTTGGCTCAAAATACTGCCTCCTTAGATAAAAGCCCCCAAGGTCCCATCGGCTCACTGCATCGACGATGGTATCCAGATCCAGGAAGGGGGCACCGAATACCTCAAATGGCCGGGTAGTGCCACGTCCCTCCGAGATATTCGTGGCCTCTAGAACTACCTGCCCGGGGTAGACCTTTGCCGTTTCCGCCGTAGGCATATTGGGAGACGGCCAAATCCATACAAGGCCAGTATCCTCAAAATACATGCTGCGCCTCCATCCAAGCATGGGAACCACGTGAAGCTCCAGATCAATCCCTGCCTGATCTACGAAGAGACCTGCAAGTTCTCCCATGGTCATGCCATGGCGCATGGGGATCGTGGCCATGCCCACGAAGGACGAGCAATTCTCCTTCAACAGGTTCCCCTCGACGGCCTCACCTCCAATCGGATTGGGACGGTCCAGCACCGCAACCGCCACACCCGCCTCTGCACAGGCCTGCATGGCCAGATAGAGGGTCCATATAAAGGTATAGACCCGGCATCCCACATCCTGCAAATCCACCAGCAGCAGATCCAATCCTGATAACTGCTCTGCCGTGGGCCTTCTAGAGTCGGAATACAGACTAAACACCGGGATCCCAAGGGTATCATCTATGCCATGGGAGGACTCCACCATGTTGTCCTGCTTTTCGCCAAACAATCCGTGTTGAGGGGTAAAGAGGGCAACGAGCCTACCAGGCCACCTTTCAGAGATTAGGTCCTTGGAATGGATGAGGCCATGGCCAACCGATGCATGGTTACACAAGAGCCCCAATCGCCTGCCGTCCAACCAGCCAGGAGGCTCTGCGAGTAATCGTTCTATGCCCGTAGTCACCAAGGCCATGGCTGATCATTCCAGGGTGTAAACATCAAAGACCTTCTTTGCCATAGGCGCACTAGAGCTGGTCCCATGAAAAAATCCCCAGATGGCCGCGGCATGGCATTTATCGCAGGAGGGACACACCTAACCTGTCTTTCTGGTGGGTAGGCCAAAAGATAAGGGATAATGATAGGGATCCATTACCACTTCATCCTTACACAAACCCCCTGATCCTTCAGGTATTCCTTTATCCCCTTAATTGTATAGGTTCCATAGTGTGTCATGGAGGCTATCAAGGCAGCATCTGCCTTGGCCTCCTTCAATACAGATGCAAGATGTTCCGGTTTTCCTGCCCCTCCAGAGGCGATAACCGGTATATTGACCGCCTCTGATATCATTTTGGTAAGGGTCATCTCATAGCCTTCCTGGGTGCCATCGGCATCAATGGAGTTCAGGCATATCTCACCCGCCCCAAGATTTTCCGCCTCTTTTGCCCACCAAAGGGCATCGATGCCCATATAAGTCCTGCCGCCGTGTATGACGATTTCATAACCTGAAGGGATCTTGGCTGACTTTTCCACTCGTTTTACGTCCATGCCAAGGACCACACATTGCTTTCCAAAGGCCTTTGCACCTTCGGTGATGATCCTGGGATTCTTCACAGCGGCCGTGTTCACACTTATCTTTTCTGCACCTGCGAGCAACACCTCCCGCATATCTTCCACCGTGCGTATGCCGCCGCCCACTGAAAACGGGATGAATATCTCCTCGGCAGTCCTCCTGACCACGTCAATCATTATGGGCCTGTGATCACTGGAGGCGGTAATGTCGTAGAAGACCAGTTCATCCGCCCCTTGTTCGTAGTAAAACCTGGCCATTGCCACCGGATCACCGATGTCCACGTTGTTCTTGAACTTGATTCCCTTGGTGGTACGTCCATCGCGGACGTCGAGGCATGGAATGATTCTCTTGCTAAGCATGATCTGGATCCCACTTACAGAAATTTGATAATATATTGAGACCGGGCCGCCCGCTCTTCTCAGGATGAAACTGTACCGCAACCAGATTGTCCCTGGCCACAGCCGATGCAAAGGGCAACCCGTAGGGCGTTCGCCCCACTACCAGGTCTTCCTCGGAAGGGGCAGGATAATAGGAATGAACGAAATAGAAGGAAGCATCCTGGTCTATCCCAGCAAAAACAGGATGTTCCTGGAGCCAATCAACCACATTCCAGCCCATGTGAGGAACCTTGAGCCTGGTACCCGTGTCCGGGTCTATCAGAGGTTCGGGAAAACGTCGAACCACGCCCGGAAGGATACCAAGACAAGGGGTATCGTCCTCCTCACTGTACTCGAAGATGATCTGGGTACCGAGGCATATCCCCAATATTGGCTTCCCGGAGGCGTACACGTCACGAAGCACCTGATCGAGCCCTAATGCCTTGAGATCCGACATGGCCTTCCCTGCGGCCCCAACCCCAGGGAAAATCACCCTGTCCGAACCGGTGATCTTCCTGTGCTCATCTGTTACACTGCATTCGTAGCCAAGGCGCCTGACTGCCCTGGCCACACTCGTGAGATTTCCAGCTCTATAATCGATTATGGCTATCATGGGCCCAATTAAACAACATGATTATTCCCAATTCAAGTAATGAGACCCCTTAAACCAAAACCTTCATGCAGTCCGTATCCTCTAGGCTGCACCCCAGGACATGAAGATACAGCCCATAGGCTCTGTATTTTCATGGTAAATTACACACTTAAGATGCTCAACACAAAAATGCATTTTTTGCTTAGCCATGGACGCACAAGGACGAAAACAATATATTTCCAGGGGCATACTTTCATGCCTCATTGTGCCCGCCTCGGCGATGACTGTTACTGTGAAAATGCGTCCCTTGGCCAGGGCTTAGGCTAATGACCCCTATAAAGCCCGTATACGAAGACAACCATCTGCTGGTTCTTTCAAAGCCCGCTGGAATGCCAGTTGTTCCCGATTCCTCCGGGGATCGTTCACTCCTGGATTGGGGGAAAGACTACCTCAAAAGGACCCGCAACAAGCCTGGAAACGTATTTCTTGGGGTGGTACACCGGCTTGATCGCCCTGTATCAGGTCTGGTTTGTTTTGCCATCACGTCCAAGGCTGCCTCACGCCTGTCTGCCCAGATGCGGGAGCACAGGATATCGAAGACGTACCTGGGTATCTCACGGGCACACCCTGCTAATGTCCAGGGATTACTGGAACACTTCATCCTGAAGGACGGCAAGGTCAACAAGGTACATGTGTTCGAAAGGGACGGTAGACACCCTAAAGGGGCAAAGTTGGCAAGGACAGGGGTAGAGCATCTCATGTCAAGACGTGGCTACTCTTTGTTTCTTCTGCGGCCCGAAACAGGCAGGCCACACCAGATACGGGCACAACTTGCAAAGGTCGGCTGCGTCCTTGCGGGAGACGTGAAATACGGGGCTGATCGGCCCATGAAGGACCGGTCTGTGTGCCTCCATGCAGCCATCCTGGAACTTACCCACCCCACTACACGGAAACAGCTTAAATTTATCCTGCCACCACCTAGGACCTTTCCATGGACACTATTTAAGGGATTGGATCCTGGCACCTGCTTTGCTTCTTAAAGGAAGCGCCTTTCAAAAAAAGATTGCAACTATTCTCAGCATAACAGTTCAGTACTTGAAAGCCTTCTTTGGCCATAAACACACGTGGATCTACATGAACAAGTATCCTTTGCTGTGCCCAACAGGACATGAAAAAAGGCTCCAAATGCCCGTGCTATGGCCTTGAGGAACAGCCGTCCCCTGCCATAGCATGCCCTTGGGGACCCAAGGCTGAATAAAGACAAAAGAAAGGGATCGATTCCAGACATGGAATTCTTCGTAAATACAAAGGGGGTTGATTACCTGAAATCGAGTGTACTGCCTGTCATTTTATGGTTAGTCACGGTAAATCTATTGCCAGTCGGCATATCCCTCTCAAAGGAACTTCCACCCGACGAGGTAGCATGGAAGGCCATATCGCCCCAATTGGAAATATTCTGGAAAGACGTGGAAGACAGCCCTTTTCAGGCAGCAAAGGGGGCATGGCCTCTGATAGAGGACCTTAAGGGATTCATAAAGGAATATCCAAAGTCCACTCACGTTCCAGAGGCCTACTACGACCTGGGTGAGGCCTACGCCAGCATATCCTTTGTCCCCGAGGCCATAGCCCATTGGAGGATAGTGGCGAAATATTACCCTGACAGCAAATGGGCCGGTGAAGCACTAACAGCACTCGTAGCCTACATGAAGGAACAGGGTCAAACGAACAAGTTGGTAGCTTTTTACCAGGAACTCTTGCGTCAATTTCCTGACAGTAAGGCAGCAAAGACTGCCAAGATCATACTGGCCATTCAGGCGCTCAAGGAAGGAAAAATCAAATTGGCCACAAGGGTTGCGGACCAGATAGCAAAGGCCTCTCCATCTATCGAGGTGGAGGTGCCGCAGTTCCTGGACCTGAAGGCAAGGCTTGCAGAGGAACAAGGCCATTACGGAGAAGCCAGAAGGTACTGGATACACTATATAAACCTCATCAAGCTGCCAACCCACAGGGCAGAGGCCCTGTTCCATATTGCTGAAACCTACCGCAAGGAAGGCAGTAACCTCAAGGCAAGAAAATACTACGCGCTGATCAGGAGGGACTATTCCAACCTACCAGAGGCCCTATTTGCCCGGTTTCGGATGGCCCAGATGGAAGAAAAGGCCAAGGAAAGGCTTTCAAAGTACGTAAAAGGTACGCTCAGAAAACAGAACACCGCCTTGGAGGATCAGTTGTTTTCAAAAATAATCGAAAAATTTCCAGATTATCCCCTGACCCATGAGGTTGAATTCGAGCTGACGAGGCTCAAATTGAAGGAGAAAAAATTCCTGGCCGTATTGGAACTGGCCTGGAATTTCAAACAAAAAAGCCCATCTAACCCATATCTTGCCAGGATTCTTAGATGTGCCGATGAGGCCGAAAAGGCACTCATGTCTGCCAAGCCCGACATCCACGAACTCCAGGAGGTAGTGGCATTTGGCAGTCCATTTATCCAGGCCCATGGCAACGATCCCCTGGCATCGTCCATAGCCAATCTTACCCAGGCCCTATGGCTTCGGCTCATGAACAGGTTGATCAACAAGCACGATCCACAGGGGGCGCTGGTTGAGTACTGGCGGTTTCGCAGGATCTACAAGGGGCTAAAGGACAAGGCCGCCATGGCAAAGGCACGGCCAATTGCAGCCAAGGCACTCCTTGCCCTTGATAGGGATTTATTGAAACAAAGGCACCCGCTGGATCTAGTCAACTATCATTTCGTCCATGCAGATGCCATAGGGGAACTAGATGTCCCGGAACACCAGTTGCTACTTGGCCATGCATGGGGCGAAATCGGGGTCCCGAAAGCGGCGCTCAGGGCCTATTTCAAGGCATTCGAGATGGGGATAGACCCAGGGAAAAGGGCTGAACTTTTTACTGCCTGGGCAGCACAGGCCATAAAGGATGGGGATCTCACTGCGGCTGAAGCCACCTTGAACCTGCTTGACAGTCAGTGCCCTGACGCTGCCCTTGGTCCCAAGGCCCTAGCCCTTAAAGCAAGGCTTGCCGCAAGACGCGGTGACTGGGTCGCCTCGTTCAACATGGCCCAGGATTCCCTGGATAGAAGGCCCAACAAGGAAACGCGGTTACTGCTCTTCAATGCCAGTGTGAAGCTCGGTGAGTGGGATCAGGTACAGAAACAGTGGTTAAGGATGGAAAAGGATCTCGACACGGTCCAAAAGAGCTTGCTTCTACGATCATGGGGTGACGAGGCGCTCAACCTCGAACAGCCATCAGAGGCACTTAGTGCCTACGATAGGCTGAAGAGGCTTGAACCTGATGACCCTGCCGTTCTATGGCGCCTGGCCCTGGCCCGTTCCAGGAGTGGAAAGGAAAGGGGAAATACCAGCCCTTGGCAATCGCTACTCAAATCGACAGACCCGTTCTGGAACAATGTGGCCAAGGCAGAGGTGCAGGACCGAAAATTCTGGAGCGGGATTGCAGGAGATTTCAGATGAGCACCAGGGGCAAGGCCATCCCAAGGATAAAAATCCTGCTTGTCTCAGCCCAGGCGAAAGAACGGCTAAGGCTTACCGAAGACATGGAGACCGACGGCCTTGAAGTAACGGCTGTGCCCAATGTCGACCTTGCCCGCCAGATCCTTGCCAGGAGTGAGCATCCACTGACTGTCATCGTCCATGATCCGGGAAGGATGGACGCACTCGAATTCCTGCGGCAAAGACCTGGTAAAGGCCCAAGGGGCACAATCGTATTGGCGAAAAAGGGCACTATAGAGGATGCAGTAGAGGCAATGCGGCTCGGGGCTCTTGATTTTCTATGTGCCCCATGGGGATCCAAGGCCCTGTTACAAGCAATAAGGGCCGCTGGCC
>WFZW01000226.1 GCA_015489365.1 Deltaproteobacteria bacterium | reverse complement strand
GGTGGCTGTTAACCACTAGGTTGGCGGTTCAAGTCCGTCCCGGGGAGCCATGATAAAACGCAACCCTTTTCATAATGGTTGTTTTACAAGTAAATGCCCCGCAAATTTGCGGGGCTTTTTTTGTAAGCCTTGCGCCTTCCGTAGCCCCTCTCTGTGTCAATGTAAATAAGACATCTATCTCTTGCTAAATTGGTGTAGAGCAGGTAGGAGATAATATAAAAAACAGGAAAATTCTTACCATTCCCAGGGCCAGGCGAATACAGGTTGGAAAGAAATGGAAGTTATTGTAGTTGATACTTCCGGCCAAGGTTGTCTCATTCAAAAAGGAGAACAGAAATGATGGGAAAAAATAGTAGGTGCCCGGTGACGGGTGCCGCTTTTAAGCACACCACCTTGGGTGGTAACATGATCCGCGATTGGTGGCCCAATCAAATAAATCTCAAAATCCTTCACCAAAACCCCAATGAACTAAAACCACTAACTCCTGACTATGATTATGCCAAGGCGTTTAGCCAACTTGATTATAAGGCTCTCAAGGCGGACCTGCAAAGGTTAATGACCGACTCCCAGGACTGGTGGCCTGCTGACTACGGTCATTACGGTCCCCTCTTCATCCGCATGGCTTGGCACTCTGCCGGTACCTATCGGGCGATGGATGGACGCGGCGGCGGGAGTACCGGCAACCAGAGGTTTGCACCGGTAAATAGCTGGCCGGACAACGTCAACCTCGATAAGGCACGTCGTCTTCTTTGGCCCATAAAGAAGAAGTATGGCAGTAAGATCTCCTGGGCCGATCTGATGATTCTTGCTGGCAATGTGGCCTTGGAGGACATGGGGTTTAAGGTCTTTGGCTTTGGTGGTGGCCGCGTGGATACATGGGAGCCAGAGGAAGATGTGTACTGGGGACCGGAGTCGGAGTGGCTGGGTGATGAACGCCACAGTGATGCACGCGAAATGGAAAAACCCCTTGCTGCAGTCCAGATGGGCCTGATTTATGTCAACCCCGAAGGCCCTAACGGCGAGCCCAATGTCCTTGCCGCTGCAGATGATATCCGTGAGAGCTTCAAGCGTATGGGGATGAACGACGAGGAGACCGTTGCCCTTATTGTTGGTGGGCACACCTTTGGCAAATGCCATGGTGCTGCCGATCCAAAAAAATATGTAGGTCCCGAGCCAGAAGCGGCACCCCTTGAAGAACAGGGACTGGGCTGGAAGAACAGCTACCGAAGTGGCAAGGGACCTGATACTATCACCAGTGGTCTTGAGGGGGCCTGGACTCCGACTCCCATTAAGTGGGACAACAGTTTCCTTGAACTCCTGTTCAAGTACGATTGGAACCTAGAAAAGAGTCCTGCCGGTGCGTGGCAGTGGGTTGCCGTTAATCCTGACCCTGAGGACATGGTCCCCGATGCACACGACCCTGATAAACACCATAAGCCGATCATGCTCACCACCGACCTGGCGCTGCGCATGGATTCAAACTACGGCCCGATTGCAAAACGATTTCGGGATCATCCCAGCGAATTGGCCGATGCCTTCGCCCGTGCGTGGTTCAAGCTCACACATCGTGACATGGGTCCAAGGGCCCGCTATCTCGGTCCAGAAGTCCCAGAGGAGGACCTCATCTGGCAAGACCCGCTGCCGTCGGTGGATCATGGGTTGATCGATGATGGGGATGCCGCTGGGCTGAAAAGGCGTATCCTGGCCTCTAGCCTTTCCATTCCTGAGCTGGTTTATACCGCCTGGTCGGCGGCCTCTACCTTCCGCGCCTCAGACAAGCGCGGTGGCGCAAACGGTGCCCGCATCCGCCTGGTACCACAAAAGGACTGGGAGGCCAACCAGCCCGAGCAGCTTATGAAGGTGCTCGGCGTATTGGAAAAGATCCAAGGCGAATTTAACAGTGCCCAGACGGACGACAAGCAGGTCTCCCTGGCTGACCTCATAGTTCTTGGCGGCAATGCCGCTATCGAAGAGGCAGCCCGCCTTACCGGTTTCTCGGTAGAGGTTCCTTTTGCCCCTGGACGAACCGATGCCTCCCAGGAACAGACCGACATTGAATCCTTCGGCTACCTGGAACCAGTGGCAGATGGTTTTCGTAACTACCTGAAGTCGGGCTGTAGTTTTCCTGCCGAGCAGGCGCTCATCGATAGGGCCCAGCTACTTACGCTCACCGTGCCGGAAATGACGGTGCTCGTTGGCGGGATGCGTGTTCTCGGGGCCAACTATGGCGGCACTTCCCACGGCATTTTCACTGATCGAATAGGTGTGCTCACCAACGACTTCTTCGTCAACCTCCTGGATATGGGGATCGAGTGGAGGCCCACTTCAGAAGACGCACAGTTGTTCGAGGCCTATGAGCGCAAAACAGGTCAGCGCAAGTGGACTGCGACCCGGGTAGATCTGGTATTTGGTTCCAATTCCCAGTTGCGTGCCCAGGCTGAATTTTATGCCCTGGACGATAGTCGAGAAAAGTTCGTGCACGACTTTGTGGCTGCATGGAACAAGGTGATGAACCTGGATCGCTTCGACCTCTGTTGGTGGTAGAGGTGCAGATGGCCACTAGATCGGGTAAGGGCGGGGATTTCCTTGCCCTTACCAGGCCAGTCAATTTTGATCCGCTTTTTAGCAACTGGTTTTACCGTGAAAATACAGAGTCTATGGGCTGTATCTCCACGTAGTGGGGGTGCGGCACCAAGGTACGGGCCGCATGGAAGTTTAGTTCATTCTCATAGGAAATCTGGAATGGGTGCCTGAACGGTTTCTGCGCTAAGCTGAAATAGTCATGATTTAATCTGACATTCCTGCATAATAACAAGATAAGAGGCCCTGCCGAGTGCTGCCGAAGGCAAGTACGAAGGCGGGCCTGAGAAAAGGAGGAATGTCGGATGAATCAGCAAGACAAAATCATTAAGACCAAGGTCGGTCTTCTAAGACTCGCTCAAGAATTAGGAAATGTCTCCAAGGCCTGGAAGGTCATGGGTTATTCCAGGGACAGCTTCTATAATAGGTTTAAGAAACTTTATGAAACAGGATGCCGAATCTGCTCTACAGGAGATCAGCAGAAAAAAGCCTATTCCCAAGAATAGGGTGGCTTCCGAAGTGGAACAATCTGTAGTGAATTTTGCCTTTGAAAATCCTGCACTTGGCCAGCTAAGGGTACCTAATGAGCTCAAGAAACGAGGGTCTCTGAAAACAGTCAGTTCTTTCGTCCGACCACAAAGGGCCGTAAGGTATTTTCGGCAAAGTTGTTGTCAGGCGAAAGATGTCCATCCTCAAGATACCCTACAAGGCGATCCCACTGCTTCAGGGTATATAGAACAGCCTTGCCAAGAAGCCCCTTTAGAGGGGTCTTAATCGACTTCTTGTGCAGCCACTCCTTGAACTCCCCAAGGATGGGCCTTGCCTGCATTTGGCGCACCTCGTACACCTTCTTAAGGGAAAGCCTCTTTGGGGAAGCATCCCTTTCTATGGCATAGAGCCTTTAGGCAGAGTCTGTTCCCATTTTTTTCCTGAAAAAGAACTTCAGTTCTTAAAACTTGAGAAAAATCTATCACACTTCCACCTCTACC
>WFZW01000225.1 GCA_015489365.1 Deltaproteobacteria bacterium | reverse complement strand
CTCCTCAATTTATTGTATGAATATGAGTACACACATTTCTCCATGGGCAATATCCTCGTATTACTGGGACCTAGTGCCTGCAAGGGGAGTAACCCTTTCAGGGATCTTATATCATTTATATCATATAGATATTATCTATTAATCCTTACTTGCCCCAAGATTAAAAAATGGTAATGGGTTGGAAACAGTCAATTAAGGTGTCTGCACTAATATCTTTTGTCCGAAAATGCATTTATTGCTTAACCATGGACACATATGGACAATTCGGGAATGAATCATGCGCATATTGATAGTTGAAGACGATCAGAGGATAGCCTCTTTTATAAAGAAAGGCCTTAAGGAGGCAGGCTTTGCCGTCGATTGGGCCAAGGATGGGGAGACAGGCCTGGATTTTGTCTTTACCGTTGAGTACGACGTGGCCATAATCGATCTAATGCTACCAAGGCTTGACGGCCTTACGTTGATAGAACGTATGCGTACCGAGGGCATCGACACCCCGGTACTTATCCTGAGCGCAAAAAGATCGGTGGAGGACAAGGTCAGGGGACTTGAAATCGGAAGCGACGATTACATGGTAAAGCCCTTTGCGTTTTCGGAACTCCTTGCAAGGGTCCAGGCACTGATACGCAGGTCTGGAACGATTCGGGAGGTAAGTAAGCTCGAGGTTGCAGATCTCCGGCTGGATCTCTTGAAAAGAAGGGTGCAAAGGGGCGGGCAGGAAATCGAACTTCAACCCAAGGAATTCTCCTTACTTGAATACCTGATGCGCAATAGGGAACGGGTAGTTTCCAAAACCATGATACTGGAGCATGTCTGGGATTATAGCTTTGATCCCCAGACTAACGTAGTTGATGTCCTGATCTGCCGCCTGAGAAACAAGGTAGACCAGGGATTCGACAGAAAGCTGATACATACGATCCGCGGTGTAGGATATGTCATTAAGGAGGCTTAGGAACTTCACCAGGACGACTGCCTTCCGGTTGACCATCTGGTACTCTTCCATATTCGTATCGAGTTCCATGATACTGTTCCTTATTGCCTATCTACTGCTTTCGTCGATAGTCAAGGAGCAGGACAGGAAGATAATAGAACTCAAGATTAACGAATACGCCCTGATGGAAAGGGCCAAGGGACTCAAGACCCTGCTCGAGGAGATACGCCAGGAATATAAGAGCAATAAGGCCGCCGGGTTCTTCGTGCGGGTGGCGGACAGCTCCAACCGCACACTTATACTCACCACGCCTCCACATTTTAAAAGGATAGACTATTCCCCACTAGAGAATGAAAATGTCACCAAGGGGGACCACTGGCTCTTCCTCAAAAAGAAGGATGACGATGATACCCTTGAGATAAAAAGTCGCCGGCTCAAGGATGGTTACATACTACAGATTGGTAAGGGGTCCGAGGAAAGGGAGGACCTTCTGGAACATTTCAGGGAAATCTTTGCCATCATTACCATACCGGTGGTGCTTATAGCCATCTCCACTGGGGCATTTCTGGCCTTCAGGTCGCTCAGGCCAATAAGGGATTTGATCAATACGGTCCGCGAGATCGATCTTGGACGAATGGATTCAAGGGTGCCTTCATACAAGACCGGCGACGAACTTGACGAGCTGGTAAGGCTATTCAACAACATGCTCCAGAGGATTCAAAGCCTCATAAACGGCATGCGCCAGTCCCTGGACTATGTTGCCCATGATCTCAGGACCCCGATCACCAGGATGAGGGCCGTCATCGAGGGGACCCTCCAAGACGACCCGGACAAGGCCGCCCTCCGAGAGGCCCTGATGGACTGTGCCGAGGAATCGGAGAGGATATCCTCTATGCTGAATACCCTCATGGACATATCTGAGGCAGAATCCGGTGTTATGAACCTGAAACGCGAAGAGGTGGACGTATGGAGGCTGATTTCCGGGATTGTCGAGCTGTACCAGTACATTGGGGAAGAAAAGGGAATTAAAATCAAACTGATGCCTACCGGCGCACTCAAGGCACGGATAGACAAGGTCAGGATGAGGCAGGTTCTTGCAAACCTCATGGACAATGCCATCAAGTATGGGATAAGGGGCACGAAGGTGATAATAGAGGCCCGATGCCATAACAGTGACCTTGAGATAACGGTTACCGACAGCGGAAAGGGGATAGACGAAAAGGATATACCGCGGATCTTCGACAAGCTCTACCGGGCAGACAGGAACTCCAGTGAAAAGGGGCTTGGCCTGGGTCTCAGCCTGGTAAAGGCGGTGGTCACCGCCCATGGTGGGAGGGTAGAGGTGTCAAGCCGTCTGGGAAAGGGCAGTTCGTTCAAGGTCATCCTGCCTGGAACGTGCCTGCCCATAGATACATGATCTAATAACCTGCTCGATACATCAACCAGGCAGCCGCCTCCAACGCTCGGTAACCATATAGATAACAGGCAATACGTTCAAGGTAAGGAGGGTACCTGCGGTGAGACCTCCGAAGAGCATGACGCCAAGGGGCTGGAGGAGTTGCGGGCCCTTGCCGATGCCGAGCATTGCCGGAATGAGGGCCAGGAGCGTGGTCATGTGGGTAAGCAACATGGGGCGGGTCCGCACGGTCACGGCCTCCCTGACCGCCTCTGCCGCGCCCATGCCCTGGCGGCGGAAGGTCTGGACAAAGGTGAGAAGCATGATGCCGTTATTGGTGGACACCCCTACAAGGGTGATGAAGCCTATCAGCACGGTTACGTCCAGGTGCTGCCTGGTGAAGAACAGCGCCAGGGCTGCGCCCATAAAGTCCAGGGGAAGCTTTGCCAGGACCACCAGGGGATCCAGGAGATTCCCCAATTGTATGGCGATAATCCCGTAGACGAGCAGGGCCGAGCCCATCAGCACCCAGAGCACCTGGGTGCCGGTACTAAGAAGCTGCCGGTATTCACCCGTATAGGCAGTCTGGATATCCGGGGGAAGCTTTAAGGTCTTGATCGCCTTGTCCAGGCGGCTGATCACTGTCAGCGGGTTGCCATCGATCTCGGCAGTCAGGGTCAGGGACCTGAGGCCATGCCGGTGCTCGATCGTCGGGTAACTCTCCATGGGCTCGATAAGGGCAAGCTGGGAAAGCGGTATGTCCCGGCCGTCCCGGGTGTGGACCAGTACCTGTCCGAGGCCATGGAGGTCTTTGCGGGCCTGCGGCCCATAGCGGAGGAACAGGCTGATGGGCTGTTGATCCACTACCACCTGGCTGACCGTCTCTCCCTGCATGGCAAGCCGCACTGCCCTGGCCACTACCTTGGCGCTCACCCCGAGACGGGCGAGGGCGTCCCGGTCGATACGCACCATTATCTGGTCCACGGGTACCTTTGTATTGTTGACCACGTTCGTAAGCCCCGGCACCTTGCGGGCCGCCTCCTCCACCCTGGCCGCAGCCCCGTAGATGGAGGAAAGATTGGTGCCGAAGACGGTGATACCGAAGAGGGCCGGAAGACCGGAAAAGGATTCATCCAGCTTTTCCGTGGTGGGTTCATTCACCCTGGTTATGAGGCCGGGAAGGGTGGAGAGATAGCGATTAAGCCTGGTCCTGAGCTGGGTGGCGTCAATACCGCTTTCCCTGTCCAGGCGGATGACCAGTTCCCCCTGGTCCGGTCCCTCCACATAGAAAGAGGACTCGGGTGAACCCGTTCTCCTAAAGACCCCTTTCACCCCCTTCATGGCAAGCACCGCCTGTTCCAGCCGGTCTCCCACCCGGTTGCTCTCCCTGAGGGAGGTGCCGGGGGCGAGCTGGTATGAGAGCAGCAGGCTGTCCTCGTCAAGGAGGGGCAAAAAACGCATGGGATTTAAGGCCAGCAAGGCAAAGCTCAACACAAGCAGCAGCAAGCAGGCAAGCAATGTGGAGACGCGATGGTTTAGCAGGAAGGCAAGCAGGCGGTGATTCCAGTCACCGAGCCGGCTGATCCAACGTCCCCCGGCCGTACTGTGTGCCCGGACCGGACCTGCGGGCAACCAACGGGCCGCGGCAACCGGGATCAGGGTTAAAGAGAAGATCAACGACAGGAGCAACATGAAACCAAAGGCCAGGCCGAATGGCTGAAAGAGACGCCCGGCCAGGCCGCTTACCAATACCAGGGGGACAAAGGCCGCCAGGACCGTAAGGGTGCCGGCGATATCTGGCGCTAGGATCTCCCTGGTGCCATCCAGGGCCGAGGCCATGGGTGGCTTGCCCATGTGCCGGTGACGGTCAATATTCTCCAACACCACAATGGCGTCGTCCGCTATCATGCCGATGGCAACGGTCATGGCCCCAAGGGTCATGAGATTGATACCAAGGCCGCCTGTGTCCATAAGGGCAAAGGTACCGAGTACCGCCAAGGGGAAGGTCACGGCCAGGATGAGCGTGCTTCTGCTCCACCCCAGGACCCAGACGAGGGAGAGTACCGCCAGCAAGGTACCGATCAGCAGGTTGTCCCGCATGTTGCGAAAGGCGACAGAGATGATCTCTGCCTGATCATAGAACTTCTCCAGCCGAATACCCGGCGGAAGTGACAGCTTTTCAAGGCTACGGTCCACGGCCCTTGAGACGGCGATGGTGCTGGCACCCGGCTGTTTCTGGATGGTAAAGGCCACGGCTGGCAGGCGGTCCGAGGTGATTTGGTAACGCTTGGGTTTTGCCCCGGCGTACACCCTTGCCAGGTCTGCCAGGACCAGCGGCCGGCCAGCCGGTCCCCTTCCCACAACCACCTGCTTAAGGGTATCCAGGCTCAGGATGCGGCCTTCGGTCCGGATGAGCAGGTCACGACCGTGCTCTTCCAGGTAGCCTCCTGTCTCCAGGACGTTTTCTGCGCGCAGGGCCCTGGCTATGGCGGTTGCCGACAGGTGATATCTATGAAGTTTTAGCGGATCCAGATCGATGCGAAAGGCCCTCTCTCCCCCGCCCATGACCTCGACCCTGGCGACACCGGGCAGGGCCGCAAGCCTGGGGGCTAGCCGGTATCTGGCCCAGCCATAAAGCCTTACTGGATCTCCTCCGCGCAGGGTATAGGTGGAGATCATGGCTAGTGAGGTGCCGAGATTTTCAAGTTCCGGCCGGGCACCTGCGGGCAGGTCGTTCCGGACCTGGGCCAGGCGGGAGTATACCATCTGGCGTGCCTCTAGGGCATTTACACCCCAGGTAAACTCCACCGTCACCTGGGAAAAACCAGGCGCAGAAACGGAACGCACCCGTCGCAGGTCGTTGAGTCCCAGCATGGCATTTTCCACAGGCCGGGTAACGAGCTGTTCCATGTCCTCGGCCGTGCCAGCCGGGTAGTGGGTAATGATGTTTATGAGTGGATAGTTGAGGTCAGGGAAAATATCTACCGGAAGGTGGAAGGTGGCAGCAAGCCCACCAAGGCCCATGAGGAGGCCTCCCAGCACTATGGCAATGGGATGTCGGATCAGACGTTCAAACATGATCATTCCTCGAACCTCATGAGCCGGTTCAGATCCTGGTAGAGGAATTCATAGGCCCCATCCACCACTACCTTCCACCCGGGCTCAATGCCCTTTGTCACCGGGACGTGCTGGTCGACCGTCCGGCCAACGGTTACCTTCACTGCACGAAATACTTTGCCCTCAGCCACCACACAATATGTCTTTCCACCGCGCGCCACGACCGCCGCCTCCGGCACCCAGGCCACCTCCCTTTCGGGTCCCCTGAGGATGACTCGTACCCAGGCGCCGTCCTGAAGGACGAAATTTGGATTGTCGGCCAGGTAACGCCTGATTCGCAGGCCAGTGGCTGGGTCAAGGAGGGCCATGGAATCAGTAGCGCGCATGGAGATCTCTCCGACCCCGGTATCCACAAAGGCCCTTGCCCGCGGCAGGCGGTCAAGGTCCTTTTCAGCAATACCCACGTCGATGTACACCCTGCTGATGTCCTCCAGCACAAAGAGCGGCGCGCCACTGGACACGGTCTCTCCCGATGAGACGCGGCGCGCCGACACAAACGCGTCAAAAGGCGCCCTTACCAGGCCGAGCCTCCTGGCAAGCGCCTTCAATCTCCCGGCTTCAAGGCCTTTAATTACCTGCCGGTGATCGACCGTCTTGCCGTATCCCCTGCCGAGGTCTCCACTGAGTCCCCCGCTGAATCCAATGACCGCGCCGTCCAAAGCGGCCCAGGCAGCCCGCACCTCTGCCTCCGCCCTGTTGAGACCGGCCTTGCCCTGGAGGACCTGGTCCGTGGTGGCAAGTGCCTGGTTCCTACGTCGGATGAGGGCTTCCAGGCCCTTCCGGGCCAGGACCAGTTGCCTGCGGGCCGCGCCTACGCGGGCCAGGAGTCTTAGCAGCGCCGGCGCGTCAAGTGCCGCCAGGACCTCTCCTTTCTTCACCCTCTGGCCGGTCTCCGCTAAGACCCGCTTCACGTGCGCGGGAAAGGGGGCCTGAATGGTCAGGTCACGCAAGGCTACTACCCGTCCGTATGCCTCAAGCTCCGGCTGCCATGGTCCGGCAACTGCAACCGCTATGGATCGCCTGGCTGCGGCCTTATCCACGCCCGCCGCAACGGCCGTTCCGAAAAGGACAAGCAACAGGGCTAGCAAGAAAAACAAAACCAATCTCGTGAGTAGGACAAATCTGGATGATAAGAACGACATTGTTATCACCTTTGGCACAAGTCTTGGTAGCTGATCACGATATTTTTCTATCGTCAAATCCGCCCTCTTCTGCCTGCTAGCACGTAGAGAAGCACGGGCAACACCATCAATACCAGCATCACCTGGACCGTGAGCCCTGAAATAATGGCTATCGCCAAGGGCTTGAGCATGGCCGCGCCCTGGCCTATCCCCAGGGCCAGGGGCATAAGTGCCAATATGGCCGCGAAGGTGGTCATGGCGATGGGGCGTATCCGGTTCTTGCCGGCCTCTATCAGGGCCTTCTCCGGGGGCATGTCCTTGGGAATAGACCGGTATTCCGATATGTAAAAAATGGCCGTCTCCGTCACTATGCCGACTATCATGGTCATACCCATCATGGAAGAGATGTTGATCTGCGTCCCGGTTACCCACAAGCCGAAAAATACCGCTGATAGGACAAGCAGGGTATTGGCCATCACCGCCCCTGCGGTCCTGAATCGCTCGTAGAGAAAAAGCAGGAGCAAAAAGACCAGTACCACCGCAGCGGCAAAGACCGCTATCAGGCCCCTAAAGGCAATCTGCTGCTGCCTGTAGAGGCCACCTAGCCTATAGTATACCCCCTTGGGCAACAGGCCAGGTGTAGTCAGGCTCCCTTTGACGTCCCGGATTACAGAGCCCATGTCCCGCCCGGTGATGCGGCCGGTAACCGCCACCATCCGCTTGAGGTCGTCGTGCATTATCTGCGGCTGACCGACGGCTACTTCCACCCTGGCTATACGCCTTAGTGGAAACAGGTGACCGTCCGGGGCACGAATACGCAGGGCGCCGATCTTCCTTGCCGTGGCCCTTTGGTCCTTTGGAATCCATACCCTGACTCCCACCATCTTGGGATTCTGCTGGATCTGGGTGGTGACAACGCCGCTTAGATAGTGGGAAATCATGCGGGTCACGGCGTCCGGGTCCACGCCCTCAAGCGAGGCCTTGTCCCGGTTTACATGGACCATGAGTGCGTCACCGGCCAGCACTATCCCATCCTTCACGTCCACCACCCCGGGAATCTTGCGGATGGCCTCGGCAACCCTTGGGGCAAGGCCCCTAAGAAGTGCTTCGTTATCCGAAAAGAGCTTGATCTCAATGGGCTGGGGGACGGCGGTAAGATCACCTATAAGGTCCTCCATCAACTGGGCCATCTCGATTTGAAGACCGGGGACCGAGTGTTCCACCCTGGTCCTCACGTCGTCCATTATCGTCTCCATGGGCCGGCGCGGCTGGGGCCTCAGCCGGACAAAGAAATCGCCTTCATTGGCCTCGGTGATGCCTCCCCCAAGGGCAAGCCCCGTACGCCTGGAATAGGTCTCGACCTCGGGAGTGGCCTGGAGTATGGCCTCCACCTGGCGCAGGAGACGGTCTGTCTCACTGAGAGAGGTACCGGCAGGGGCGCGGTAGTCCAGTATGAAACCGCCCTCGTCCATCCTGGGCATGAAACCTGAACCCAGGTGACGGTAGGAAAACCATCCCATGATGATAAATAATACAATGCCTAGAAAGGCCCAAAGTGGCCGGGCAAGGACAATGTGCATGAGGCCATCGTACCAATTTAGAAATAGGCGGCTCAATGCCCCTCCCCTATCTTCCTCAACGTCCTTATCGCCCAGCAGGTGCCTAGCCAGGAGGGGAACACCCAGCCAGGCGACCAGGAAGGAGACCACTAGGCTGGAGGCCATGGTAAGGGAAAGGGCCTTGAAAAAGGCGCCTGTCACGCCGGTAAGAAAGGCAAGGGGTGCAAAGATGATGGTGGTCGAGGCAGAAGACCCCACAAGGGGCCTGGTCATCTCCCTGACGGCAGGCATGATGCTGTAGTCCTTTTCCCCTGCTCTTCCAAGTCTCCTGACGATGTGTTCCTCCATCACGATCATGTCGTCGATAATAAGTCCGACCGCTGCTGCCAATCCTCCAAGGGTCATGATATTGAACCTCATGTGAAAGACATATAGCAGGAGGATACTGGCGGATAACACGCTTGGCACCATGATGGCCGCAACCAGGGTCATCTTGAAATTTCGCAGGAAGAGATAGAGAATCAACACCGCGAATATGATGCCTAACAGGACTGCGTCCCGGACACTTCTGGCCGATGAGAGGATGAGTTCACTCTGGTCGTACCAATTGGCTATCTTGATGCCCTTGGGCAGGTGGATACGGAAGCCGGCCAGCTTCGCCTTGATGTCCCTGGCTATCTGGACGGTATTACCCCCCGGCTGTTGAAAGACCTGGAGAATCACCGCGTCGTGGCCGTCTGCGGTCACCCGCCTCCACTGGGGCGCCGTGGCCAGGCGTACCGTGGCTATATCGTCCAGGCGGACCAGGCCGTTTCTGCCGGAGCGGATGATCGCCTCCCGGATCGCGTCAATGCCCTTGAGCTGGGTATCGGAGATGACGAGGTAGAGCTTGTAGTGGTCTTCCAGGCGACCTACCGCCTGGATGACGTTGGCCGCCGATAGGGCCTTAGCCACATCCTCCACGGTAAGTCCCATGGCATCCAGGCGCGCCGGATTCACCATGACCTGGTACTCTGCCTGGGCCCCACCCTGCACACCTACCTTCGCCACCCCCTTTACCGTGGAGAGCAGGGGTCTCAGTTGATAGAGGGCAATGTCCCTCAATTCCACCAGGGAGTGGGTATCTGAGGTAAGGCTATAGGCCAACACCGGGAACACGGTGGGGTCCATCCGCTTTACCGTAAAGGTGGTTCCGGATGGAAGCCTGGGAAGTACCTGGTTTATGTAAGAGTCCACCTGGAGCATGGCAGCCACCATGTCCTCTCCCCAGTCGAAATTTACGGAGATCTCTGCACTGCCCCGACTAGTGATCGAACGGATATTGCGGACCCCTGGAACGGCCCTAACTGCCTCTTCCACCGGCCTGGTCACCTCTATATCCATACGCTCGGCAGGCCGGTCCCCGGCATCGAGATCAATGACCACCCTGGGGAAATCCACGTGCGGAAACAGGGCCACCGGCAACCTAAAGGTGCTAACAGCCCCTCCCATGGCAAGGATCGCAATCAGGAAAAGGATTGAGCGGCGGTGCCTTAGCATCCAGTCGGTAAAATTTACTGGCATGCCTCCACCTTTACCTTCATACCGTCCTTAAGTTCATAGTTGCCCAGGGTCACGACCATGTCACCCGCGCCTATGTGATCGCCGGTTATCTCGATCTGCCCGGCGCTTTCAAGCCCAGTGGTTACCAGGTGTTTATGGGCGCGTCCATCCTTGACGGTAAACAAGACAAAGTGACCACCTTCCGGCAGGACCGCGCTTCTAGGTACAAGCAGGGCCTGCCTGGAAATTACGATGATTTTGCCCCAGACGTATTCATTGAGCATCAGGGGCGGTGGCGACGGGACAGTCACAAAGACATCCAGGAGACGGGTAGAGGGATTAATGGATCTGGAGACCGCGCGGATCTTACCGATAACTTCCTTTTGCCGTGGCCGGTTGACAGGAATCATGAACACCTTGTGCCCTGGTCCTATGAGATGTACATCCTCAGGTTCAACCGCGAGCCGCACCTCCATGGCACCCTGGTCCACTATCTCCATTAGGGGAGAGCCAGCCGGCACAATGGCATCCTTGTGCACCAAAAGCCTTGCCACTACCCCGCCTGCATGGGCAAAGATAGTTATCCTTTTTGCAATGCCCCTTTCTTTCAGACTCTTGAGTTGCAGTCTGGCCTGCTGGAGCGTCTGCTCGGCCTGTAACAGCTCCTGGTTAGTGGCGAGTTTTAACTTAATCCGTCCCCTTGTCTGGCGAAGTCTCTCCCTTGCGGCCTCGTAATTGTTTATGGCCGTCTCCAACTTGAGGATGGTGTCAGGACTGGGACCGATCTCAAGGAGCCTGTCTCCCCGAAAGACCTCTTGCCCCTGGGTGACATAGACGGCCCTTATCTGGCTTTCATAGGCAACTGACAGTGTCTTTATCCTTCCTGGTGAGGGGACGACCGTGCCGTATGCCACTACCGTCTCCGATATCGTACCTTTCCTGACCGGAGAGGCCTTTACAGAGGCCACTGGACCAGTGTTTGAAATCTTACCAGGGGAGCCGGCATGGGCCGGATTGGTTTCGATCCAACCAGGTAATACCCTATAAAGGCCATCACTGAAAACCTCACCAGTAACAGCAAATACCATCAGGACAAGGCATACCTTAAGGCATATGCTTTTCATATAGAATTTGCATTTTGTCCATGTATGTCCTTGTGTGTCCATGACAAAGCAAAATGCATTTTTGGATAAAACTTCCATTCAACCCCACTAGTGTCCGGCCATGGGGAAATAGCGTCCAGAGGCGGATTCCAGGGCAATTTCTAGATCACTCAACCCCTCCTTCAAGGTCAACAACTCCATTCGCTTGCCCGTCAATTCATTCCTGGCCTGATAATAGCTGAGGATATCCGCATTGCCCTGTTCAAGGGCGTGTTTGTAGGTTGCAACCAGTTTCCCCTGTGCCTCGACTGCCTTTTGAGTGGCCTTGATCTGGTCCCTTACGGACGCCATCTTTTTAAATATGCCGATGACTTCAGAGCGGGCCTCAAAGAGCCTGGCCACATATTCATCAAAGAGCTTCTTCCTGCTGGCGCGTGCCAGGGCGATATGACCCTGGTTCCGGTCGAAAAACGGGATCACCATGGTAACCGCAACGCCGGTGGTTATCACGTTGCCGGTATCGCGGGCATGGGGGATGCCGATTCCTATCCTGGGAAATTGCGAAAGTACGGCTGCCCTGAGCGCTGCCTCCCGGCTTTTATAGCCCATCTTCAAGGCCACGAGATCAAGCCGTGTCCGTTCAAGGTGCCTGAGTACCGATTCAGGGGAGACCGCAGGTATTTCCCCTGTAAAATCAACATCCTGAATGGGCAGGATCCTGTCAGGCGGCAGCCCCAGGGAGCGGTTGAGCGCAAGACGCTCCTGTTCAAGTTCCTGTTCGGTCCGGGCGAGATTGACGCGTACCCGCTGGCAGGCAGCCTGTGCAGCGGCCAAATCCACCACGGTCTTTCCCCCTAGTTTTACCGCCTTACTGACCATGGCCAGGTTCTCTAGGATCTCCTTGGAGGATTTCTTCAAAAGGGCCACCTTCTTCTTGCACCACATCAACCGGAGACAATGGAGCCTGGCTGCCTCGGCAACCTGCCACTCCTTCCATGCGACCGAAAGATCTACAGACTTCTTCCTGGCCTTAGCCGCCTCGACCCTGGCACCGCGGGTGATCAGGGCTGTAACCTCCCAGTCCAACTGGACACCGTAGGCATCGAATGTACCCTGGGTAAGCCCCCCGGTAGGTATTTCATAGCTTGCGGAAAGTTGGGGATTGGGCAATATCCCGGCCTGGAGGACCTGGGCCGCCGCGATCTCCCGTTCATCCCGGATGGTCTGAAGCCTAGGATTTGCCAAGACCGCAAAGACTGCCGCTTCATCCGGAGAAAGACCATCTTTAAGGTCAAGAGAAAGGGGCTTGATCAAGGGGTGGTTGAAGTTTTCGGCCTTGAGTTTCAACACCCCAATGTTGGGAGGTGCAAGGGCCTTATCAACCGCCTCCCTGTCAAGGGATAGGGGATGATACACAGCACAACTAGATAACAGAAAAAAGAACAACAATAGACCCATAATATCGAGCACGCTCTTCCTACCACCTATATCTCTACCGTGAAAATACATAGTCTATGGGCTGTATCTTCATGTATTGGGGGTACGGCACCAAGGTACGGGCCGCATGGAAGTTTAGAGACGGATGCCTTATTCCAGATCACGTTATCCTTCCCCTGCTTCCATTCCATTTAAATGGAGGTGCCAAGGATATCTCCCCAGTATTTCGCCATGATTTCCAAGGGATTACAGATTTGAAATACTGCCTCGTCCGTGAAATCCCTTGAAAGGATATACCATTATGGCATCACCATCCCAGAATGGTACGCTCTTAACCTACTGAAAAGACAAACCATCCTTCCCTATCAACCCATTTTGGCATTCCTTTTGGCTCCAGCACCCCCTCTAATTGGTAGGGCTCACTGAGAGCCGACCTGGATCTTCCCAGAAAATTTCATATAACCAGTTGTAATTAAAGATAAATAAAAAAGTATCCTACCTGTCCCAAGGTGGCACGATACTGGCAATATCGTAAAGTCGAACCGTTTTTTCATGGAAGGTCATGGTCATGAACACTATAGGGGACGGTTGCCAATAGATTGTTAGTAAACGAGCAGGGATGGATCCAGGTGAAGTCATGGATATTCTTATCGTAGATGATCAAAGGGCCCTGGTAGAAAGTATCTCCCGCGGACTCAGGATACGGGGGCACAGACCCCTGGGGACGTATTCTGGGGAAATGGCCCTAGAGCTGATAGCAGAGCAAGGGCTGCGTCCGGAACTGATCCTGACGGATTACAACATGGGTGGCATAGATGGGGTCACCTTGACAAGGATCTTGCGTAGTCATTCCATACCGGTTCCCATCATATTGATGACCGCACACGGGTCGGTTGAACTCCACGAAAAGGCCGCCGGGGCCGGCTGTGACGCGGTGCTAGAAAAGCCTTTTTATCTAAAAGAACTCTCACGTGTATTGAGGAAAGTAGTCAGGCGAAAGCTAAAAGGGAATGGAAAGGCATCTCGCTCCAGGGCAGACCTGCTCATGATGCAAGGGAAACACGAAGGAGAGATGCCCACCCGGTATGCCTCGGCCCTTCTGGATCGCAACACATAACTTTAAAAAGGGGGTAAATGATGTCATTCTTAAACAGATTCAAGATCGGTACAATGGTTATGGGGATAACGATATCCTTGCTGTTCATATTGGCCTTAAGCACATTTCTATCCTACAGGGCCATGAAATCAGAGGAGCAAGGCTTCAACAAGGTATGTTCCATTACCATTCCACTTTCAAATTGTATAGACGGCCTGGACAAGAGCATATTGAAACAAACCAAGATCCTAGACCAGGCCTTTATCCAAGGGATCGACAAGAGGATCGCAACCTGGAAAGATAGGGGCAAGGGCACCATCAGTGACAGGTCCAAGGAAGAGGCAAACCGCGCAGAAGGGTTCATAAATGATGCTTCCAGGCTCATGGAGCAGGCAGCAAAGGAAAGCAACAGGAAACAAAGGGAGATACTTGCACAGGGCAAATCCATCCTGAATAACATCAAGGTACAACATGAAAACTTTAACAAGGAGGCGGCCTTGTTTCTCGCTGGTCTGCTCAAGGATGATCCTGCAACCATGGAAGACCGCTTCATGTCTATCGAAAGACATTCTGCCGCCATTGAACGACAACTGGATGATTTCGATAAAATTATAAAAAATTTCAATGAGATGGAAAAAAAATCGGCCATCTCCTTACAGGAGGCCCATTTGAAAAGGCTCATGTTCTTGGTAGGTATGGGCCTTCTAGTGGGCATGGTCTTGAGTTTCATGGTTGTCACCGCTATCTCCAGGAGGATGGGCGAGATGTCGAAAAGGGTCGCCGAGCTCGGTAGCGGGGAGGCGGATCTCACAAGGGTATTACCAGTCACCGGCAAAACTGAACTGGACGAAATGTCAGGTCATATCAACACATTCATAGCAAGGCTAAGGGATCTGGTGAAGTCGTTAAAGGAACAGGCCTATCTCGTGGCAGTGGAATCGGAGAAGATGACGGAAACATCCGAGCAGCTTGCCAGTACCGCGGTTGAAGGACAGGCACAGGCCGAAGAGGTAGGCAAGACCGCAAAGGCCACCGGGCTCGAGGTAGAAGGGGTTGCCGCTGCCATGGAGGAGATGACGGCCACGGTCTCGGAGATCTCCACCCATACCACGTCGGCAAGCCATGTAGCCCAAGAGGCCCGTGACGAGGCAGGAAGGACCCAGAAGATCATCGAAGAACTGGCAGACTCGTCTAACAAAATAGGCGAGGTCATGAATCTCATAGGCAATATAGCAGAACAGACCAATCTCCTTGCCTTGAATGCAACCATAGAGGCCGCCAGGGCAGGCGAGGCAGGAAAGGGCTTTGCAGTAGTTGCAAACGAGGTCAAGGATCTTGCCAAGCAAACGGCCACCTCCGTTACCGAAATAGGTGAAATGGTGGAAAACGTCCAAAACGGAAGCAAGGAGGCCCTGGATGCGGTTGAGAGAATAGTAACTGTAATCCAATCCGTATCTGAGCTTGCCAACAACGTGGCAGCGGCCATTGAAGAACAGACCGCAACGACAAATGAGGTAAGTGCCAATGCCCAGAGGGTAACTAATCAGGTAAGGGACCTAGGTCTCATGAGTGAGGGAATCTCGGAGGCAAGCACGCAGACCGCACAGGGATCCGAGGCAGTTCAGGCGGCATCCAAGGAACTCCATAAGCTTTCTGACGAACTCAATGGATTGGTAGGACAATTCAAGGTTTAGGAAGGTCTCCTGAAAATGCTGCTTCCTTGCAGGGCTAGGGCCTGCTGCCCGCGCCAGTGACTGGGCGCAGGCCCCCCTCTGTACATGGCCCCAGTGTAACGTTAAGTCTAAACCTTCATACAGCCCGCACCCTGGCGCCGCACCCCCGAACATGAAAATAGTCCCTTAACCACTATGTATTTTCAGGGTAAAAATGTCATAGAAGGCGGCACTAGACGATTATCCTCATCATGTCTTCTGCCTTTATAACAGGCCCATTAAATACCGCCCTACAGGGTGTCAGTATGTCATCGGTGTCACAATTGGGATAAAAATGTGTAAGCACCAGCCTTCTCGCCTGGGCATCCATTGCAATCCTGCCTGCTTCCGACGGGGTAAGGTGTCCGGGGATCTTTTTCCCTTCGGGGGCGGCACACTCCGAAACAAGAAGGTCCACCCCTGAAGCCAGCTCTATGAGCTCAGGGCAAAAATCGGTATCCCCTGTAAAACAAACGGATGTACCGCCCGATGTCTCAATCCTATATGCCAGGCTCTGGGGGGTATGCACTGTATGCACCGTGCTTACCGTAAGGGGCGGCATTTGCATGGAAGCCGGCATACCGACAGGAACCTCCTCTATCTCCAGTATATGGTCCCCTGGTTCGACCCATTCGCCAAAGGCCTGCTTTAAGGACCCATAGAACGAGCAAAAACCGTCTGCTGCCAAGACCCTTACCGGCTTGGTCCTATTGTAACCAGGGGCATACTTGGTGGCAAATACAAAGGGTACAAATTCACCCACGTGGTCAGGGTGGAGATGGGTATAAAAGATGAAATCCACCTGATCATATGGAATCCCTGCCCTTGCCAACTGTCTGAGCGTCCCTGCTGCACTGTCTATCAGCACCGTAACACCCTCTGCCCTGAAACAAGCAGAAGGCCCAGCACGTCTGATAGACGGAACGCATGTACCTGAACCAAGGATTATGACCTCTGCGAAATCTTCCATGATCTTCCTCCATCTCCTTTCCTCTGTTTCAGGCCAAGGACACAAGCTCGATATTGCCCCATGCCCCGATCCTGGAGCCCTTTATAATCAATCCACCAAGCACGCCTTCTATGCCCTGCATTGCCTCGAGTCCCCTGGCTATATCCCTTGCCGTTGATACCAGGTTGCCTACGGCGGTTGCTGCCGCATCCGAAAGGGATGCAGAGTGGGAGACAACGGTTACCGCATCGGCCCTCCCAAAACTCCTCGAGTGACCTACTGTACCTGAAGACGTGCATATGCCAAACTGACCGACCTTTCCTGGAAGGCTTATGCCTATCCTACCACTAAAGGGAGAAGTGCCGGCAAAGATGGCCACCTTGAACGGGGAATCGGCCTGCACGAAGAGATCCCCGCCATTTTCAACAAATACCTCGCTTCCTGGTATCCGTTCCAAGATACGACGACCAACCTGATTGGCAATGGCGCCGGCAACCGATGCCATTGGCCCCACACCGCAGCGACTTGATGCGAGCAGCATTTCCCGGACCACCGGCGGGGCAAGGGGATCGTCTTCAAGGGGCTCGAGGCTTTCGAGAAAACCAGGATGTCTCCTGGCGTATCCCTCGATGGCGATCCTTGCCTCTATGATCCACCTTGACACCTCATGGGTCAGATTCCTTTGCGCCTGTATATGCAGATCAGTCTCAAGG
>WFZW01000224.1 GCA_015489365.1 Deltaproteobacteria bacterium | reverse complement strand
GCCTTGATGCAGGCATGGGCCATTTCCCTTTCACAGTTCGTACCATATCCGGTGATGATTATCGCACGGGCTTCAGATTTCATGTCGTTTCGATCCTCTATTTTATCCAAAAATGCATTTTTGCTTAGCCATGGACACACACGGACATAAATAGACAAAAAGACAAAATGTTTCCAGGGTCACATTTTATGTTTCGTTATGCCTACTCGCAAATGGCTATTAACATAAAATACATCCTGTAAAATACATCCTGAACAAGTGTTATGCCTTCATGGCCAGGTACAGCTTCAAGGGGTATGGGCGCATGAAAGCTTAATCCATATCGTAGTCCAAAAATGGAAAAATTCAAACATGGGAAGGGGAGCAAGGGCCTTGATGAACCGGAGGGCGTGACAGCCACCTTTCTACTTGCCTCGATAGGATTTCATAGAAGCTATCGGAGCCCCCTAGTCCTTGCCGGCCAAATGTATAATTTATCTCGATAAATAGAGGGCCTTCACGATCACTTGGGAAGACCAGATCAAAGGCCGCCAGGTTTATTCCGGTCCTGTTACAAAAACGCCTGACGGCATGGCGTCCCTTCTTTTGAAGCAAGGGATCCGATACATAATCCGGCTCTCCACCCCTGGCCAGGTTGTTGAAAAACCCCCTGGGATTACAGCGCCAGTAGCTCCTGATCTCATCCCCTATTACCACCACGCGAAGATCCCTTTCAAGGCCCGGCAGGAATTCCTGGGCGACAAAGCCAAAAATGCCCTGCCATTCAAGCCGTTCAAGCACCCTTAATACCCTTTCGAGCTCGCCCCTGTCCCGTACCAGCCAGACCCGGGCACCTTCACCACCGCTGTTACCCTTGATCACGAAGGGGAAATCCGGCAGTAGGCGGCAATGGCCCATGGACGGATGGGTACCGACTATCGACTCAACCCTGGGATATATAAAGGTACGAGGATGGGGCACAGCAAGGCTCCAGAAAAGCATGGTATCCCCGACCTTGCCCTCCCACTTAAACCGCATATCATAATTAGGAAAAACCATTGGGCACATGGCACGGCAAAGGTGGTACAGTTGCCTGGAGACGGTCTGTGGAAGGATTACTGCCCTGGCCCCTTTCAGTTTATCACACAAGCTGTGGCTGATGGTTCCCCTTTCCCAGCAAAACTTGTCACCTGGGATCACAGGATTAAAGGAGATCACGGGCCTATTACACATATTATAAATTCCATCCCTGGGTACACGTTAACATGGAAACCGGCGGGTACGAAAAGAACCATTGAATATGGGCCGGATTAGGAAAATATATTATTATGATGATCTGTGCATTGCAAAAGACATTTCTCTGAATGAATATGGTCAGGGCAAATAGGCCCTCGACCTACCCTAGGCATCTGCCCCGATTAAGGGCTATATCTTCATGTATTTGGGAGGGGCGGCCTAGAGGATACGGGCCAAATGAAGGTTTGGGATTAGGGAATTATTGACACATGAAATTTCGTCCTTGTATAGATCTTCACCAGGGAAGGGTAAAGCAGATCGTAGGCTCCACGCTCAGGGACCATGAACCAGGGACACTAAAGGAGAACTTCGTAGCTGAAAACCCGCCCTCCTATTTTGCCAACCTGTTTAGGAGATACAACCTGACAGGAGGGCATGTCATCATGCTGGGACCAGGCAACCAAGAAGCAGCACTCCAGGCACTCAACGCCTGGCCTGGGGGCCTACAGATAGGAGGAGGCATAACTGTTGAGGATGCCCCCTATTGGCTGGATCAAGGGGCCTCTGCCGTGATAGTGACCTCCTATGTATTCAAGAACGGTAAAATCTTCTGGGAACGCCTCAAGGAACTCGTGGAAAGGATAGGGAAGAATCGCCTTGTGTTGGATCTAAGTTGTAGAAAAAGGGACCAACACTATTACATAGTGACGAATAGATGGCAATGGTTCACCACGACAGAGATTTCCCCAGAGACACTGGCAATGCTTGCTGGTTATTGCTCAGAATTCCTCATACACGCCGCAGACGTAGAGGGAAAATGTAAAGGCATCGATACGCAACTGGTGGAACTTTTAGGCCGATGGACCCCCATCCCAACTACCTATGCAGGGGGAGCAAGATCGATAGAGGATCTCTACTTGGTGAAGGAACTTGGTCGAGGCCGACTGGATCTAACCATTGGAAGCGCACTCGATATATTCGGCGGCAGTGGTGTTACCTTTGAAGAAGTAGTGACATTTAATAGCAGGCAACCCTCTTCATGACACAAAAAGATCCCAGGCAATGGCGGCTATTGAGCATAAGAAGATTATCATATAGTTCCACTGCTCTTTAGAGGCATCAAGGCTACCTACCAGGTACTGCAACGCCTCATAATCCTCCTGGTGAAGCCTTTGCCTATCCTTTAGCCTTTCCACAAGATCAAGATCGGTTATCAGCCTGCGCCTTCTTCGCGTAATGAAGGATCTAAACAGAAAAAACAACATGTTGCCACAAACACCGATGTACCAAAACAGTCTTATAAATTCAGGATGATATGCCTTGGCTACGAGGATAAGTCGCAGTGATATCGACCCAGTAAGCCCTACCGAGAACGCAAACCACGTGACCCAGCCTGGAAACCTGGAAGGTACCTTCATTTAAAAAATTCCTCCTCAACCAACGCCAGCCATCCCAAACCTTCATGTGGCCCGTATCCCTTGGAGCAGCACCCCTGGAAAGATTTTGCCTTTTGTACATGCATGTCCTTGTGTGTCCATGGCTAAACACCCATGGTACGATTGGCAGTAGCCAATACCACCAATTGCCTTATAGAAGTAATCTTTTTGAGATCCCGCTGTCCAAGGGCCTCTGTTGCCCTGTCCATTAGAAAGCAGCCCAGGATACGTCCCTTTACGACTATGGGACTGACACATACGCTCCTATCTGCCATCATGCCCACCAGGCCTGCATCCGTTACAGATGCCAATACGTTGTCCCAGGTTGTCAGGATCTCTTGCCCGGTCTTGAAGGCCTCGTTCAACGCAGCTGACTCGAATGGCAGGGGAATCGACAACGTCTTTTTTATTAGACCAACCTGTTCCCCGAGTCCATACCTGGCTATGAGCCTCTTCCTGTCCGGGGTAATCAGTACAAGAAGGATGTTGTCCAGATCCATTGCCCTCTTTAGGATCTCAACCGCCAGGAGAAATATTTGATCGACTCGTATACTCGTATCCGAGGCTGCCATGCCCATTTGGTTCAAAAGTTCAAAGAACAATTCATCATTATCCCTCGGGATGAGGGAGGTATCATTTGCCTGACCACCTGTGGCCCTTTTACTAGGCTCTTCCACCTCAACCTTGTCACACGATAGGGCATCCCTGGAACATCTATATCGAATCGACCCTTCGAACAGGGCCGAAGCCTCCTCCACCCTTTTGACCACCTTATCAAGTTTTTCAAGGATCTTTCCGGCAGAAACGCCCAACCCCTTTCCTGCGACCTCTATCATGGAAATGGCTTCATCCGCAGGTACCGAACCTGTTGGTATACCAGCCAGATCTGATGCTGTCCGAACGAGCATACCCACTTTTCTATCAACGTGTACAGAGGCCGACCTGCAACCTTCAAGGTTTCCGGCTATACTCCTTGGCAGATTCCACTCCCCGGCAAGTCTATAGCCTATTTCCCGCCATAGATTCCTGACCAGAACCCTTCCGTGCCTGTCCTCTGTCCTTTCTACCTGCTCCAGGACCTGATAGAAACCAGGATCGCTCACCGCGGTAAATATCCTGGCAAGGCGCCGGAAAAGGGCAGAGATGTATAATTCTTCATTGATAACGCTATCAGATCCCCCCTCAAGTTCCTGGGCAAGATGTGCGGCTATGAAGGCCTCGGTTATGACCCTCGCAGCAGTCTTATTTGCCTCTTCCCCTGCAAGGTTCAGTATAGACATCCCCATGGCAACCTGTCTTATGGTATCGAAACCCAATAAAATCACTGCCTGGGTAACGGTGGTGATCTGCTGGCCGGTACGGTTGTAATATACTGTATTGACAGTCTGTAGCACCTTACTTATCAGCCCATAGTCCTCCAGTATGGCCTCAGCCAATTCGTGAACAGAAAGGGCCCCATCCATATCCAGGGAAAGCAGACGCTTCAGCGTAGTTGAAATGGAAGGGATCCCACAGCCGCTTTTATCCTTAAAAAGGATGTCCGGCAACCCCTCTATCTTTTTCAAGATGTCAAACTCAATGGCCATGTCTCTGCACCTGTTTTTTGTCAGTGATTTGGAATTATGTTATTTTATCTAAAAATGCAACTTGCCCACGGACCGTGTTTTTTAAGGACCTAGCCACTACGCTAAGAAGGGATACAGATTGCATGAAGCTATTTTTAGTATAATGCGGTCCCACAAAAAAATTTCCCCCACGGAAATCCGACCGATAGGATAATAAGTGGATCTGCGCTACAAAAATCTACCCAAGGAACTTGTTGAACATTGGCTGGAGATCCCCCAACCCGGTGTGGTACACTCATCGGATACCTGCATGCTTGTCAATAGACCCTTTGCCTCACTGTTTGGCTATCCGCGACCTGAGGAACTCTCAGGGCGGCCAATGGGTGAATTTCTTTCTCCTTGGCCATCCGGCGTGGCCAGGATGGGTCGAAGGGAGGCAACAGGACGTCGAAGGGATAGGGCCACCTTTGATGTAGAAATCATCTGTATGCCATTTTACGCCGCCGGTGAGATGATCTATCAGAGCATAATAAAGGATATAAGTGAATTGAGATCATGGGAAGACAGGTTACTCCAGTCTGAGCGACTCACTGCCATGGGCAAGCTGGCAGGAGAGATTGCCCACGAAATAAACAATCCGCTCGGCGGGATTCTTCTATACGCCAACCTGATACATGAAGACCTGCCAGCGGATAGCCAGGCCAGGGCCAACCTGGGGAAGATAATAAAACTTGCTACCCGTTGCAGGATCATAGCCAAGGGCCTCTTGAACTTCGGAAGATCTTCTTCCAAGACCTACGTCTCCCTTGACCTCAACAAGGTCATAGAGGAAATGTACTCGTTGATAGAGGACCACAAGATTCTCAAGAACGTGAAGACACGTTTTATCATCGAACCCGGCCTTCCCCACATAATGGGGGACAAGGGCCAGATGGAGCAGGTAGTGCTCAATCTCATCATCAATGCCGGGGAGGCCATGGGCGGAGAAGGGGAGCTTACCATCGCGACCAAACGCCTAGAAGGGGCCAAGATGGTGGAACTTGTTGTCTCCGATACCGGGCCAGGCATACCGCGGGAAATTATCTCCAGGATCTTCGAACCGTTCTTTACTACCAAACGCCCCAATAGGGGGACAGGGCTGGGGCTGTCCATTACGCACGGGATAGTCCAACGACATGGTGGAAAAATAGAGGTCGAAAGTGAACCCGGGCAGGGTGCGACATTTAGGATCATGCTTCCGGTAAGGCCAAGCGGTTAGGTGTTAATAGGCAAGGACAACGGATCACAGGCTAAGAAGTCAAAGGCGCAAGGAGATATGCACAAGGGACATTAGATGCAGGCCTGTAATCACGTATAAAGTAAAATATGAAGGAAAGGATACTCATAGCAGACGATGACCCGGGTATAAGGGATGGGTGTGCACAGGTGCTCCAACGGGGTGGAAGTATCGTGTCGGAGGCCTCTACTGGTAGCGAAACTATGGCGTTGCTAGAACGCTACGAGTTCGACCTGATTCTCCTGGACCTCAAATTCCCAGATGCCAATGGCTTGGACCTCCTGCGCAGCATCAGGGAACGCGACCAGGAGGTACCTATCGTAATGATAACGGCCTATGGCACCATCCAAAATGCCGTGGAGGCGATGCGACTGGGGGCCAATGATTTCCTGCCAAAGCCCTTCGAGCCGGACGAATTGCGACTGGTCGTAGGCAGGACCATAAGGGCTAGGCGTTTGGCCATTGAGAACATCTACCTTAAGGAAGAACTGAGGCGCAAAGAGGGCGAAATACAGATAATTGGTCAAAGCGAACCCCTGCTATATCTGTTCGAACAGGTCAAAAGGCTTGCGCAGACCGACAGCACGGTCCTCATCACAGGGGAGTCTGGAACCGGCAAGGGGCTCCTGGCACGCTACATCCACGAAACCAGTGGGCGCAGCGCCCATCCATTCATTTCTGTGGACTGTTCGACACTTGTGCCCTCATTATTTGAAAGTGAGCTCTTCGGGCATGTTAAGGGGGCATTTACCGGTGCCGAATCCAACAAACTCGGAAAGTTCGAATTGGCAAGCGGCGGGACCTTGTTCTTGGACGAAATTGCCAATATCAGCCTAGAATTACAGGCAAAACTACTCAAGGCAGTAGAGGAGAAGGAGATCTCAAGGGTAGGAAGCCATAGGCTTACCCAAGTCGATGTGCGTATCATAGCGGCTACCAACCAAGATCTCAAGCAGGCAGTCAAAAAAGGGGCATTTCGGGAAGACCTATACTTCAGGCTCAACGTGGTGGCACTCAAGACCCCGCCGCTTAGGGAAAGAAAGGATGACATTCCCCTTCTTGCCAGGCACTTTCTGAAAAGATACGGCCAAAAGTACCAGCGACAGGGCCTCGGTATCACCCCCAAGGCCATGGAAATGCTATGCCGATATCACTGGCCTGGCAACGTCAGAGAACTGGAAAACACGATCGAACGCCTTGTCATATTCGCCAAGGATCTGTCCCTTGATGTGGAGGACCTTGAAACAGCTGGCCTACAGGTAGAAAGAACCCCGAATCTACACAGGGCAGATGAGCGCAGGACAGAGGATTCCACGTGGAGTATGTCCCTTGAAGACGTAGAGAGAGAACATATCGTTGCTGTATTGAACCACACCGGCGGGAATAGGAGCGAGGCTGCCAGAATACTGGGAATAGACCGCAAAACACTGAGGCTGAAGTTGAAGCGATGGGGATTGGAGTAAATGACTGCTTGAAGTCGCGCCCCTAAAAACATTTCATCTTTTGTCCATGGATGTCCTTATTGCCCATGGCTAAGCAAAAATGCATTTTCGTGATAAAGGAGCGAACGACACCAACATCATTGGAGGCTAGGTGTTTTTTGATATTATCATAGTAAGTTACCGATGTAACAGGTCACTTGTTTCCTGTCTCTCCAGCCTTAATCGATGGGGAAAGGATTCAATAGGGCAAATCTTCGTAGTAGATAACAGCGAAAGTCCCCTGCCTCCATGGCTCAAGGAACGATTTAAACAGATAAGGTGGATAGAAAACAAAAAAAATATCGGTTTTGCCGGAGGTTGCAACCGCGCCCTCAGTGAGGCCAAGGCCCCGTGGGTGTGCCTACTCAACCCGGACACCGTGCTTGCCGGCCCCATCTGGAGCCAGTTCCAGCAATGGCTACCTGAAAAGGAACATATCGGGGTGGTAGGGCCCAAGATACTCGATGTAGACGGCAGGCTACAGGGTTCGGCCCGTTCCTTTCCAGGCCTTTTAACAGCCTTCTTTGGCAGGACTTCCTTGATATCCAGATTGTCACCAGGCAATCCGATAACCAGGAAGAACATATTGACAAGGCCAACAGATAATAGCGTCAAGGATGTGGATTGGGTCTCAGGGGCATGTATGCTTGTAAATCGTGAGGCCATAAGGCAGGTGGGGCCCCTTGATACAGGGTTCTTTCTCTACTGGGAGGATTGTGATTGGTGTACCAGGATGAAAATGGCGGGATGGCGCATAGTATATCATCCCGGGCTTGGACCGGTCAGGCATATCGGTGGTGTAAGCAGCAAGCGGGCAAGGCTTAAGAGCCTCTACCATTTCCACAAAAGTGCAGTCAAATTATATTGGAAATATGACCGAAGCCCCCTAAGGCTTGGGAGCCTTCTTGCCCTGGTTGGGGCTGCGGCGCGTTTCGGGCTACTCCTTGTCCGGGAGGGCACCCGTAGGGGTGAGGCTGCCGATGTGTCGTAAAAAAATCCTATTTGCGTCTGTCTTATTCATCATTGTCTTCAGCGTCTCCCGCAGCGCCATTGCCCATGCAGGGCAACAAAGGGCTAAATGGACCGTGCTGATCTACATGGCAGGGGAAAATAATCTTGCCTCTGCCGTCATAGGAGATCTCAAGGAGATGCTTGCGGCAGAAGGAAACCCCCAGGTAAATGTGGTGGTCCAGGCAGAGGTCAGCAGGATCTACACACCCCAGTTTGCAGATGGGGTTACACATCGTTTCCAGATACTTGGTGGATCACTAAAAAATTTCCCCCTTGGTTACAACGTGGACATGGCATCGCCTGCGGAACTTGCCTCTTTCATTAGATGGGGCGTAGGGACGTTTCCTGCCCAGAGATACTGCCTTGTACTTTGGGATCATGGCCTTGGCTGGAGGGGAGGCAATCGATCCGGAGGGGGATGGAACAGGGGGCTTCTTGAAGACGAGGGATCCCATTCCTTTATGTCCCTTTCAGGTCTCAAGACGGCATTGGATGAAGCGGGTGTCATATTCAACCTGATCGAATTCGATGCATGTCTTATGGGAATGTGGGAGGTAGCAGCCACCATATATGACCGGGCCAGGTACATAAGCTTTTCTGAAACTACCGAACCAGGGGATGGCGATCCCTATGACCTTATCCTGGGGAAACTAAGCCGCCAGCCAGAAATGAACGGGGCTGAACTGGGCAGGACCATCGTGGAACAATTTGTATCCTATTACAGCCGCTCCCCCCATGACAGGGCAAGTGTTACAAAGTCTGTCATAGATCCGGCCTGTATACCGGAACTCAACTCGGGATTGGAAGGACTTGCCAAGGCACTGGACGACATCCTTGCCCAAAAGGGACAGTACCTCTACTCGACAAGGCTTGCTACCCAGGCCTTTGATAAACTCCCAGGCAGCATAGATTTGTGGGATTTTTGTGACAGACTTGACTCCAGCGATAGAGATGTAAGGGAGCAAGCCAGGTCAGTAATAGGGATATTAAAGAACCGGCTGGTCCTGGAATCCAGGCATTTTACCTCTCCAGACTACGTAGAATGGTCTACGGGCCAAGGTAACGTAGACCATGCCCATGGGTTGGCCATATACCTTCCCTATGCAGACCAGGTGAAGGGGAACGAACTCTGGGATTACAAGAACCTCCAGGTCGTACAGGCCCTTCCTGCCTGGTCCAAATTCATAGAGGATTTCGTTTCGTATACCGGGAAGATCTCCAGCAGGACCGCTACGGGGAACTTCATCCTTGCAGCCTACTGGACAAATCCCCGGGGCGGACCCTCTGGGGCAGACCTGGACCTCTACATAATCGAACCCCAGGGTATATATGCCCCCTGGATGGGTCAAACCACACCTAATGGCTTTTTCTCCCAGGATTCGATCACCAGTGAAAATGATTATGAAACCTATCTGGCCAGGCCAGAGGTTACCCCTGGTTATTATATTCCCGTTGTAAACCTCTATGACATCGACTACCTCCTCGCCCCCTCTGTCTATTGCTATTTCATCTATCTTCCTAAGATATCGAGATGGAACTGGTTGTCATGGGGACCAAGGGAAATGAGCTTTTTCAACCCGGCACCGACCAAGTGGGATGACTATGTCATATATCTGCTAAGCAACAATTATTACTCGGACTGGTGGATCCCAACGGAAGTGGAAAAGATGCTATCCAGGGCATCCTCAGGGGCCCAAAGGGATTTCTGGCTACGGATAAAAAGGGAATATGACCGGCGCCACGCCTTGGCTGCCAGGCAAAACGATTAGAATGGACACGCATCAAAGAAAGATTCTCAGGGGATTTTCAAGGCACTTGCCATTGCTACTAATTCTTTTGCCTATCTCCTGTTCGGCCGGATACCATGGAGGATCGGCTGCTGGCATGCAGGGACTGACAGTAAAAGACCTCTACAGGCATCCCGAATGGACAGGACGCATCGTTACGGTTTGCGGCCGTTACACAGGATGGTCAGGGTGTGATGCCGACACATACATGATTACCCGAAGCGACTGGGTCCTCAGGGACGATACCGGTTGCATATTCGTTACAGGAGGGGCCCCGGCAAGGCCTTCTCCCTTGATGGGGAACAACACGACCAGGCCAGCCGTATGCATCAAGGCCAGGATTCGCTGGTTCAAGGGAAAATGTACCCTGTATTTCATAGACAGGCCTGCTGAACACTGATACCAAACCCTCATGTAGCCTGTGTCTTGGCCCTTTGCGGTAAACAAATGCGAAAAGAAATGACCAGACATATCCTCTTATTGGTTGCCCTGCTGATCGCCCTGGGTAGCCTTTTGATTGCCTGTGCCCAGAGGGCACGTCGCATCGAAAACCTTGGATTAAGGAACCAGGGGCCCCAAAGGCCCTACAGGATAAACGGCCATACCTATTATCCCCTTCCTTCGGCAATGGGCTTTACAGAAACCGGCTATGCCTCATGGTATGGACCCGGGTTTCACGGCAAAAACACCTCCAGCGGCGAGATTTACAACATGCACGCCTTGACCGCTGCACACAAGATCCTTCCATTGAACACCTTCGTACTGGTTGAAAATCTCAACAACGGCAGACGGGTGATCGTCCGGATCAATGACAGGGGACCGTTTGTCAAGAACCGGATAATAGACCTTAGTTTTGCCGCGGCCAAGAGGCTAGGCATCATAGGACCTGGAACGGCAAAGGTGAGGATTACCGCCCTGGCAGAGGCCGGCTCTCACGTTGGACGCCATGGAACCGATACGGGGCTTTCAGCCCTCAGACACGGAAGGTTCTACGTTCAGGTTGGTTCCTTCCTCGATCCTGGCAACGCAAGGGGTTTGAAGAGAAGATTGGCCAGAATTCACAAACCCGTGGTCATCGTTCGCCAACCGATCGGAGGCAGGATCTTTTTCAGGGTGTTGGTTTTCGCCGCCAGGGATTATAATGTGGCCAAGGATGTTGAATCACGCTTTGAATCCATGGGATTTACAGATGCCTTTGTGGTTGCCCAATGAGAGCTCATCATCCAGACCTTCGGACAGCCCGTATCCCTTGGCTGCGTCCCTAGCCCTTAAGATACAGGCCTATTGGATACCATGTTGACGGTAAATCTACCAGGAAATGTATTACATGCAGCAATCCCCGGGGCCATTAAACCCCCAGCGACAGGCATCTTCAGGTATGGAACTTGCTTGACATATCCAAGGTCACTTTTTATCGTCTCACCAGGTCAATGAGACATCAGGGCACTGCAATCCTTACAGGATTTATTTTTTACGGTAAATGATAAAAGACATTTATTCCCCGACCCATGGGCCGCGGATGGGTATTCAAAATATTCCTCCACGGTATCTTTCCGAGCAATCCATTATGCCCCGGGCATCTGGGGTTTTATCCATGTCCGGTCAGACATGAATAAAAGGATTTTTTTCTATATCGTCCATGTGTATCCATGGCAAAAAATGCTTTTTAGGTAAGTACTGAAATAGTTATCGTACATTTTTTGACTGGAGGTTTCTTTGAAAGAGGCAGGATTATTATTAACTAGCAAAGATAATGGCAAAGGTATTCTTGATCAGAAGGGCTTTACCCTTATTGAGCTACTAGTAGTAGTGATAATTATTGGATTACTGGCATCACTCGTAGCACCAAAATTCTTTGGAAAACTTGGTTCCAGCAGGCAAAAGACAGCAAAGGCGCAAATTGAGCTCCTGGGACAGGCACTCGACGAATTCAGACTTGACAATGGCCGCTATCCCACCACTGAAGAAGGCTTGGAGGCGCTTCGCAAAAAACCTGAAGGCCTCCCGAATTGGTCAGGCCCATATCTTCCCAAGGCAATCCCCAAGGATCCATGGGGGCACGACTATGTCTATAGATGCCCTGGGGAACACGGGGATTATGACCTCTTGAGCTATGGCCGTGATGGCCAACCCGGTGGCGAAGGCGAAGACAAGGATATAGTAAGTTGGCAATAGCAGGAACTACCAAGAGGGTGACGGTTCAAGAAATTACCACGAAGTTAAATACCCTATTTCAATGGGGGCGCAAAAATAAGGCCAAGGGCCAGGGGATAGAACCCGAAGGCAAGGGCAGGGCTGCCACTGTGGATTACAACGTCCTGGGTATAGCCCGTATCTCCCCGGGTGAATTCCCGGAAAAGCCCCCCATGTTAAATGGCCTTTCCCCCAACCTCATGAGGCAATGGCGGGTTCTTCCCCTTACCATCAAGGACGATGAGGTAGTGGTTGCCATGGCCAATCCAGGGGATCTCTATCTGCGGGGCCTTCTTGGAGGAATATACCAGAAAAGGGTTATACCGGTATTGGCCGAGGAAGAGGATATCCTGGGCACCATTTACCGGTGGTATGAGGCAGAAGTAGACCTCGAAGGCGATGAAGCGGATAGTGAGGCCTCACTGGCCGACGAACTGTGGGAAGATCCAGAGCAGCTACGGGATCTTGCATCGGAAGCACCTGTCATCCGTCTTGTCAACCATGTTATAAGCCAGGCCCTTGAAGTGAAGGCATCAGACATCCACTTCGAGCCCTATAGAGATCAACTGAAGATCCGCTTCAGGATCGATGGTGTACTCCACGACGTGGAAACGGTCTCCAAAAAGCTTCAGCCTGCCATAACCTCACGGATCAAGCTCATGGGGAAGATGAACATTGCCGAGATGCGTCTTCCTCAGGATGGGCGCATCAAGGTCAAGGAGGGCAAAAACGAGATAGACATAAGGGTATCTTCCCTGCCAACATTATTCGGGGAAAGCATAGTCCTTCGCCTATTGAACAGGGATGAGATAAAGCTAGACCTTGGAACCCTTGGCCTGTCAGGGGACATCCTAGGAACCTTCGAGGAATTGATTGCAAAGCCCTATGGCATGATATTGGTCACAGGGCCAACCGGAAGTGGAAAGACCACCACCCTCTACGGGGTGATGAATCGTATCAATTCCCCGGACAAGAAGATAGTCACCGTGGAAGACCCGGTAGAATATCAACTTGATGGCATAAATCAGATACAGATAAAACCCAAGATAGGCCTGACCTTTGCCTCTGCCCTCAGAACGATCTTAAGACAGGACCCAGACGTGATCCTCATAGGGGAGATCAGGGATTCTGAAACAGCTGAAATAGCCGTACAGTCGGCACTTACTGGCCACCTGGTATTTTCGACTCTGCATACGAACGATGCTGCCAGTGCCATTACCCGGCTGCAGGAGATGGATGTGGAATCCTACCTTCTTTCCTCTTGCATCCTGGGGGTAATGGCCCAGAGGCTGGTTCGCAAGATCTGCCCGAAATGTAAGACAGAGGTAGATATCCCAGCAGGCCTTTTCGAAGAGATCCTTCCGGGAATGGGCCTGGATGGTATGGACAAGCCCGCCCGGATCTGGCGGGGAACCGGTTGCCCTGCCTGTGCAAATACCGGCTATTCCGGCAGAACCGGCATCTATGAATTGTTAAGGGTTGACGAAGACATTGCCCGCTCTATACTCAGCGGGGCCGACAGTGGCACCATTCTTTCCATTGCGAGATCCAAGGGAATGAGGACACTGCGTCAAGATGGCTTGAAAAAGGTCTTAGATGGTGAAACCACTCTGGAAGAGGTCATGCGTGTTGCCAGCTAGGCAACTGGATGACACCCTTGGCAGAACCTTGAACCGCGGAAGGCCTGATTTCCCCTGATCCCTCATTTCAGGATTCCCCGGCCTTCTGGCAACACGCGAAGATACCTACTACAGGGCACCACATCGCGATTTTGACAAAACATGCCTACTTTTGCCTACGAAGCCCTCGATACAAGGGGCCAAAGAATTTCTGGAACCCTGGAGGCACCGGATCAGCAACAATTGATCTCAAACCTTGTCTCCCAAGGGTTTCAACCAGTAAAAATCAAGCGACTTAGACGACTTGAGACCATCTGGGCCGGGCGCAGGTCCCGCCTTAGCCATGACGAGCTGCTTTATTTCACAAGGGAGTTGGCCGATCTCCTGAAGGCCGGTGTTGCCCTGGAAAGGGCGCTCGTAATCGTGGAAGACTCGGCGGAACAAGACCATATAAAACATCTGTTGAAATCACTGCGAGAGGAGATCCACGGGGGCAGAAAACTCTCAGAGGCGCTGGCCATGTACCCGGCGATCTTTGATAATCTCTACATCAATATGGTCCGGGTAGGCGAGCTGGGCGGGGTGTTGGCCCTGGTCCTGGAACGTCTGGACGACTTCCTAGAACGTTCCATGCGCATACGGAAATTCATCATAACTTCATCGATCTATCCTTCAATCCTGGCACTGGTAGGCATAATCTCCGTAACCATTCTGGTTACCTTTGTCGTGCCCAAGTTTGGCCAGATATTCGAGGACATGAATCAGCCCATGCCCTTGATAACCAAGATTATTGTGGAGGCTAGCAGTTTCCTTCAATCCTGGTGGTGGGCCTTGCTTCTTGCCATCCTCACAACAGGGGGCGCATTTTATGCATATATACATAGCATGGAGGGGCAGGCCTGGTGGGACAAGACCCTGCTCAGATTGCCGGTTGCAGGGGCATTCGTAAAAAAGATCCAGTTGGGGCGATTTTCCAGGACCCTGGGGACCTTGCTCGAAAGCGGGATTCCCATCCTCAAGGGGATCTCCCTCTCAGGAGAGGTGGTCACCAACAGTGTGCTCAAATCGGCAATAAAAGAGATATATAAAGGCATACGCCAGGGCAAAAGCCTGAGTCAGCTCATGAAAAAAACCGGCATATTCCCATCCCTTATGGTACATCTGGTAGCCGTGGGGGAAGAAACCGGCAAGATGTCCGAGATGCTTCTTAAAATAGCGGACGACATGGATGAACGTGTACAACAGGAAACAAAGATATTCTTGTCCATGATAGAGCCTATCACCATAGTCGTTATGGGAATCGTGATAGGTGGCATAATACTTTCCATGTTGATGGCCATCTTTGGCATCAACGACATATCATTCTAGATCATGCCTGGATCAAGACATATCGATCGCCTCGCGCATGGATGTAAGGGCGTATCCCTTGTGCCCAACAACGAGGCAGATACGTTTTTCGGCAGACAGGCCCGAGATATTTTACACTCCTGCACAGGATTTACCCTCTTGGAGCTCATGGTGGTCCTCGTCCTGGTAGGACTCTTAAGTTCCCTTGTTTTCGTCTCGATTTCCGGTGGCATCTTCCGATCAGAGGAAAGGCGCTTTGTCAAAGATTTCAACAATGGCCTTTTCAGGGCCCGTAACGCCAGCCTTGGCAGAGGCGATACGGTCCCCTTCCTGATTGATGGCGAAAACCGACGCTTCAGTATAGGAGGTACTAGATGGTACGATATCCCCGAATCCGTACGGGTAGAGGGGGAAGGTGTAACCCGGATGGACAAGGGAATCTACGGTATCCTCTTCTTCCCTGACGGGAGCTCGAGCGGAGGTGAATTGGACCTAAAGCTGGAAGGGGGTGACACGGCCCGTATATATGTAGACAAATTGTTGGGGATAATACGTATAAGCCATGTTGCTTCATGAAAAAACGGCTCTCCTGCATAAAAAAGGACATCCATCCAAGGGGAAATATGGCCCGGAACAACCATGGATTCACCCTGCTCGAGGTCTTGGTGGCTACCGCCATAGTTGGTATAGCCCTGGGTGTACTCCTGGGGGGCTTTGCCATGGGCCACAGGCAGGCCTTCAGAGGCGATATCACCAGGGAGGCTGCATCGATAGCCAGGGATCTTCTCAACGAATATTACTCAGAAACCGAGATACCAGATTCCGACGAAGGGGAGGTAAGGGATCATCCGGGTTGGCGCTTTCGAATGGAATTACAAGGATTGAAGGTTGCCATTTCCCACAAAGATACGAAGCCGGTGGAGATAGAAGTACCAGAGCTCAGGAAGATGATCATAGAGATAATCCCCCCTGCTTCCCCGCCATTAAGATTGATTACCTGGATACCCTCTACGAATGAACGACCTTAGAAACGCCCCAGCAATGGAAATATTGCCTAATCTTCAAGCCTGTCAGGCCATTCATCGAACAGATACAGCCGGGCACGGAAATAGTTATTATCGAGGCTCCCGTTTCCATACAGGGCTCAAGAAGGGCCTTGTTCTGCAGGGAGGGTTCACCCTATTGGAATTATTGATCTCCATTACGCTGATATCCATCATTGTAGTCATCCTCTCCCTTGCGCTCAGGACGGGTATCAGTGCCTATACCAGGGCAAAGGGTGGAAATGAACAACTGGTTGCAGCCGTCGCCATAGAGGAACTCCTGACCATGCAGCTCAGGGCAATTGTAGATACCAAGCAACCTGGATTAAAGGATTTGTCCCTGTTCGAAGGGTCGGGAAACGGGTTGCTCATGACGACCACCCACGTTCCCATGGGGTCAGGATTAGGGGGCGTTTTCCTAGTAACATACCGCTTTAATCCTGACAGTGGGGAGTTGATATATGCACAAAGAATCGTAACTACCAAGGATGACCTGAAGGCAAGGCTACCGGATGATATTACAGAGGAAGGAAAAGCGGGCCTGCTAGAAGAAGGATGGGATATATCTATAATTCCAGGCTTAAAGGATGTCTCGTTTTCCTATCAGGGTCACGCAGGGGATACAGACCCCAGTGCTTGGCCCAGGCAGTGGGAACGGCGCAGCGCGCCACCAAGTACGGTGGCCTTGACACTTGTTTTTAAGGATGTGGATTCAGGACGAAGCATGACTTCAAGGCGTATCTTTCATGTATCCGTTTCCTGAGGTATTTCGTGCTCCATGGTCTGGGAAGACGCGTGAGGGGCCGGGCTCACATGTGCCTTACGGTCAGACAGGGACCGTGCTCATCCTGGTACTATGGGTGCTTGCCATACTTACTATTATAGGTGGTTTTTTCGCCATAGAGGCACGGATACGCAGGAATCTTGGACAAAATGCCTGGGATGACATACAGGGCCTGGAAATGACAAGGTCACTCCTGAGATTTTCGGCCTTACGGCTTGCACCAGCCAACATGGCACCGGAGGAGGCCTGGGATCAAGGCCTCCTCGTAACAGACGGCTCCTTGTACAAAATGAAATTCGCAGGACGCCGGATCACCCTTCGCCTGGAGGATGAGAATGGAAAAGTCGACTTGAACAAGGCACCAGAAGAGGAAATCAGAAGGGTAATAAGGTCTATTCTTGGCGAGGACAGGCTGGAGGATGCCGATACCATTACTGATGGTATCCTGGACTGGAGGGACCGGGACAAGCTGGTCAGGCTCCATGGTGCTGAGGACAGGATCTATCAGGAGAAAACCCCCTCGTATCACCCGGCAAATGGTCCATTTCACCTGTTAGATGAACTTCTGCTTGTCAATGGAATGACCCAAGGGTACTACTATGGTCCACTTGAATGGCACGGGGATGAATCCGAAGCAATCCAGGATAGCGAAGAGACAT
>WFZW01000223.1 GCA_015489365.1 Deltaproteobacteria bacterium | reverse complement strand
GAGGGGCAGGGTTAAATATGGTGGCAGAAATGGGAGCAAAATGCGCTCATTTTGAAAGATTAATGGCGCAATATAAGCCATGAGGTCTAATCCTAGGCGATTGTTGCTCCAGGATAATCGCCTGCTAGGGTTGCAAGATGGCCTGGAAAGGGCATTGTTACGGTAGGAAGGCGGTGATTCTTTCTAGTCTATTCGGGATTTTAATTTTGAGGATTGAGAAAAATATAGGCGCATTTTGCGCCTTTTGTGTTCTTGAAATATTGCAGCTACTGTAACGTATCCCTTTGTCCATGCATGTCCATGGCTAACAAGGGATGCGTTTTCGAATAAAAATTGCTGTGCGGTCTTTATGGTATTTCAGCAATTGAGGGTTGGACACTAGTGCCTGTCCAGAAATGGCTCCATTTCTGGACAGGCACTGCCTAGTAGAAAACCCGGGACCCCCGGGATGAGGAAGGGGGAATTGCCACCAAGCTACACTACGACTTATTGGGGTAACTGACAGTTTTCCTCGATGACGTATCGATCATCTGTGTCGGTGTCTATTTCATGGGCCTTATGCCTGAACCACCTGGTTTTGAATTTGAATTGCGGACTTGCAGGGCTGGTTTTTGCCTTACAGTTATCCCTGACACTGGGCTTGCAACCAGCGATTTCCCAACATGGTACCAGGTCCAGAAGCCGCTTAGTTCCAGGTATCCCCAGCCCCTGCTCGTTAATAATAAACTGAAGGCAGGATATCCAGGTTGCGTGGTTCTGTGAATAGCGTTTTCCTCCCCGGGAGAGGCCTGGTTTGACCAGGCCCTCCCTTTCATAGGTCCGAATGGTTTGGGGGGATATATCGAGCAGGGAGACCAGGTGACCCAGGCTGAGGGTTGGATCGTCCATGCCCCCTTTTTCCAATTGGTATCCGTGGCAAGATGCATATTTACTCACCATCTTTCTTCTCCTGACCGTCCCTGTTAATGGATCTCTGAAACATGGCCTTGGAACAGTTTTTCACCTATAAGAAAGGCCATGGCACAGAAGCTGAATCCCCCAAGAGTGATCATTATTTCATGAAAAGAAGGAAAGTAGCTGAAATATTGCGGTATGCCCTTGAGCGCCATTTCGTGGAAATGGGGTACTATCTGCCCAACCACTACCAGGTCATAGCGCATGAAGAAGATACCAACCATGGAAAGCGCGCCTGCGATGAACAGGGCCTTCATGTTCTTTGCCTTCACGGTCAGGATGATAATGAAGGGAATGACCATGCCCATGAGGACCTCAGCACCCCAGAAATTGAAGGCATAGCTGCCTTTTATTATCGCCAACATGGCCTCGTATTTTCCCGGGGGTTTCCCAGCTATACCGGACAGAACCTTCCAGGTAGTAAAGAACATGATAATAGCCATCAAAAGTGCCCCCAGCTTGGCAGTGGCCGAAAGTGCCCTCTGCATCGATGGGCTCATTTCCCATCCATTAATCCTGTAGGCCAGCCAAGTGAAGAAGAGTACTGCTGCACATCCTGACATCATTGCAGAAGTTATAAAATAGATAGGCATATATGGGCCGTGCCAGAATTCCCTTCCATTGAGAAGCCCGAATACGGCTCCCAGGTTGCTGTGGGCCGCGACCCCGGCTATTACACCCATTAGGCCAAGGAGGCCAGCGGCCTTGTGCCTGCCTGTTTGCAGCAGGGCAAACTCTGTCACCATGAAGAAAAGGTAGGCCCCGTAGAGGGTGCCCATCCACCAGATGTTAGAGGTCAAGTTGGGTGATATGACATTGTAGATGGCCATGCGCCAGGGATTTTCGATCTCGAAACTAATGACCATGAATCCGCTGATTATTGTGGCGATTGCCAGGAATACCGATCTTTTGGCTATTGGCTGAAGGGCCTTTACGCCAAATACATGCCCTATGGAGGAGATAAGGCAAAGACCCGTGGATGTGACCACGAAGAAGACATAGGTAGCAATCAGCAACCCCCAGGGTATCTCCCTGGTGACTGCATATGTCTGCTCGTGGCCTGCTATGAATGCATGAAGGCCAAAGGCTATTCCCACGGCGCCTAAAAGGCCAAACAGGGCTACCATCAGATTATAAGGTTTGCTCGAGGTAACGGTTAATGTACGGTCAGCCGTTAACGAAGCTACTTTCTGTTCAATCATTGGACACAAACTCCTTTTCCCTGAGGTTAACGTCTAAAAAGGTCTGATCGTTTGGTCGTTATGACCTTTAATCGATTTGTTGTCCCCATTCATCCTTCTTTTCACGGATATAAGGGCGTACCTTCAGGTCGAAAAAGGTATGAAGAGCAGCAAAGGTAAACCACAGGACGAGAAAAATTACACCTTTCATTTTTTGTAACTCCCTAAGTTTCGAAAATCTATTTGTAGTATTGAACTGGAACGTTCATAAGAGGTGATGACCCTTGTCATCCGGGATCTACGCTGACTGGCATGGCGGTGCCCTCCTTTCGTGAAGATTTCCTTGGTAGATGCCTTGGCCATGGGGTCCTGGCGGGGACCTTTTGCCTCGGCTTTTGGATTTTCCATATCATGGGAAATTTTAATTGTCAAGAAAAAAGGATTTAAAAAAACACATTTTTGATCATTTAATATTCCTTTTTCAGGAAAGTTTCCCCGGCCAACTGGAATACTTGTTTGCAATTACTTGAAATAACAGCAATAAAAAGTAAGGGGATACGATTGCGCCCTTTTTCAGGGCTATGGCGCAAAATAAGCCCTTTATGTAGTATCTATCTTGAATTATTTGGAAGTTTTCGTAAAGAGTGGTTTGAGATATAGTGGCTTGGTCCATGCAGCAGGAATTAATATTGTTATAACTAGTTAAAATAATATAAAAAATCATCCAGGGGCTTGAACTTAAAGCTTAGGGCTAAAAATGCGCCCTACAGAGAAAAGATATGGGCTAAAAATGCGCCCTATTTAGAAATATGTTAAAGAAAATTTGTATAAAAAATGAACCTACACTTTTATTGTGGCAGTTATAACATCTTGAAATTAAATAATTTTTTTAAAAAATAGGCTTATTTTTAGCCCATTTTTCGAAGCCTGGCATGCTTGTTGCTCTTTACCCTTTTCAAAAGGACACAGACACGAAACGGACGAGAAAAAACAATATAAGGAGGTGAGAGAGGCACATGGGCGTTCCAAAAAATAAATCTGAATGGAAGGTGGCGGCCTTCCACTCAAGCCTGAGGAACCCCAAACCAATAAGACGATTTATTCGAGTGGCGGCTCGAAGAAGATTTGCCGACCTGCAAGACGCCTGGATTCAGGCTGACCAATGCCCTTAGGGGCATGAAAGGAGGAAAAAATGAGTGCCCTGACCCTTTTAGCTGAAAAAATAAATATAAATAGGCCCACCAATAGATTCACTAAGAAGGCTGCCAAGGAGAGTGCCGAGGCCTCTAAGTTGAGCGAGGCCATATGGTTTTCGATATCGTTCCTGCTGTTTTTGGCCATGGGGCCATTTGCAGCCGTACCGGCCCTCTTTGCAGTCTTTTCACTTGCTTCAAAGGTGGATACAGACGAACCGGCAGAGGCGTAGATCTTGTCCCTGAATGGTTCGTATTTGCAGGCAAGAATAGATCAACCTTTTGCTTAGGGAGGATAAGAAAATGGCTAGCAATATATCAGTTTCCGTATTTTCCGATCCGGCAGTAGTAAAATCCAATATAAATATGGCAACCGCTACGGCGATCCTGCTTACGGTGTTAGGCCTAGGAGTAGGGGTCTATGCCTTCTTTGCAGGCCACCAGCATGTATATGGGATCACGAGGATGGTACCCTGGGGGGTGTTGATTTCTACCTATGCCTTCTTTGCCATCACCTCCACAGGGCTGGTACTTCTTGCGGCAATCGGGCATGCCTTTGGCGGAACCCCTCTGGCCCCACTGGGCAACCGTGCGGTATACCTATCCATCATTACAATATTTTCAGCGTTTTCCATAATAGGGCTTGAACTGGAAAGTCCGTGGAGGATGCTACTATATAACGTTATATCCCCTAATCTAACCTCCAACATATGGTGGATGGGGACCCTATATGGATTGGCAGTGGGCTGTATGCTCCTTGAATTCTATGCAATTCTTACAAGGCATTGGTCCGCAGCCCTGGCCATTGGTGTCCTTGGTGCCCTGGCAGAGGTTGGAGCCAATACCAACCTAGGAGCGGTTTTTGCCACCCTGTCGGCCCGTCCGTTCTGGTATGGAGCGCAGTTGCCGGTATATTTCCTCTGCTCGGCCTTTATGAGCGGTGCGGCTGCCATCATTCTGTTCACCAATATCTCTGCCAGGATGCGCGGCCGTAGCCTGGATGAAGGTTCTGCCAAAGGTGTAAGGAGTGCAGGGAAGATATTGGCGCTCACCATATTCTTGTTGATCGTTGCTACCATATGGCGGTTCGTTTCATTCTTTACAGGTGGTACGGATATGGCCAGGATGGCTGCCATGAATCTGTTGGCAGGTCCAATGTCCATTAATTTCTGGGTGTTCGAGATAATTCTAGGCCTGGTTCTCCCGTTGTTCCTTCTGGTAGGTACCCAGATGAAAAATATGTCAGCCCTTTCTGCAGCCGCACTCATGAGCCTGGTAGGCGCCTTTTTCCAAAGATACGACCTGGTCGTAGGAGGGCAGCAAGTACCGGTTTTCTATGGATGGGACCATCTGCCGAGCTATCTGGGATATGTACCTTCCGCTGGGGAACTCATGGTAGTCCTTGGAGGAATCTCCCTCACGGTTGCAGGCTTCCTGCTTGGGGAAAGGATCTTTGGAAGGGTGTTCGGTCCTAACTGGCATGAATAATAGCTGCTCGAACAAGACCACTGACCCTGCCAACTATCAGGATAAATGGAGACGGACCCTAGAATAAAACAAAGGGCCTGTCTCCAGGATCAAGGATATAAAAAGATGGGGGACGTCATGGAAATACACAAGGAAAAGATCAGCAGATCTAAATTCGACCCGATGGCACTTCCGGCTTCCTATCCCTCAGAGAATATAACAGGCTTTGACGGTATCGATCCGGAAAAACCTATATTTTCCATAGGGACAGCGGCAAATATCCTGGAGGTCCATCCTAGGACCCTCAAGATCTACGAAAAGGAGGGGCTGATAAAGCCGTTTACAAGGGCAGGCAGACGCTATTTTTCCATTAATGATATCCAGTGGATAGCCTGCCTCCGCAATATGATTCATGACCACGGCATAAGCATTGCCAGCGTAAAGAGGATACTGATGTTTACCTCATGTCACGAGATTGTAGGATGTCCCGAGGCGAAAAGAAAAAGGTGTATGGCCTTTGGAAGTCCAACTGAGCATTAGGTGCTTGCCGGAAAATCATATAAGTAAGGTATAACAATGCCTCTTATAACTATGAATGATGGGCGGGATTATCCCGCCCTTTTTTGGCTCTTGGCCTGCTGCTACAGGATGGACTGATTAGCTGGTCTTGAAGTTGTTTGTCAGTCCCTGGAGGTTTTTGGCCAGAAGTGATAGGTCTTGAGCAGAGCGTGATGTCTTTTCTGCTATGTTGGCCACCGAGTGGGCCAGCTCAGACGTCTCCTTTGTCTTGGCCCGTACCCCCTTTACTTCTTGGGATGCATCCTCCATGTTCATGCTGATCTCGGAAACCGTGGCAGTCTGCTCTTCGGCTGCCGAGGCAATGGTGTTGGCAAGATCGTTTATC
>WFZW01000222.1 GCA_015489365.1 Deltaproteobacteria bacterium | reverse complement strand
TGTATTACCAGCGCATGGCTACCGAGCCCCAGGTAAACCCACCGCCGAAAGAAACCATGAGAATCTTCATCCCAGGCTTGAGCCGTCCGGAACGGTTTGCTTCATCCAGGGCAATAGGCACACTGGCCGCTGAGGTATTACCATACTTGTGGATATTGATAAAGACTTTCTCCCGGTCAAGCCCCAGTCTTTCCCTCAAGAAATCAAGTATCCTCATGTTTGCCTGATGAGAAATGAGCAGATCCACGTCGTGCCCGTTCCATCCGTTGGCCTCCAGCGCCTCCCCGGTTACCGCCTCCAGCGCACGGACAGCATGCTTGAATACCTCGCGCCCCTGCATCTGGATATATTGCCATCCCTTGTCCAGGAGCTCCTGATTTACCGGATGGGCAGTACCTAGCCCGCGGATGGCCAAGAGCTCCCAGAGCGACCCGTCGGCATGCAGGTGCGTGGACTCTATGCCCCTGTCCTCGCTGGTACCGGTCACTACTGCTGCCCCGGCACCATCGCCAAACAGGATGCAGGTACTCCTGTCTTCCCAGTTGGTCCTCCTGGATAGCACCTCACTACCCACAACCAGTATCTTGGAATCAGGATCCGTGCGGACGAACTTGTCTGCAACCGAAAGGCTATACAAAAATCCAGAGCAGGTCGCAGAAAGATCAAAGGCCCCGGCATGTATGGCCCCCAATTCCTTCTGTACCAGGCAGGCCACTGAAGGCATGGGCATATCTGGCGTAAGCGTGCCGACAATGATCAGATCCAATTCTTCCGGCTCTACCCCTGCCATATCGAGCGCCTTCCTGGAGGCCTGAGTAGCAAGAAAGGAGTTGGGTTCTTGGTCACTGGCAATATGCCTTTGCACAATACCGGTACGCGTGCGAATCCACTGATCCGTGGTATCAACCTTAGCCTCCAGGTCTTTGTTGGTGACGACCTGACTGGGTACATGGGAACCCGTACCGATTATGATGGTCTTAATTGGCATTTGTTATTGGAAACTCAGGCGATCTTAAGGATATCGCTTCTTTTTGAAATGGAATCAGCTAACGTCGTAGCGATCTTGAGGGATGCCAAACGATGAGCAGCCTCTATGGCATTCTTCATAGCCTTGGGACCTGAGCGGCCATGGCAGATTATTGCTATGCCCTTTATTCCCAGAAGGGGGGCACCACCATATTCTGAATAATCAACCCTCTTTTTGAATCTCTTGAAGGCGGATCTGGCCAAGGTATAACCCATGCTTGCGACCAAATTACCCTCTATCTCGGTTTTAAGCATGGTTATGACGGCCTCTGCAAGCCCCTCGCTCAACTTGAGGCAGATATTTCCGACAAAGCCATCGCAGACGATTATGTCTACATCACCCTTGAACACATCCCGGCCTTCTACATTTCCGACGAAATTTATATCACTGGCCGTGAGCAGATCATAGGCCTTCTTCACCTGCTGATTACCCTTAGTGTCTTCCTCACCTATACTCAACAGCCCTACCCGTGGATTTTGCCTGCCAAGAAACTCCTTCGAGAAGATGGAGCCCATTATGCCAAATTGCAAGAGATGATGTGGTTTACAGTCCACATTGGCACCTACGTCTATCAGTACAGCAGGTTCCTTCAATGTGGGTATCAAGGTGGCGATGGCAGGTCTAACCCCTTTGATCCTTCCTAGAACTATCATGGCGGTCGCCAAGGTAGCACCGGAGTTGCCTGCACTCACAACGGCTTCGGCCTCCCCCCTCTTTACCAGTTCAAAGGCGACCCTGATCGAAGAATCCTTTTTCTTCCTGATGCTCTCGGCCGGCGATTCGCTCATCCCAACGATCTGGCTCGCCGGATATACCTTGATTGGCAGTCCCTTGCCACCCAGTTTTTTTATCTCACTGGACAGAAGCTCTTCATGACCTACCAATGCGATTTCAACGCCACTGTTCCTCGCCGCGGCAATTGCCCCTTTTACCGCAATGGCCGCGCCCCGGTCACCGCCCATGGCGTCTACTGCTACATACATTATGGCTCTATCTCTTCCTTCTCAGTAAATGTCTTACCCTTATAGGTATTACAATGGGGGCATATCCTATGAGGTGGTTTGGGCTCGGCGCATTGGGGACATGTTGAAAGGCCTGGTGCCCTGAGTGCATCGTGTGATCGTCTGTTTCCCCGGCGGGATCTTGAAACTTTTCTCTTTGGTACAGCCATTTTTTTAATTTCTCCTCTGAGTAATTGAATTTTTTATAACTTTTTTCAAACTTGTACGCGGCCTGCACCTTTGTTCATGGATATCCTTGTGTGCCTATGGCTAACAAAAGATGCATTTTCATATAAAGGGGCCTTAGAATCATCCAAAACAACATATCAGCTACCTGAAATCCGTAGATTTCTCAAGACAGCAAATGGACCGTCGGGCACATCCTGTTTACAGACACATCCCTGCTTGTTCAAATTTACACCACAACCAGGGCATAGGCCCTTACACACTTCGCTACAAAGATTACGGAAGGGCAATTCAAGTAGAATTTGCTCCCTGAAGATATCCTCGCAGTGAATTTCCCCATCCTCATACCAATAAACCTCCATATCTTCACTCTCCAATGCCATTTCTTTTGGTATCTCTCGGTTGAAATCAGGCCTGGGACACAGAAGATAGAAAAAGGAGGTGGATATATCCTGGGTGTACTCTTCGAGACAGCGGTCACAGCAAAGGCCTACCCTGGCAACAACCCTTCCATGGAGATGTATTTTATTGCCCACTTTTCTGAATGAAAGCTGGCCAGATACAGGGCCCAAGGATCTACACCCTTCCATGTCGATCAGGACCCTTTCTAGATTCTCAAACGATAAATTCAGCCCCTCGTCAGGGATGTCTGCCGCAGAGACATGTATCTTCTTACCAATATTGGTCTTATTCATTCCTCATGATTGAACAGGGCCATAGGTCTTACCTACGATATTACGGCTTTAAAATACTATATACAAAGCACGGGGCCCTATCTGCCTGACCAGTATCCCAGGGATCACTATATGGCAGCCGATCCCATTGTCACAGCATGGCCAGGCACCTGTATTTATTTACCTTTATGCATCCTGATCGACCCGGAAACATAGCATTCTTTTTCCTTTTAGGGGAACACCCCCCTGCCAAATGCCCAGAAACTATGATTCTCTATACGAATAGATACTGGCAGGCCGGATAAAGGTCCAGCAATTTTAAGCAGGAATCCCCCCAACAGGGTTGATGGATGGACACAATTTAGAATTTTTTAATATAAAGATTAGTCAGATATTGTCAAGGTGCGATGATGATGGGCTGGTAAACCTGGCAATCAATATACCTGCTTCATAGAGTAAATAAAGGGGAAGGGCCATAAGAGACATGTTTACCACATCAGGGGTGGGGGTCAAGACTGCGGCAACTATTGCGATAATTAAGATGGCATAGCGGCGGTACTTGGCAAAAACCCTGTATCCACACAGCCCTACCTTACAAGTTAAAGTCATGAATAATGGTAATTCAAAAATGAGGCCAAATCCTAGAAGGAAAAATCCAACGAAATTAATGAATTTTCCTATTGATATCACAGGCCTTATCTGGGCAGATTGATAACCTAGCAAAAAATCGATCCCAAAGGGTAGGGTTACAAAGAGACAAAAGGCTGCACCGACATAAAAGAGCATCAAACCAGTAAATACGAATATCATGGCAAAACGCCTGGAAATGCCTAGAACCGCCTCCAGGGCCTGAGCCACCCTCCACAGGATCCATGGTGCAAGAAGTAACAACGCCCCAACACTGGCGAGTTTGAGCAATGCCAAGATAGGCTCCATCACACCAAAAAAGGCAAGCTTTTGATTGAGATAGGCCTGTAAAAACGCCAAGATATCCGGGGAAAACCAATAGAGGAGCCCCGTGGTCACCAGGAAGGCAATCGCTGTTTCCAGGAGAAAGCGCCTGAGATACATGAGCGTAAACACGATGTTACGGGTGATATCGTTATCCATATTATTCCTGGAATTAGGCAATGACTTATTTGACCGGCCCATGGATGATGCACCCTGGATCAGGATAGATTCTCCCTTATATATGCCACTGCGTTCCTGAAAAACTGAAGCCCGGCGCCCTCTTCAGGCAGATCCATCCTAGTCCACCTAGGATGGTTGGTCCTATGATGAAAGGCCTCGGGGTGAGGCATCATACCCATGAGCCTACCGCTAGGGTCACATATCCCGGCTATAGCAAGCTCTGAGCCATTGGGATTGTAGGGATAGTCCATGGTGGGTTCACCGGTCTTTGGTAAAACGTACTGAATTGCTATCAACCCTTCCTTGACCAGCCTTTCCCTTACAGAATCATCAATGGTCACAAACTTTCCCTCTCCATGACGCACAGGCAGTTCTATGGTTTCGATTCCCTTAGTGAATATGCACGGAGATGCTGAGGAAACCTTGCATGTCACCCACCTGTCCTCAAAGCGTCCCGAATCATTATATGTGAGACTTACTTGCCTGGTTTCATAGGCATTGTCAAAACCTGGCAAGAGGCCGGCCTTAACCATGAGCTGAAATCCGTTACAGATGCCCAGTACCAGCCCTCCCTGTCTTACAAAATCCAACAATTCATCGATCAAGCGGGCCCCGGTTTCCTTCACGGTTGCATAACGAAACCTATGCGCCGCTGCCTGGGCTGCGCCAAGGTTATCTCCATCCAGGAATCCCCCTGGCAGGTTAAGAAAATGATAATCACTCAATTTCACACTGCCATCGAGTATATCACTAAGATGCACGATATCCGCGACATCGGCCCCTGCCTTGATGCAGGCATGGGCCATTTCCCTTTCACAGTTCGTACCATATCCG
>WFZW01000221.1 GCA_015489365.1 Deltaproteobacteria bacterium | reverse complement strand
AAACAGTGATATCCCGGATACCGATTCCAGGTCCTATGCCGTGACCATCGTTTCTGCTCCATTATCATCTTTAGACATCAGCCTTGGCATAACAAGAAATGAAAATTATGAGGATGGACAGCGACTCACCACAAGTCACAATGTCAATTTTTTTACATCCGCCGTACTATATCCCGATTTGATATCCAATCTTGAGATTAATTATACTAATAATAGAAACGAACAAGGCGGTGAAACCACTAATAATTATGGGGCAAGGTGGGTGATAATCGCCCGTCTGCGCAGCAGCTTGATAGTGGATCTTACAAATGAATACAATATGATCCGGGGAAAGGAAGATGAAGATGGGGGTAAATCCACCATAAACATAAACTGGCGTCCCTCTGATCTCCTCTCTATTTTGGCTAATGCCTCCCAGGGCTTTGGTAACCAATCCCATCAGCATGTCTTTTTGATAAACACTAATGTCTCGGTAGTAAGAACCCGTAAGACACAGGTGATACTGGGTTTTAACTATAACAAGTCAAAGGAGACGATCAGAACCTATAGTGTCAACTGGAGTTGGGATATAAGTCACTACTTTACACTTCAGACAAATGCTAACTATCAAGAAACGGAAGAAGGCCAAAAATGGAACATACTCACGTATCTTTCAGCAAGATTTTAGCCAGGCTCAAAGGTGTATCTATGTTATTGGCAGCAGCCGTCATGGTTCTTTCTATTTGCGGCTGTGGTGCCAAAACCATTACGAAGACATTTCTTAGGCAGGAGGTTGATCTCAGTTATATCAATAGGATCGCGGTCCTGCCCCTTGAAAACCATACAAAAAATGATTTCGCTGCCGAACGTATAAGAGACATAATTACCACCCAGATCCTTGCTATGAGGCTATTTGATGTGGTGGACAAGGGGATTGTGGATAGTGCCTTAAGGGAACTTGCGGTCGAACCAGGTACCTCTATCGATACGCCCATATTGAAAAGGCTTGGGCAAAGGCTCAATGTCCAGGCGTTTTTGTTGGGTGCTGTAGATCAGATGGGAGAAAGCCGCAAGGGTGCTTCTGTATATCCAGAGGTATCCCTGACGTTGCGCCTGGTGGACAGTAAGGCTGCACTGGTGTTGTGGCGGGCCAGTGGTCACCGAAGTGGTTATTCCCTATGGGATAGATTGTTTGGCTTGGCCCCGCAGGATACCTTCGAGGTTTCCCTTGCCCTTGTCCATGATATGCTTTCCACTATTCCGGTTAAGCGCGGTGCCTCTGTGGCAGGCGGCGAGAAAAAGGATTGATATGTCGCGCTTGCAACAGATACCGGCCTTGCAAGCGCATCAAATCGTCAGGTGCAAAGGCGAAGGTATCTGTATCCTTGGTGCCTTGATCCTGGCGATAATGATCTGGGCCGTTCCTGCATATTCATTGACAACGGCTGTTTTCCCCCTTCTAGACCTTAGCAGGGGATCAAACGGAGTGAATTTCCCCTTGACCGACTACCTGATCAAGGAAATCAAGGACAGGGGGGCGGTTGTCGTTTCCCGTCAAGCGGTCATTTCCTTTATGGCTCGCCACCGAATACGTTCCCTGGGGATGCTTACCACCTATCAAATAGCCCGGGCCAAGGATGAACTTGGTGTCGATCTCATTGTACTGGGAACAGTATGTCAGATCAGGGATCGCCGTCCCGCATCCCTGGGATTGACCCTTGAATTGATTCGTACCAGCGATGCCCAAACCATCTGGACATCGACAGGGGATCTATCCGCCCTTGATATTCATATTCCGTTGGGCATTGCCGAACCGGTGGATGTTAAGGATCTCTTTGGTGATCTGTTCAAAAGGCTTTTGGCCTCTTGGCCTACGAATATAGGTGCCTATGCCACCTGGCAGCACATGATCGACGTCGAGACCGTGGTTTTGCGCCCAAAATATGTGCGTCCAGGGGAAACGGTGCGTTGCAGCCTCAAGTTGCACTGGGCAGGAGAAGTAGAAGGGCTTCCAAGGGCCTATCTGAAGGCTGGTGAGCGAATATGCCCCTTCAATATATCGGAAGGACAGTCCTATTTTACGGTATCCTGGCCAGCACAAAAGGCCGATGGCAGGTATCCTGTAGCCCTGGTTCTCCATCTGCCTTCTGGACGTCAGGAAACAGCCCTCCTTGGTTCCTATTATGTGGATAGTAAGCCGCCTGATTTTACAATGGACCTGATAGGGCATCATATCGATGGCCTACCGGCCTTCAGTCGCGAGCTGACCATTGTACCAAGACTTATCGAACCAGAACCCGTAAGCCGGTGGCAATTGTCATTCTTGAACGCATCGAGGCAGATCGTTTTAAGACATGATGGCACTGGCCAACTCCCCAGGCGTCTGAGATGGTATGGGTATCAGGAGGATGGTAGCAAGGCACCTGACGGCAAGTACACCGTGGTCTTGAAGGCCTGGGATAGGGCTGGGAATGTATCCGTTGTCAAGAGGTACGTACTGGTAAGGCATGCTCCCCCGAACGTCACTCTAAACGTAGAGGAGCGTAAAGGAATCCTGCGTATCGATTTGGGGAACAAGGGTGAGGTCCCCACAGGTTTTTGGTGGGTCAAGATCCTTTCTGAAGATGGAAGACTTGTGAAGGAAGCAGAAGGTTCAAATCTTCCTGCTACGATTGATATCCCGTTAAAGGGAAATAAGACCAAGAATCCCAGATTGGAATGTCTGCTGATGGTCAAGGACATACTTGGCAACCGGACGAAGAAACATATAGGGAATCTATTGGGCCTCTTACCTAGGAACAAGAGTAACAACGAGGAAAACGAAGAGGGCAGTGCCTGGATAGAGGAGTTTTAGGGTTGTTCCATCTATGCCGATATATGATGTGCCTGTTGATGTTTTTGCTGACTGGTTGCGGAGTCCATACGCCGGTATTCCATAGGCTTGCGCCGTTACCGGAAAAGGCGGCCTGCAGGGTAGCGGTTCTGCCAATAATAAATCAGGCCAATTATCCCCAGGGTGGTGAGATATTTTACAAGATCTTTTCAGCCGAGTTGGTATCCTTTGGTCATTTTCAGGTTGCCCAGGAGGGGGATGTCCGCAATCTGTATCAGCAGCTGATGGTATATCCAAACCAACAGTTAACGCTCGAACAGCTCAGGGTCATATCTAATCGGTTGAATGCCCAGTTAGTTATAGGGGGAACAGTCCTGTTAATGCAAGAGCATAAGGGTGCTAGAAGTGTCAATCCGGATATTACGGTCCTAATGCGTATATATGATGGCACCACTGGGAAGATCCTGTGGACCACCTAC
>WFZW01000220.1 GCA_015489365.1 Deltaproteobacteria bacterium | reverse complement strand
GGCAAGACATTTCCTTAAGGCCAGCCTCGTACTCGAGCTATCGAACGACGATGCCAAGGAGGTTGCCCAGAAGCTCATGCCCAGAATCAGGAACGACATATTGATGTTGCTCAGCAGCCAGACCATTGAAGACGTTATATCTATCGAAGGCAAGGTTCGCCTGAGGGATGAAATCATTGCGAGGGTAAGCCGTATTCTAGGCGGCAACAGGCTACGAAATGTCTATTTCAGTCAATTTGTAGTTCAATAGCCCAGATGATCCATGCCCCAAGCACAGTTTTAAGGAAAACGTATGACCCAGGTACTTAGCCAAGATGAAATAGACGCCTTGTTGGGGGGACTTGACGAGGTTTCTGAATCGAAGACGGAAAACGAACCGTCAGCCCAGGAAGAAGGAGAGGTCATACCATACGACTTTACCAATGCCGTCCGGATGAGCAGGGTAAAGTTCCCGGCATTTGCTGCCATCAATGACCATTTCAACAGGGGCCTTAGGACTACACTTTCCTCGATCCTGCGGGTAATGGTCGACAGCTCCATAGTCCCAATAGAGGTCATCAGCTTTAAGGAATTTCTAAGGAGGGTACCCGTACCCAGCAGCCTGCACATACTCAAAATGGACCCCTTCAGGGGACATTTCATGATGGTAATGGACTCCCAACTGGTCTTTTGTATCGTGGAGATATTTCTGGGTTCCTCCTCAATCGGCCAAAGCCGGATAGAGGGAAGGGAATTTACATCGATCGAGCAACGACTGATAAAGCGAATAGTCAACTCCCTGTTAAAGGATCTTGAAAGATCCTGGCAACCGATCAATCCGGTTAAGATCAATTACATAAGAAGCGAGATCAACCCCCAGTTCGCCAAGATCGCCCAGGATGAAGATGCGGTGATAATATCCAAGTTTCAATTGGACATAGAGGAGATGAGCGGTGTCATCTATCTTTGTATACCTGTAAGTCTCATCCAACCCATCAAGGCCAAGCTTCAATCCTCCTTCCAGGCAGATGAGGCCGATGATCCCGTATGGCTTAACAGGCTTATCCACAACCTAAAGGAAACCCCCCTGGAGATAAGGGTTCCCCTGGGTAAGGCCGAGGTAAGGGGCTCTGCACTCCTTGATCTTGAAATTGGAGACATTATCCAACTCGACACCAGAATCGACGATATGCTGGAGGTAATCATCCAGGGACAACCCAAATTTGCCGGATATCCAGGTATATCCAGGGGACAAAGGGCGATAAAGATCGAGACCCCTATTTTGTCGGAGGACTAGTGGCATGGACATGAACATATGGCCCAAGGGCAAGATAGATTGTTACGGCAAATCAAAATCATATAGAAAGGGCGCATCGCTCCTAATCACCAGGAGAGAAAAGACATGCTGAGTCAGGAAGAATTAGACAAATTGCTGGAAGAAGGTGGTGAAGGCATGGATACAGGCGAGGCCGGGACCACTGATGATAAGGCAGAAGCTGCTGCATCCTCAACCGATCAACCCATAAGCCAGGATGAACTGGATGATATATTGGGGGAGTCAAAGGATAATGAAACATCCACCGCTGCCCCATCAGAAAAGAAGGAAGACGAGAACAAGCCTGACGACGATGTGGACTGGGCCGATGCATTCAAGGAAGCCGCCGAGGGTGGCGATGCCGCAGCGGCAAAGGCAATAAAGCAGGGGACTACCGAGGACAAGCCAGCGAAAAAGGAACAGGAGGTGGCAAGGGCACCTGATTTTGCCGAGTTCAGTAAGACCGCTTCCCCTGTAACTGATGAGACAGGTTCAAAACCAAACCTTGACTTCATCCTGGAACTACCCCTGGAGGTATCGGTAGAGCTCGGTAGATCATCCATGCAGATAAAGGACCTCCTAAAGCTGGGCCAGGGTGCTGTGGTTGAGCTCAATAAAATGGCAGGAGAACCAGCCGAGATATACGTGAACCAGAAATTGATGGCAAAGGGAGAGGTAGTAGTCGTAAACGAAAAATTTGGGGTAAAGCTCACCGAAATCATCAGCCCAGCGGACAGGGTACGATCCCTGGGATAGGAAGTCATGGAGGCTACGGGATTAATCATAAGGACCATAGGTGCACTTGCCATGATCATTGGACTGATACTGGCAATGCTCTATGGGCTTCGCAGGTGGGGGAAAGGAATCCAGGGTGAAGGCGTGGATATGATACAGGTGCTATCCACAAGGATGATACTTCCCAAAAGATATATCAGCTTGATCAAGGTACCAGGAAGGATCCTGATAGTGGGCAGCTGCGAACAGGCAATGGTACTTCTTGGTTCACTTGATGAAAACGATTTAGTGGCCACCCCTGACAAGGAGAAGGATCGTGGTTAGACAGAAGAAAAATCACGGTAACATCCATCTAGCCTCCATCACCGTAATGGCCGTGGTCTTTTTATCTGTCCTCTTTACCGTAAGCGCCCATGCACTCACAGTACCCAGTGTAAATATAGGGCTTACCAACACCGACAATCCTGAAAAGGTAGCCACTGCCCTCGAGATAGTACTGGTCCTTACGGTCCTTTCCGTTGCCCCTGCTATCTTGTTGATGATGACCTCCTTTACCCGGCTCATCGTGGTATTTGGATTCTTGAGACAGGCCATAGGGACCCAACAGATGCCTCCAAACCAGGTCCTTATAGGGCTGGCCCTTTTTCTTACATTTTTCATCATGCAGCCAGTATGGCAAAAGGCTAATAGCCAGGGAATCCAACCCTATCTCAACGAGGAAATTTCCTTCAAGGAGGCACTCCACAATGTAGAGATGCCACTTAGGGATTTCATGTTCAGGCAGACCAGGCAGAGCGATGTGGCACTTTTTTGCAAGATGGCCCACATCGACAATCCAAAGGACAGAAACGCAATACCTACTCTGGTTCTGATACCCTCATTCATGATAAGCGAGCTCAAGACGGCCTTTGAGATAGGGTTCATACTCTACATACCGTTCCTCATCATAGACATGGTGGTCTCCAGTGTCTTGTTGTCAATGGGCATGATGATGCTTCCCCCCATACTGATCTCCCTACCCTTCAAACTCCTTCTTTTTGTACTGGTGGATGGCTGGAATATATTGACGGGTTCCCTTGTAAAGAGCTTTTTCACTGGAGGATAAGACATGACCCAAGACATGATAGTAGGCCTGGCAAGACAGGCCATAGAACTTACCCTGCTGATAAGCCTACCCATGCTCGGTCTTGGGCTTATTGTAGGCCTTGCAGTAAGTATCTTCCAGGCCGTAACCCAGATCCAGGAAATGACCCTTACCTTCGTCCCCAAGATAGTTGCCGTACTTGTGGGCCTTCTCTTTGCCTTTCCCTGGATGATGAACAAGCTCCTTGACTTTACTAGGGGCCTCATCGAGCAGATACCGCAATTCATCAGGTAACCCAGGGGTACTCATCCATGCCTTATGACCAGAACTTTCTTAGGGAAATAATCAGCCATTACAAGGTATTTGCGCTCGTTCTGGTAAGGGTTGCAAGTCTGCTTTTCATGATGCCGGTATTCAGTAGTAGGACCATACCCATACAATTGAAGGCTGCGGTCGTACTAGTCATAGCCCTGCTCCTGACCCCGGTAGCCCCCTTCTCTGCCACCCAGCTACCGGACAATCCGATAGGATTCGCCCTATTAATAGTTGCCGAGCTGTTTACCGGCATGACACTGGCACTCCTGATCCGTTTCGTATTCGCTGGCCTTCAGACAGCAGGACAGATGGTGGGTGTACAGATGGGACTGTCGGTCGCAAATATCATGGATCCCCAATCCGGTGTTCAGTCAGTAATCATTGCACAATTTGCATATCTTATTGCGTTGCTCCTTTTTCTGGCGGCAAACGGTCATCTATTCATACTCAGGGCCATATATGACAGCTTTGTCATATTACCACCTGGCAGGCTGGTCCTGTCCCATTCACTCTTCAGTATCGTAATGGATATGGGCAGGCAGATGTTCATACTGTCAGTAAAGCTCATGGCCCCCGTGATGGCCATACTCCTTTTCTCCCAGGTAGCCCTTGGGATATTGGCAAAGACAGTCCCCCAGATCAATCTATTGATAGTGAGTTTTGGTCTAAACATAGCCCTGGGGCTCTTTTTCACAGGCCTTACCCTTCAGGTTTTCTGGCCGGTGCTAGCCAGGTACCTAGACAAGGGAGTCAGGCTATTACCCGTAGCCATGAAGATCATGGCCGGACAATAACAGCGCTCACACCATGGCGGAAGAATCCTTTCAGGAACGTACTGAGCAGGCAACACCGAAGCGACGCGAAGAGGCCAGAAAAAAGGGGCAAGTGGCCAAGAGCAGGGAACTTGCCTCGGTAGCGGTCTTACTTTCGGGGCTATTTACCCTGTCATGGGGAAGTGCGTTCTTTTACCACCATATAGCGGAGACCCTGCGTTATTACCTTGAACGATTCCCTGGTATGGAAGTCACCACCGACAACATCGACGGGCTTGCCATGCTGGCCACGAAACAATTTACCCTGATACTGGCGCCCCTTTTTATCATCCTCTGTGCCGTGGCAATACTTTCAAACTATCTTCAAATAGGGGGGCTTCTCTCCCTTGAGGCCATAAAACCGCAGGCCTCCAAGATCAGCCCATTTCAGGGGCTTAAGAGACTCTTTTCACTGCAGGCCATGATGGAGTTCGTGAAATCACTCTTGAAACTCACCATCGTGGGCTGGATCGCCTATGAAACGGTAAATAATGAAACGATGAATCTTCTTCCGCTCCTGGATAAGGGACCCACCCAGATACTCCAATACATAGGAGGGGTAAGCTTTTCCCTGTTCCTGAAGACATGCATGGTAATGGTGATACTGGCAACCCTGGATTTCTTGTTTCAGAAATGGGAATTCGAAAAGAACCTCAGGATGACAAGGCAGGAGGTCAAGGAGGAATTCAAGCAGACCGAGGGAGACCCCCATACGAAATCCAGGATACGCAGCATACAGCGGGAGATGGCACAAAAACGCATGATGGCAGAGGTCCCCAAGGCCGATGTGGTAATCACGAACCCTACCCGTCTGGCTATTGCACTGAGATATGAAGCAGGAAGGATGGAGGCCCCCATGGTAGTCGCCAAGGGTTCAGGGATGGTTGCGGAAAAGATCCGTGAGATCGCAAGGCAAAGCAATGTCCCTGTAATCGAAAATAGGCCCCTTGCCCAAAGTCTTTACAAGCTAGTGGACATTGGAAAACCCATCACTGAAAATCTCTACCAGGCCGTGGCAGAGGTACTCGCCTATGTCTATCGACTGAAGAATAAAGGGAAAAACACCAACATGAGGGGAGGTATCCACTAAATGGCCACCGAAGCAGCAAGAAACCTGTGGTCTGGCATACGTATAGACAGGAACAACCTCATTGCATCCCTTGGGGTGGTAGGCATCCTTCTTCTAATGGTCTTGCCACTACCATCGCCAGCCCTGGATCTGTTCCTGGCATTAAATATAACCATATCGCTACTCGTCTTCCTACTGGCCCTATACGTTATAAAGCCCCTTGATTTTCCGATATTCCCTTCCCTGCTTCTGCTCACCACCCTGTTCAGGCTTTCCCTGAACATTGCATCGACCAGGCTCATACTGCTTCATGGCCACGAGGGACCGGATGCTGCCGGTAAAATCATAATGGGTTTTGGGGAATTTGTTGTGGGCGGCAATTATGTTGTGGGCGGCATAGTGTTCGCCATACTGGTTATCATAAACTTCGTGGTTATCACCAAGGGTTCTGGACGAATCGCAGAGGTGGCCGCCCGATTCACCCTGGACGCCATGCCGGGCAAACAAATGGCCATAGACGCTGACCTGAACGCAGGGCTCATAGATGAAAACGAAGCCAGGCGTAGGAGAAAGGAGGTGGCCAAGGAATCAGAATTCTATGGGGCCATGGATGGTGCTAGCAAATTTGTCCGTGGAGAGGCCATTGCAGGGCTCATCATAATGGCCATAAACGTAATAGGTGGTTTCATAATCGGGGTATTGCAACAGGATATGCCGGCAAGCTCTGCTGCCCAAAGCTATACCCTCCTAACCATTGGCGATGGCCTTGTCTCCCAGATACCCGCCCTTATCATCTCAACTGCTGCTGGTATCCTGGTCAGCCGTGCCGCCTCCAGCACCAGTATGGGCTCCGAGTTTGTAAAACAATTTGCCCTCCATCCACAGGCACTCGGTGTCACATCAGGCGTGGTCTTCTTTTTTGGAATGGTGCCTGGGCTGCCTGCCGTTCCCTTTTCCATCCTTTCCGCAGGAATGGCAGCCCTGGCATGGATCGCCTACAGGGAGCAATCAAGGGCATCGGAACAGGCAGCATCGGAAGAGGCAAAGGAAAGCAAGGCCGAGGCCGCCCAACCTGGATCATCCGAAGAGGTCGAACAACTCCTCACCATGGACATACTGGAGTTGGAGGTAGGCTATGGCCTTATCCCCTTGGTGGATGAAGAACAAGGAGGTGATCTCCTGGAACGCATAAAATCCATTCGCCGTCAATTTGCCCAGGAAATGGGCATCATCGTGCCTCCCTTACATGTCAGGGACAATCTCCAGTTAAATCCTGGTCAATATTCCATCCTAATAAAGGGCATCGATGTAGCCAAAGGCGAGCTGTTAATGGGTCACCTACTGGCCATGGACCCTGGGAACGTCAAGAAAAAGTTGGAAGGTATCCCCACCACCGAGCCAGCCTTTGGCCTTCCTGCACTATGGATTCCAGCAGAAAAACGGGAGGAGGCCCAACTGGCAGGGTACACCGTGGTAGATCTCTCTACGGTGATAGCAACCCATCTAGCAGAGATTATAAAAAAGAACGCAGATGAACTCCTTGGAAGGCAAGAGGTTCAACGGCTTCTCAACGCCCTTGCCAAAACCCATCCAAAGACTGTGGAGGAGGTCACCGAATCCCTTTCCCTTGGACTGATTCAAAAGGTCCTCCAAAACCTTGTCAGGGAAGGCATATCCATAAGGGACCTGCTTACCATCTCCGAGACATTGGCCGACTATGCACCGGTTACCAAGGATCCCGACATATTGACCGAGTATGTGCGTCAAAAACTTGGCAGGGCCATTGTCAAACCATTCCTTACAGAGGAAGGCAGTCTGCCCGTCCTTACCGTAGATACCAGCCTGGAGGAGCAACTAAGAAATAGCGTACAGCAGACTGAACATGGCAGCTTCCTTGCATTGGATCCAGCCAATGCACAGCGCATTATTCAGGCGATTCAAAAGGGTGTAGAAGAAGCCACACAAAGGGGCTTCCAGGCCGTGATACTGACAAATCCAGCCATCCGGCGACACCTTAGGAAATTAATAGAACGTTTCGTCCCAGATGTAACGGTTCTCTCCCATTCAGAGATCCCGAGCAATGTGAAACTGGAATCCGTCGCCATAATAAGATAGAGGACAGTGCAGAGAAAAGAGGGACTACTAACAGAGAAAGGATGAGTGGATAGGACGTGCACATCAAACGTTTCAGGGCCAAGGATGTAAGCTCAGCCTTAGAAATGGTCAGGGACCAGTTGGGGCATGACGCTGTCATACTAAGCACCGGCAAGAAGAGACTGAAAAATGAAAAAACCGGCAGGTTAGAACGGTTCGTTGAGGTCATTGCCGCTGTGGATATAGATG
>WFZW01000219.1 GCA_015489365.1 Deltaproteobacteria bacterium | reverse complement strand
CCTGTGCCCTGGTCTCAGGTAGAGGTGATAGGTATTACCTAGTATTATCTGGGCCCCGCATGACAACAAATCGTCCGGGGTAAGTGACTTTACAGTTGCCTGGGTCCCCACCGGCATGAATACAGGCGTCTCGATGATTCCATGAAGGGTGTGCAGCCTACCTCGCCTGGCAGAAGAGCGCCTGGAGGTCTTGAGTTCTTCGAATACCATGTAATATCCTTACCTATCTATGGCCATGGATGTTCATAAAAGTGGTCTAATATAACCGATCATCCCAAACTTTCATGCAGCCTGTATTCTATGGGCTGCCCACCTGGGCACTTCTGCCTTTTGTCCATGGCTAATCAAAAAATGCATTTTCAGATAAAACTTCTATGCGGCCCGTACCTTGGTACCGCATCCCCAATACATTAAGATACAGCCCATAAACCCTGTATTTTCACGGTAAATTATCCCGAATTATGGACCTTAGCGACAAACTTACAAGCTGCGTAATCGGGAATTATGTGGTTAAGGTGGAAGGTGTTAAAAATCTACTGTTTATCTATATGGTAAAAAAACAGATGGCATGTATAAAGCAGAACGGGACATATTTCTTGCTCCCCAGGTATATGAAGACACAGTAAATGCATGATTCACTGATTCCATACAGAAAGGCGCCTACTGTGAATCGTCTGGAAGTGATGCCAGGAGCCTTTCATGAAGTCCTTCGAAATCCCCGTTTGAAAGGATGACGATGGTGTCACCATGTCTGGCCACATCGACAAGATACTCAACTATTTGACCGGCATCCTGGAAAAATTTAGCTGGAATCCCCCTTTTTTTGAGATCTGCAACGAGCATCTCTGAGGAAAAACGGTCTCCCTCGGGTGCCTTGTCAGGATCGGGCACGGCCCTTACCAATACCAGGTCGGCGCTGTCAAAGGAGGTTGGATAGACACCCTGGAACACGCTGCGCCTGCTGGTATTGGTCCGCGGTTCAAATACGGCTATCAATTTTCCATCGGGATAGGTTGCCCTCAGGGCCGATAGGGTTTCTCGAACAGCCCTTGGGTGATGTGCAAAATCATCAATCACCGTGATACCACCCCTTTTACCCCTTACCTCCTGCCGTCTCTTTACACCCGGACATGCCTCAAGCCCTGCAATAGCCTCCAGTTTGTCCATCCCAAGCTCCGTAAGAAGGGCTAGGGCAGCCAATGCATTTAGTGCATTGTGACGCCCAGGTATCCCTAGACACACCCTGGTCACATTTCCATTCCCATCGTGTACGTCGAAGCAGGTGGTCCCTGGACCGATCACCAGATCTTCTAGCCTCCACCTATTATCCGGCCCTTCGCCGTAGAAAACCACCCTGCACCTGGCACTTGCCGTCACCTCCCTTACTGTTGGCCAATCCCCGCAGGCCACCAGTAATCCGTCTTCCGGTATCAAGTTGACCAGTCTTGTAAATGCCGACTTGATCTCGTTTAGATCCTTAAAGATATCTGCATGGTCAAACTCGATACTGGTGATAATGGCGGCATGTGGTTTGTAGTGCAGGAACTTGGGCCCCTTGTCAAAGAAGGCCGTGTCGTATTCGTCCCCCTCGAGCACGAACCAGGGAGGTGTGCCCAGATGGAATCCAGATCCAAACTGTTGCAATATCCCGCCGATCATGAATCCCGGTTCCTGCCCGCAGGCCTTGAGGGCAGATACCGTTAGTGTGGATGTGGTAGTCTTGCCATGGGTTCCTGAGATTACAAGTGGGACCCTGCCCTCCAGGAAGAAATGGGAAATTGCCTCCGGAAAAGACATGTACGGCAAACCAGCCGAGAGCACGAACCTGGCCTCTGGATTATCTGCACGAATCACGTTTCCTATGATTACCAGGGCCGGATAGGCAGAAGAAACTGCGTGTCCACCGGTTTTAAACGGTTCGGGCAATTTCTCCAGATTTCTGGTAGAATAACCAATGTGTACCGGGATATCCAGATCCTCTAGGACCTGGCTCATCGGGGGATAGGCTGCGCTGTCCGAGCCTGAAACCCTGTATCCCTTCTCTTTCAAAAGCCCTGCCAGTGCGGCCATACCGGTTCCACAAATTCCCATGAGATAGATCCATGCACCCGGATGTGGAAGCGTGAATGTTGAATTTGTATCGGTCATTGAAATATCCTTTTCACCCCAGTGATACAATTGTTATTGGATGTGCATTGGGGCTATATCTGTTTTGTATCAGCCCGGCCTAGACGCTAAAAGGCCGGAACGATTTTACCGTGAAAATACAGGGTCTATGGGCTGTATCTTCATGTATTAGGGGTGCGGCACCAAGGTACGGGCCGCATGAAAGTTTAGAGAATAACTTCTTATGGGCAATAATAAAAGGCGCTCCAGGATTAAAAGAGATATGACAATGGCTTCAGGAAAGTCAAGGGCCTCCATTGTCCATCATCACGGCCGGAGACGGTCACATATGAGGATGACCAGCCAGGATCCTCCAGAGCTTTTGGCCCCAGCCGGGACGAGGGACGCATTCTGGGCTGCCATCGAAAACGGGGCCGATGCGGTTTATCTGGGCGTATCCAACATGAATGCAAGGGCGGCAGGCAAAAATTTTTCCATAGGGGAGATTGGCAAGTTGACCGAGCTTGCCCATCTCAATGGAAAAAGGGTCTTTGTCGCCTTGAATTGCCTTGTCAAGGAATCCGAACTGGCACAGGTAGTGAAGATACTTGCCACCCTTAATGAATTTGGCACGGATGCGCTGATAATCCAGGATCTCGGGGTATGGGGTATTGCTCGTCGATTCTTTCCCACCCTGCCACTTCATGCAAGTACACTGATGACAATACACAATGAATATGGGGTTCGCCAGGCGGAAAAGATGGGGTTCTCCCGGGCCGTGCTTGCAAGGGAGATGACATTGGATGAGATCTCAGCTGTAAGAAGGTCCACCCGGCTAGATCTAGAGATCTTCGTGCATGGTGCACTTTGTTTTACCTATTCTGGATTGTGCATGTTCAGCAGCTTCTACGGTGGTCGTTCGAGCACCAGAGGAAGATGTGTCCAGCCATGTCGCCGTCGTTTCACCTGGAAGACCGGGACAGGGTCATTTTTTTCAATGGATGATCTGTGTGCCTTGGATTTTCTGCATGACCTGAAGAGGATCGGAATTACATCCTTGAAGATCGAGGGGAGGTTGAGACCTGCCCATTACGTGGCCCAGGTGGTCAAGGCCTACCGCATGGTCCTGGATGCCAGTGGGGATAGGCTACCCAGTGTTACCGAGAAGGCGAAGGAATTGGTAAAGGAGGCGCTTGGAAGACCGCTTTGCACCGGCTATCTGGTATCCCCAAGGCCACGGGATGCCCTTTCACCTACGAGGACAGCCAATACCGGTAAGTTCTTGGGAAAGGTGGACAAATCTTCCGGCAAGCTACTCTTGGTTACTGGCCCCACCCCACCATCACCGGGGGATAGGCTCAGATTGGTCTTTACTAGAACCGATACTCAACAGGGTCTTAACTGTATTGATGTAAAGATGATAAAGGATGGATCATTTAGTGTCGAGGTAGATAGATTTCTAGGACCAAAAGGCAAAGGGGCGCTTCTTTTCAAGACCGATGTGACTGGATCGAGATCTGCCTGGAAGGCAGAGACGGCCAGTCCATCGAGTCAGACCCTTAACAAGGCACTTGATGCCAAGGCAGTGAAACATATAAAAAATGCCCTCCAAAGAGGCACCATGTTGGCTGAACGGTTGGTTCGAAGACTAAGCCATTTCCCTGCCTCTAAACAGGCCAAGGGCCGTAACGGCCATATAAAAGGGGCACGTGGAGTCAAAATATTCATAAAGGTGAAGGACGTAGGATTCCTTAAATGGTTACGACATCTCGAGTACCAAGGCCTGATGCTCGAGGTAAACCGCAACAACCTCAATAGGTTTGCCAAGGGAAAACCCGGCTGGCTAAGGCACCGGGAAATCATATGGGCACTACCCCCTATTATTGAACAATCGAACGTGGCCAGGTTCCAGGCAAGATTGAGCACCCTGTTAGCCAATGGATACCTTAATTTCCAGTTAAGCAATATTGGGCATGTCGCCCTTTTGAGGTCGTGTCTCAGTGGCTTTCCCAGGGCCATTAAAGCCGGTGTGAAAACGTTTGGCTCTTACCAATTGAATCTACTCAACTCCCAGGCGATCAAGGCAGCAGGTTGGATTGGCATCGATTATCCGCAACTTGCCATAGAGACCGATTTCAAGAATGCCAAGGCCGCAATAAGGGATCACAGGTTGCCGGTATCCGTCACCGCATGTGGCTTTATACCACTATTTACCTCAAGGATGGACCATCCCACCTTTTCTGAACGAATGGCAGTCATTAGTATCAAGGGGGAAAGGTATCATTGGCAAAGATCCGGGGGAACGGGCCTTCTCCTGCCGCAACGGCCCATGTCTTTACTCGACCAGAGGAAACTGCTTGAGGATGCAGGCTTTACCGCATGGATCATCGATTTTTCGAATTGGCCCCAAAATTGGAAACCTCCTCGAAGGCCTGTCAAGAACATCGAAGCACTCTCCAGGCTAATTAGGGGGAGGACGTTCAATTTTACAGGGAATCTGGAGTAATATCTGGATCAAGGTTATTTCCGTATCCAGGTGCAATACCATTGGTAAGCGAAGAATCAGTCACATTCCTTCCATCTTTTAGGAAATAGAAGAATAATCTTCGTTCCCTCTCCCTCCGCACTTTCGACCCTTATCTCCCCCTGGTGTTCCTTTACGATCTGTTGGACCATCATGAGGCCGAGGCCGGTACCACTTTTTTTGGTGGTTACCGGCCCCTTGAATAGTTCCTTCATGACGGATTTTTTGATCCCATAGCCTTGGTCTTCAATGCTTACAAACGGACGACCCTTATCCTTGGATACCGTGACTATTATCTCTCCACCAGCCCTTGAGGCCTCCACGGCATTCTTGAGGACATGAAGTAGTGCTACCTTCAAGGTCTGCGTATTTGCCCGTATCATGACCGGGGCATCGGTCATATTTTCGGTCAACTTGATGGCCTGCTGGAGCAATGCGGGCCTCCAGGTGGTAAGCACTTCAAGCACTATCTTTTTAAGGTCAACCTCTTCAAAGGATTGAACGTGTTTCTTGGCAAGTTTTTCAAAATCACCTACAATCCTTTCCAGTCTTATTGCCTCCTTGAAGATTGCATTGATCTTGTCCCGATTTGGTGTCCCATCAGGAAATCTTTTCAGCAATATTCTGGCAAGGCCACCTATTACGGTCGCTGGATTCCTGATCCTATCGGCTATCCTCAGTGCAATCTCTGTCATGGTACGTTCATGGGCCAGAATTTCAAGGTCACGGCTCAGCTGTAAAAGTTCTGAGTTGGCCTGATCCAGTTCCCTGTTTTTGCTGGTGAGCTCCCGAAGCAGACGGAGGACCTCCTGGTGTTTGGCACGCAGGTTTTCCAGGTAGGATTTTTCCGTGTCTGGAAACAACTGTTTCCTTATGAGCTTATCCTTACCCTGGATTTTTTCCCAAGAAAGATATCTTCCCCATTTTATTCCCTTAATCTTCAAGGTGCCGCCAGGGGCCCATCCCTCTATGGATATCTCATCTAATACCTTCTTCAGGCCAGGTATGGGAGGTGACCTTTCAAATTCCTCTAGTGATGGCCAGTGGGAAGTGGCATTATTCGTTCCTGCTTCTATAGGGGTATGAGCTTGTCCCTCGAAAAAAAGTTCGATACCTCCATATGATGTCTTTTTGACATGCTGATCAATCCTACAACAGATCAAGAAAAAGGAGACGGTACCGCCGCCGCTTGTTTTCATGAGGAATCTGGCCACCTCGGAGGCTGCAGTGGCCAATTGGACGCTGGCTATACGGGAGAAGGAACAAATTTTTGCCAGTGCCTTCGCCTTTTCCCTAACAAGAGGGATATCCCTTCCCTTTCTGACCACCAGGGTGAGGATATGTAATCGCTGGGTTATCTCTTTTTCCATTGCCAGACCATGAGCGATGCATCATCCAGGCCGGATGCGGTTAACCTGAAGAGTATCTGGTTCCAGAGTAAGGGGGAAAAGGCGCCCAAGGCGGCATCTTGAGGTATGGGTGGGGGAGAGGCTATCCCGTCTGTATGCATGAAGGCAAGTATACTAGATACCCCCTCAAACCTTTGAGACCTTCCTTCGTTGCAACCTGCCGATTGGGTACCAAGTATGCCGGGTCTGTTGATGGATACACATCGTCTCCCATCCAGGTATAGAATGGCTCCAACGTTGCCAATGCCTGAACAACTTACAATTCCCTTGGAGGTGTCGAGACGCAGGATCTGGGCGCTTACCCCCCGGCTGGCATTTACCAGGCCTTGGCTAATATGCTGTATCACCTGTTGTGGATCTAGGCTGGCTGGTAGAATATCAAGTATCTCCAATATGGTTTCAACCGATTCTGCCGCCTTTTTACCGTGTCCCAGGGCATCTACAAGTGTAATCCTCACGAAGTCGGATTTTGTAGCTATATGATGGGCATCACCGCAAAAATCCTCTCCTGGAAACGGGCGCACCAGGCAGGAAAAATCCAAATGGGCCTCAATGCCCTCAAAAAGGGGAGCTGACCAAAATGAGGCTGAAACTATCGTCTGGTTCAAGGGCAAACCTTCCAGATCTGGGCAAGGCAAGGGGCCGATCTTCCTAGAACAAATGGCCCAGTCATCGGAAAGTCGGACAATGCTTCCAAGGCCACTACCTAGTCCCTTGGAGGTACTTATCCCGTCAGACAAAGCGTTGGTAACATCGGCTATGCCCGGTCCTTCATCAAGGCTGGCAAGTACCAGGTAGGCGGTTTTGTTGATGATCTGGCCGTTTATCCGGATTTTTCCCCTCTGGGTGTGGTGATCTATGTGGTTTTGTGCCAGTTCACTGGCCGATAATGTAATTTCTGCCTGCTTGCGTTTCGAAAACCCCAATAATGCCGATATCCGTTGCGCCTTTTGTCTTACGAGAACCACCTCGGCAGGTGTTTCTACGCCTGTTTCAAACCATTGTGGCTGCGTCCTCCTCAAAACACCCACTTCCATGCCTCAACATAGGTACCCCTGGGAAGTCTTGACGCTATTCTAAGATCATTCGCCATGCGCCCTACACCTTTGAGGCCAAGCCCAAGGCCTTTTCTCCTGGAATGGCCACGGAACCGGGACTTTCCCAGACTGGATATACCAGGACCTGTGTCTTCCGCTACGATCCTGAAACCAAGGTGCCCATTGATCTGGGCAGGAGTTATACAGATTTTGCCTTCACCCCCATGGTGGAGGATGTTGTTCCCAAGTTCATTTATAATGGTGAGTATCTCGGCCCGTGCCATTGGGCTGAGATTCCACGAGGCAATACAGCGACGGGCATATTGTCTGATTGCACTTAACCCATGGACCTTGTCCACCGGCGCACAAAGGGTGGCAAAGGTTTGCATATTCTCGGCATGATTACAGGAAGGGGGATGGTGAGCGTTAGCCATGGCATAGCCTCAGGGAGGAGATATTCTTTGATTTACCCAACCTTTCGAGTGCCTGCTCTACATCAAGGGCAAAGCTAACCCCCTTCAACTGGATTTCGAAATCTAGCAATGTGAGGACTGCTGGTACGGAAAGGCCGGATACCATCACTTCCGCCTCCAGAAGCTGGAGCATATCCGCGAGTTTTTCGATATTAGTGGCCAGAAAGGTATCCACCACCTCTACATCGTGAAGATCAAAGATGACAGCGTTTATCCGGTGCCTTATTACTAGGGAACCCAAGAGGCCTAGCAATCTTTGCACATTCTTGTCGTCTATCTCCTCCTGAATAGAAACAAGGAGAATGTTTTCCAGGATGAAAACAGAATAGGGGCGCATTAAAAAAAAATAGAATCAGTTTTCCGGTGGCTCTATGGACCCGTAGCCCTCCTTCCTCTTGGATAAAAGCCGGATGGCAAGGTGCAGGGCATCGGTCATGCGGCTTCTTACGGTAATGTTTCCCAGGTTCACCCCCAGATGGGCCATAGTGAGCGCAATATGTGTGGATATCCCGGTAAGAATGGCCTCACTTCCCATGAGCCTTACGGCATCTACTGTCTGCAGCAGATGGTTGGCCACCTCCGTATCTACAGTAGGCACCCCTGTGATATCTATGATGACAAAGGGACTGCGCGTCTTTTCTATTGCATTCAAGAGGCGCTCCATTGCATTCCTGGCCCTGTGACTATCGAGGGTACCCACGAGGGGCAGGGTCAAGATCCCTTCCCAGACCTCAATGACGGGGGTGGATAGTTCCAGTATCTCCTCCTGCATGTGTCGGATTTCTTCATCACGCTTCTTGAGGAGATCTTCTTGTTGCTTCAGGATGAGACGTTCCTGTTCCAGCCGGCTCGAGATGTCTATGAAGTGTTCTACACAGCCGATGACTTTGCCTACATGGTTGCGTAGTGGACGGCTTGCATATTCTATCGGTATTTCCTTGTCATCGATCCTTAAAATAGTTTGACCACGGTTGACGACATTTTTGTCCGTGGCCACCTTGCAGGTGCATCTATCCGTGCGGCATATAGGGGTATTGAATATCTCATAGCACTTTCTGTCAAAACACTCGCCAGGTGTCTTATTCACAAGCTGTGCGGCCGCCTGGTTGATTATAAGTATGTTATGATCAAGATCCGTGACAAAGATTCCAGAAGGTACGGCATTGACAATCTCAAATAAAAAACCTTCGTCTGCCTGATATTGCTTGAGGTCTTCCATGCCAGTGCTCCTTTTGGCCAAAACCTTCATGCGGCCAATAGCCTTGATGCCTCGCCCACGGAAACATGAAAATACGGCCAAAGGCGGGATGAATTTTCACGACAATATTATTTAGAATAGCAGAAAGTTGATTCGTAATACAAGGGAAGAATGGATTTATTATTGTCTTGGAGATGGTAAGGCAGGTTCCGAATTCCAACACTCAGCCCCTGGCCAGTGGACCATGGGATAAATGTCTCCTGTCCATGATGTCCATGGTTGAATAAATACAGCCCATAGCCAGGATGTATTTTCATATCCAGGGTACGGCGCCAGGATGTGGGCTGCATGAAGGTTTGGGTTTAAGGGAAGGATGCTGCTAGTGTTTCTTCCTGATAGTGCAGGCATTCAACAATGGGCAAATTCACGATAGAGGCGATTTCACAGCGACTTAGGAACAGACATTTTTCACAAATAGATCCAGAAGATAGGCTGAAATCAAAGGAAATGTCCCGAGAAGTAGGTTTTAGCCTTCGGCCCTTTTGGGGAAATTGTATGGTTTTACCTTCGGTTAAGTTGCCTGTCATGGGATTAACCCTCCTGTATCTACAGGACTTGATCGAAAATGATGAATCGTTTCCATGAAAAAGAGCAAAAGATGTGCCAATGTGATGCGGAATATAGTATCCTGCGGGGTGCATAGTTTGCGATCTTTGAAAAAACGGCCTCTATTCTGTGGGAACATCTTCCCCTTGTCCATGGCCGTCCTTGTGGGTCCATGGCTAAGCAAAAAGGCATCTTCGGATAAAATATGATGCTAAAATGTATGTCAGAGGGTGCGCAGGCGCATAGAAAGCAAGGATACCTAATATTGATAGGAATCACCTTGGTCTTTTGGCTGGAAGGGTTGAGGCTGTGCATTACAAGGGAAGGTCAAGGAAAAGCATGCTCCAGCCCCTTCTGCGGAGTCCAGGGATATGGAGCCTCCATAGTCACTTACCAAGCGGTGTACGATCGAAAGGCCCAAACCTGTTCCATCTGGCCGCGTGGTGAAAAATGGGTCAAATATCCTTGGAATGTCCTCAACCTTTACCCCGCGGCCATTATCGGCAATCTGGATGACAATCTGATCTTCTTGCCTTTCACTCTTTATTTCAATCTTTCCGCCCTTGTCGGGCAGAGCTTGAACGGCATTCATCAATAGATTCAATATAATCTGCCTGAACTGGTCGGGGTCAATGGCCAGTTTTAGACCTTCTTCCACATGGATATCCATGGAGATATCATGTGCCCTTCGCCTCTGGCGAACCAGGTTCACGGTGGCAGAGATTTCATCGCCCACGTCAACGAGCTTTCTTTCCCCCTTTTCCGGCCGTCCATATAATAAAAAGGTATGTGTGAGTTGATTAAGTCTACTTGTTTCCCTGGAGATTATCTTGAGGAGTTTTGTGCCCTCCGGAAGGACAAGACCGGTCTCTTCAAGAAACTGGGTTGCTCCAGAGATGGATGCAAGGGGATTTCTGATCTCATGTGCCAGCCCAGCGGCCATCTCACCAAGGGCAGCCAGCTTATCCATGCGCTGCAATCTTTTCTCTTTTAGCTTTATTTCGGTAATATCCTGGAAGATCAGTCCGTAACCAAGCCGCTTGCCTTCTTCATCCCTTATGGAAAAGGTGGATATGCCAAGGAATCGATTTTGGCCATCTTCATCCACATAGGTTATTTCCTGCCTGTCCACCTCCTGGTCGAGGACCAGCGCCTCGAGTAGGCCTGCGCCGGCAGGCCAGAGTTCGGCCAGTTTTTTTCCGTAGCCCTTTTCAATGGCAGGGCCCAGTATCTCCAGGGCAGATATATTGAAGAACAGGACCCGACCCTCCTGGTCCACTGTAATGAGGCCGGAACGCATACTGTTGGCAAGATGTTGCTGGATCTCCTGCATCCGCCTCAAATCCGTCGAGGTCCTAAATAATTCCTCCTCTGTCGTACGAACCCGCTCAGAAAGGCTGAAGGTAAGCAGGGCAATCAGGTTGAAGGCTGCCATGTTTACAAAAAACGAAAAGAGGGCCTCTTGGAAATTCGAGGAATATCCTATACTTCTCCAGCACAGAAGGGCAAAGGACAGGGTGCCAGCGAGGGCAGATACGGTTCCGAAGAACCTGCCACCTAGCAGGCAGGCAGAGATTATGGACACAGGATACAGGAAGGTGAATGGGCTTTTACATTCACCAGTGATATATACGGTGGCACTTACCAGGAGTATGTCCAGTATCGTCTGGGCCCACAACAGGAGACACGACAGCCCTTGTCTCTTGAACCAGGCGACATAGGCTCCGGTCAAGATGAAGGCTATACCTGATAGGGCGTAAAGGGCAGTGTCCTGACCAAAAACGTATATAAAGTTTTCTGGAAAGGCATGGTTTGCAACTAGCAGGAGGATAAATATGGCAACACGTCCCCCAGATATGAAATAGAAGACGTGTTTCTTTGGGGTACTAGAGGCCATATTTTGCAAGTCGGTACCTGAAGGACCTGAAGTTTAAACCAAGTAACTGCGCTGCCCTGGTCTTTACGCCCTGAGCTCGGTCTAGCGCCTTGACAAGGAGGCTTTTTTCAATCTCCTCAAGGAAGGATTCCAGGTCCATCCCATCGGGGGGTAATTCCAGGTTTGGAATGTGTCCATCCTGCATGTTTTCCCGTTGCTTGTATCGGGCCATGGAGAGGCTTTCAGGCAGTAATAGGCTGGAGGTCGAAAGGGCCACACTCCGTTCAATGATATTTTCCAGCTCACGCACGTTTCCAGGGAACGGATATTTTTCCAGGGCCTCCATGGCAAAGCTTGAGATCCCTTGTAAGGATTTGCCCTGCTCCTTGGAATACTTTTCCAAAAAATATTGGACCAGCAAAGGGATGTCCTCTGGCCTCTCCCTGAGTGAAGGCATCCTGATATGAATCACGTTCAAACGATAGAAGAGGTCCTCTCTAAATTTGCCCTCCATCACCGCCCGTTCGATATCTTTATTTGTTGCCGCTATTATTCTTACATCCACGTCAATGTAACGAGTGCCGCCAACGGGCATGAATGATTTTTGTTGTACTACCCGCAATAGTTTCGATTGGAGGGACAACGGAAGTTCTCCCAACTCGTCCAGGAAGATGGTTCCCCCGTCTGCCAGCAGGAAAAGCCCCTTTTTTTCATGGGCGGCCCCTGTAAAGGCCCCCCTACAGTAGCCAAAGAGTTCGCTTTCAAGGAGATTTTCAGGGATCCCGCCACAATTCACTGCAATAAAAGGGCGGTCTTTTCTTTTCCCCTGGTTGTGAATGGCACGGGCAACCAGTTCCTTACCGGTACCACTTTCACCGGTAATGAGGACGCTCGAGGGGATTGAGGCTATCCTGGGTATCAGTTGGAATATCTTTAACATGGCATGGCTCTTGGCCACCATGGCATCGAGCCTATATACCTTGTCTGGAGGGGAGGGGTGAAGTAACGGATTCCCTTGGCTTGAGTCAAGGGCCCTTTCTACCACTTCTCGCAACTCTTCGATGCGAAACGGTTTTGTCAGATAATCCCATGCCCCTTCCTTCATGGCCGCAACAGCCGAGTCCAATGATGCAAATGCGGTTATCAATACCACGGGTAGGCCGGGTCTAGCCGTCTTGATCTTTCTCAAGAGCTCTACCCCGTCCATGCCAGGCATCCTGATGTCACTGATGACCAGGGAGATATCACCTGCTTCTATAATCTTGAGCGCTTCTTCCCCCTTTGAGGCGGAACAGACCTCATAGCCTTCCTTGGCAAGGAGTATTTCTAGAAATTCCTTGAGGCTTTCGTCGTCATCAACCACCAGGATTCTGGGTTTGCCACCAGGTGATTGTGAGACAGATGAACCGTTGAGGCAGGCGACTTCATCAAGGCTTGATATCTTCATCTTGGACCTCCCTGATTCTTATCGACATAAGGACCAGACTGGTTGAAGATGAAGACGATGAAAGGATATCCAGATGTACTGCCTGTGCCCACGAATCGGCAAGACCTTGGGGATAACCTATTTCAAAGATTAAGAGAGAAGGGCATCTAGATCATAGGTGGCAACACCCTCCAGAAGGGTTAGTATCGCCTTTCCTTGGAAACTTCGTCCATAAAAGGGGCTATTATGGCTTTTTGAATGGGTGTGTTCCCGCGTCAATGTAAAGGGGCGGTCTGGATCTATGATGGTGATATCAGCAGGCGATCCCACCTTCAAGGTACCCCCACTTATTCCAAGGATGCTGGCAGGTCTTTCAGACATCAAACGCACCATGTCCCTGGAAGAAATGGCCCCTTGTTTGACCAGGTCCAATACCAGGGGCAGGGCAGTCTCAAGACCGATAATCCCATTTGCAGCAAGTTCAAACTCGCATTCCTTTTCAAGGACACTGTGGGGGGCGTGATCCGTTGCTATGGCATCTATTGTACCATCCCTCAGCCCCTCTATTATCGCCAGTCGGTCTTCCTCGGTCCTCAAGGGAGGATTCATCTTAGCCAGGGTATTGTATCCCATGACCGCCTCCTCGGTGAGGCTGAAATAATGGGGCGCTGTTTCCGCCGTTACCTTAACACCTCTATCCTTTGCCCTTCTTATGATATCGAGCGATCCCTTTGTACTCACGTGGGCTATGTGTAGCCTGGCACCAGTAAGCTCTGCCAAGGCTATATCCCTTGCGATGGCAACCTCTTCCGCCGCCTTGGGAATACCCTTCAGTCCCAAAATGGTGGAAACACGTCCTTCATTCATGAGCCCGCCCCTGGAAAGCTGAAGATCCTCTGAATGGGAGATGATAAGGGCATCAAAATTGAGGGAATACTCCATGGCCAGGCGCATTACAGAGGAATCCTCTACTGGAAGCCCGTCGTCTGAAAAGGCTATTGCCCCAGCCCCAAGGAGGTCACCGAATTCACTCAATTGCTTTCCGTTCTGATCCCTGGTAATGGTAGCCACCGGGTATACCCTAGCAAGTGCCGCTTCTCTAGCCCTTTCGATAATAAATTTGGTTACAGTAGAGGTGGAATTTACAGGGGATGTATTTGGCATGCAGGCAAGTGCGGTAAATCCACCGGCAGCCCCTGCCATGGAGCCTGTCTTTATGGTCTCCTTATATTCTTCCCCGGGCTCCCTGAGGTGCACGTGCATATCGATCAAGCCAGGCACGATCCATTTCTTCTCGAGGTGGAGCGTTGGCACCCGGGATCCAGCCTCGATCACCCGGTCTATTTGTTTTATCATGCCGTGTTCCACCAGGATATCAGCCTTGTCATCCATATCCTGGGAGGGATCGATTATCCGGCCTCCCCTTAGTAATAGGCGGTCATCTTTTATCCTGTAATCTGTACCTGATATCATTGTGCCAAAATCCTTAGAGTAGGATCAACGATAAAAGTGCCATCCTTACTGCCACGCCATTTGTAACCTGTTCAAGGATCACGGAACGGTCACCATCGGCCACCTCAGGGGCCATCTCTATTCCCCTGTTTATGGGACCTGGATGCATAATAAGGCAATCGGGCCTGGCCATGGCCAGTTTTTCCATGGTAAGACCGAAGAAGGCTGCATATTCCCTGGCCGAAGGAACCAGGTTACGGCCTTGTCGCTCCTTTTGTATCCTGAGGACTATGATGACATCCGCATCACCTATGGCCCTTCCGATATCGAGGCACACCTTAGCACCAAGGGCCTCCGGCACCGCTGGCAACATGGTCGCCGGGCCAGATACCGTAACCCTTGCCCCCATCTTGGTAAAGGCAAGGATGTCTGAATGGGCCACACGGCTATGGGCAATATCCCCGATGATCGTCACCTTGAGGCCATCTATGGATCCAAGGTGTTCCCGTACGGTCATGAGATCCAAGAGTGCCTGGGATGGGTGTTCATTGATGCCATCACCTGCATTGATCACTGAGGATCTTACATACCTTGCCATTAGATGAGGTGCGCCAGACATGGGATGGCGCATAACGATCACGTCAGGCCTCATGGCCTCTATGTTTCTTGCAGTATCGATAAGGGTCTCCCCTTTTACCACACTGCTTGCCGCAGCGGAGATGCCGATCGTATCGGCACTCAACCTCTTCGCCGCCAGTTCGAAGGATAGCCTGGTCCTAGTGCTTGGTTCAAAAAAAAGATGGACTACTGTTCTTCCCCTGAGTGGCGGGACCTTTTTTATAGGCCTCTTAAGTATGTCCTTCAGGGATTCCGCTGTATCCAGGATAAAGGCAATTTCTTCCTTGGACAGGTTCAGGATGCCTGTGATATGTCTCGATTTCAGCTTGCTCATGCCAAAAAAAAGCCTCCTTTTAAAGGAGGCTTGTAATGCCTGACACTTAGGTCATCTCTGCCAGCCGAAGCAGTTTTTCATATTCCACATCCACACGTTTCTGGATGTAATCGATATGTCCCTCGTCAAGGTGACGGAAACGTTTCTGTCCCTTAAGATATTCTATGACAGGCTTGGGTTTCGTGATCTTCCTGCTCATGATATATCTGCCTTCTATCACCTCGTAAAGTGGAAAAACCCTTGTCTCCACGGCAAGCTTGGCAAATTCTATCGAGCGTTCCCCTGCCGATCCCCAACCAGTAGGACATGGCGAGTAGATGTGTACATAGGCAGGACCTTTTACCAATGCCGCCTTTTTTACCTTGTTCATCAGATCCAGGAAATAGGCTGGCGAGGCAGTTGCCACATAGGGAATATTATGGGCCACCGCGATGGCTGGTATATTCTTTTTCCATGTAACCTGGCCAAAGCTTTTCTTGCCAGGAGGGCTAGTGGTGGTCATGGCCCCATAGGGGGTGCAACCTGAACGTTGGACCCCGGTATTCATATAGGCCTCGTTGTCCAGGCATACATAGAGAAAGTCATGACCCCGCTCAAATGCACCGGAGATCCACTGGAGCCCTATATCACCAGTTGCTCCGTCTCCGCCCACGGCCATTATATCTACATGTCTTTTGGGTATCTTGCCCTTGCGTTTCAAGACCTTGCGGGCTGATTCCACCCCAGAGGCCACGGCCGCGGCGTTTTCAAAGGCGATATGGATCCACGGTACCCTCCAGGCGGTATGTGGATACGGGGAGGAGATTATCTCCATACATCCGGTGGCATTACATACAATTACATCCCTTCCCAAGGCCTTCATCACCATTCTCAGGGCCAAGACCTCTCCGCAACCCTGACAGGCTCTATGGCCAGAGGCCAAGGGTTCATCCTTAGGAATGCTCTTTGCTTTAAATCCTTTGAATTTTTCGAATTCAGGTATCATTTTTCTCTCACTCCAATCACTTCAAAGAGTTCTCTTGGACGTTTTTTAGCATAGGCCCTGGCCTTGTCCACTATCTCCTCAAAACGTGCTACAGTAACGTCCCTTCCGCCTAGCCCGGCCACAAAACTAAAGATCTTGGGACTACCCGGAACCTTATAGAAAAGGGACCTCAACTCGGCTCCAACCGGACCACATACAGCTCCTGGGGGCAGGCAGCGATCTATCACTGCCAGGACCTTGGCCTTTCCAGCGGCCTTCCGGAACTCCTGACCTGGGAAGGGCCTCCAGAGACGGATCTTGACCAGGCCAACCCTCTGGCCAGCTTCCCTCATCTTGTCTACGGCGGTCATGGCGGTTTCGGATATACTGCCCATGGTTACCAGCATGACTTCTGCGTCTTCACTACGGTAGGTCTCTACCGGGCTGTATTGACGGCCAAACATGTCGGCGAATTCTTGCCATGCCTTGTTAATCACCCTCCTAGATGCCTTGATGGCCTCGCTATGTGCCATCTTGGCCTCGGTGTAAACCTCTGGGATACCAACCGGTCCCATGGTAATGGGCTTTTTGGGATCAAGTTTATACCTGGGCTTAAATGGCGGGATATAACTGTCTACCTCTTCCTGGCTGAGTATTTCGATTGGTTCAATGACGTGGCTCAGGGTAAAACCATCGATACTTACGATCATTGGCAGTGATACCCTGCGGTCCTCTGCAATCCTGAAGGCATGAAGCGTAAGGTCAAAGGCCTCTTGCCCATTTTCGGCAAATGTCTGTATCCAGCCGATATCCCTTTGGACCATGATGTCCTGATGATCATTCCATATACTTATGGGTGCAGAAAGTGCCCTGTTTGCTACAACCATAACTATGGGTAGTCTCATGGTACTTGGGATATAA
>WFZW01000218.1 GCA_015489365.1 Deltaproteobacteria bacterium | reverse complement strand
GTGCCAAGCATCATGCACACCTCAGGCATGGCAGGAAGCCTGGTGCGCAAAAAGGCCGCGGCCTCCTCCACCTGGGCCACGTATCGATCCATAAAGCCCCTCCCCTCGATGCCCTGCTCCAGGGCCGCGCCCCTTTCTGCCTTGCCGGTCACCTCGAAGATCCCGTTGCCGACGGGCAGAGCTCCCTCAGCCTGCATATGTCACATGCAGGTTTTCTTGCCTTGCACACCCGCCGTCCATGCTCGATCAGCATGTATGTTATGGGGCCCCAGTCCTGCCTGGGCACCACCTCCATGAGATCCCTTTCGATCTTTACCGGGTTTTCCTCCCTTGTCATGCCAAGACGCCTGGCCAACCGCTTCACGTGGGTATCTACGGCTATGCCCTCGACCTTTCCGTATGCCTGGTAGAGAACGATATTGGCGGTCTTCCTGGCAACGCCCGGCAGGGTCAACAACTCTTCCATGGTATCGGGCACCCTTCCGCCGTAGCGCTCCACGATCATGCGCGCAGCCTCCTTTATGTTCCTTGCCTTGTTGCGAAAGAAACCCGTTGGCCTGACCAGTTGTTCCAGTTCCTCGATGGGGGCCTCGGCCATGCTTTGCGCGTCTGGATATTTACTGAAGAGCACCGCGGTCACCTGGTTTACGCGTTCATCGGTACACTGGGCCGACAGGATCACCGATACCAGCAATTGAAACGGGTTCTTAAACCTAAGGGCGATATGGGTATTGGGATACATCTCCTTAAGGAGCCCTATTATCTTCCTTATCCTCTCCCTTTCACCTTTACTGATCTTCATGGGTTTTTTTCCTCGAACGATCGCAGGGTTAGCAGACTCCCGCTATGGCCGTTCGGGTCCCTTGGCCTGCGGTGGATTTTTGAAGGCTGCCGGCCAATAAACCCGAACACGGGCAGATACTTAATACCGCATCCTCCTAAAGATGAAAAGCCCTGCCACGAAGAGCACGGCATGGACCGCCATCACTGCGACCACGGCAGGCAGCTTGCCGGTCTTTCCCAGGGTGACGGCAAAATTCCATAGGATCCAGGCTGAAAAACCGATAACAAGGCCTATTCCCAGTCCACTGAGTGTTCCCTCCCTTGCCCTGAACATTACGAGGGGCAAGGCTGCCCATAGCAGGCTCACGCCCAGGAAACAATACAGGAGCTGGCCCCAGAAGAGGGCCTCCTCCTGCCTGGCATCCATACCGGCCTTCCTCAGGCTCAAGATATGCCTTGCCATCACGAAGAGGCCCTTTTCCTTCGCCGGGATCTTGAGGGCCATAAGATCTGAGGGACGAAGCGGCAATTCTATCGACTTCTCAGGGTAGAAATAGGACTCCCCGTTCCTTCCGCCGGTGGCGACCATGGCCCTCCTTAGAATCCACCGGCCCCTTCCCTGGTAGGAAGCCTGCCTGGCCGCTATAAATTCCTTCATCTTGAACCTGTCATCGAAGGAAAAGAGTTCCACATTACTCAACCTCGATGCACTGGGGTTGCCCAGCCTGGTAGATAGTATGAGGTTGCCCTCCCGGTAGAAGAGCCGGCCGCCCACCAGCACCCCCTTGGGCGGCCTCTTCTTAACCTCCACCTGGAACAGGGCATCGGCCTTTGCCATCGCCCCGGGTATGACAAGGGCCTTGAGGGCCACCAGGCCAAGGGCAATGACCACTGCCGCGGCCAAAAAGGGCCTGACGATCCTCCCTGGGGGCACGCCCACCGACCGCATGGCAACGAGCTCCATGTTCTTGGAAAGGATCGTAAGGCTGAGCAACCCGGCAAAGAGTACTGCCAGCGGGGTCAATTGGTAGACTATGTTGGGAACAAGCAGGATGAAATAGAATATTATGGGCAGAAAGGAAACGCCTGACTCCAGGAAGTCATCCAGTTTTTCAAAAAGCTCCGTGAGTAGATAGAGGCCGGAGAGGCCAGGCAACACGAGACAGAAAAGGGAGACAAAGTAACGTAACAGGTATGAAGACAGTATAGACATGGATCAACCCTGGATCGGCCCCCTCCTGCTCAACAACCTCCAAAGCCACAGGGCCATGATACCAAACAACAGGTTGGGAAACCATAGCGCGGTTGCAGGTACCACCCCTGATTCGGCAAGATTCCCGCCGAAGATGATAAGTAGGTAGTAGGCAAGGAAGGTGCCAAGCCCAATGGCCACCCCACCCGACAGGCCAGCGCGCCCAAACAATATCCCAAGGGGTGCGGCCAGCATACCAAGTACGAAGGTCCCAACGGGGATGGCAAGACGCTTGTGAAACTCCGTAAGGTAGCGCCACGTTCGGCTGTTGGAATTGCCAGGCGCCCTTGCCTGCTTGAGCAATTCACCAAGCCCCATCTCGCCCCTTCCCCTCCCAGGTTCATGCAAGGCCAGATCCAGGTGAAGCATGTAAGAGTCGAACCTAAGCAGGTCCATCCTGGTAAAGTCGCCCCCAATCCTGGTCAACGTGCCATCCCTGAGCTTCAAGACCACCTGGCGGCCCCTGGGACCTGCCACGATGTCACCCCGGCGGGCCAGTATCTGGTAGGACAACTCCTGCCTCCTGGAATCCTTTATGTAGACCCCCTTGAGCCTCTTTCCACCGCGACTGGTCTTGTTGCAATAGATGGTGAGTCCATCAACAGGGGTCAGGAAGACCTGTTCCGGAATACCCTTGGCCAGCGCCTTTTGCATCACCTCGGCTATAAAGACCTTTGACTTGGCCTTCGATTCCGGAAGCCACCTGGTGGAGGTGGCAAGGCTTAGGCCCCATGCGGCCAAGCAAACTATTGCCACCGGCATGGCCATCTGCCTGGGCCCTATCCCGCAGGCAAATAGGGCCAGCATCTCCCCGTCCCTTGAAAGCCTCATGAAGGCAAGCAGGATCCCCATCATGCACGAAACAGGCACCACCACAAGCAATAGCGTGGGGACGATGAGCACTATGAGCCTCCCGAACTCGCCCAGGGTGATGCCAGAACCCAGGAGGGGCTCAAGTAACGGTATCAATCGCCCAAGGAGCAATAGTGCGGTGAGGGTAAACAGGGAAAAGAGAAGGGGGACGGATATCTCACGCCAGATCAGTTGGTTCAATAGGGAAAACATGGATGATGTGACTTATCAAGAAGGGCCACTGCCCCTAAGGATCTCTTCATTTATTTCCGGGGCATACTCCGCAAGCAATCCTCGCGCCCCGGATTCGATAGGACATCTTCGTAACATCTATGGAAGGCCAATGCAAGGAAAAGGTATGGCAGGGGCATACCGGCTGAGACAAAGATTGTGGCCTCGACCATAATTCCGCACTAAATGCACCGAAAACCACTTCAGCCATCATACTGTCCCTCACAGGCTTGGGCCGAGATAATTCAATCCCTTCTTAATCAGGTCAAGTATTCAGATGTTACCACCACCATAGCATCTTGCTCGTTGAGGTGGGTCTCAATCCCTTCTTAATCAGGTCAAGTATTCAGATTCATAAAAGGTCACATAGACTCAAGAGGCCCTGAAGCAGTCTCAATCCCTTCTTAATCAGGTCAAGTATTCAGATGGTAATTCTATAAATGCAATGTCGGATGCAGCTGTTAAGGTGAGTCTCAATCCCTTCTTAATCAGGTCAAGTATTCAGATTGTTATTTTCTTGAGTCCTATCCCATATCTTTTGAGGGTCTCAATCCCTTCTTAATCAGGTCAAGTATTCAGATGGATCGATGGGTTGCCAAGAGTCATGGGACATCTTGTCTCAATCCCTTCTTAATCAGGTCAAGTATTCAGATGGTTGAGGTCCCTCGGGGTAGCCTTAACCCCTTTGTGTCTCAATCCCTTCTTAATC
>WFZW01000217.1 GCA_015489365.1 Deltaproteobacteria bacterium | reverse complement strand
GGCGTCGCCCCGGCAGGAAACTCCTTGATCTCTCCGTTTGGCGTAAGCACATATACCTCATTCGGGAACAGATCCATCCTGACCGATTCCAGAAACTCCCTGGGATCCTCTAGTTCCTTCTGCCATTCCATAAGCTGGTTAAGCCAATCAAACTTCTTGGCCTGTTCCTTGGATAGGATCTTACCCTCTTTGTAGAGCCAATGGGCTGCAATACCCTCGCTTGCAATCCTGTCCATTTCCTCGGTCCGGATCTGGATCTCCATCCTCTCGCCGTAAGGACCGATTACCGTAGTATGAAGAGATTGATACATATTCGCCTTTGGAAGGCTTATGTAATCCTTGAAACGTCCAGGAACCGGCTTCCACAGGGAATGTACTATACCCAACGCCTCGTAACACTCCTTGACGGTACCCAGGATGATCCTGAAGGCTATGAGGTCATATATCTCGTCCAGGCCCACGTTCCTTCTCTTCATTTTTCGGAAGATACTATAGAGATGTTTTGGCCGCCCCAGGACCCTGCACGACAGGCCATAATCTGCCATCTTCCTGGAAAGAAGCTCCTTTACCTCTTCCACATAGGCCTTACGCCTTCCAAGGCGTTCCTCCACCTGCCTTTTCAGGTCTTCATATTCCTCTGGATAGATGTAGGAAAAGGCAAGATCTTCAAGCTCTCTCTTTATCCAGTCGATACCCAGCCTGCTGGCCAAGGGTGCATAGATGTCCAGGGTCTCCCTGGCAATCTTTACCTGCTTGTATTCCTTTTGAAACTGGAGTGTCCTCATATTGTGCAGACGATCGGCCAACTTGACTAATAACACCCTGATATCCTTGGACATGGCAAGGATCATCTTGCGGATATTTTCTGCCTGCTTGTGAATTTTGCTTTGGAACTCGATCTGGCTTATCTTGGTGACGCCATCAACGATCTGTGCCACATCCTTGCCAAACAGTCCCTCGATCTCATTGGAGGTCGCAAGCGTATCCTCTACCGTATCGTGCAGGAGACCTGCTGCGATACTTGCCATATCAAGCCTCAATTGGGACAGGATAAAGGCCACTGCCAGGGGATGGGACAGATAGGGCTCGCCTGACAGCCTCATCTGGCCTGCATGGACCCTGGCAGAATATATATAGGCCTTTTCTACCAAGGCAGTATCGGCATCGGGCAGATATGAATGGATTTGGTCAATTATGTCATTCAGACGGATCATTTAAGTCTATTAAGCACCTCTTTTACTACACTCTCCGCCCTTACCAGGGCAGTACGGCCAGAGGCCCGCTGGGTGATCTCCACCTCGCCTGTCTCCTTGACCTTCTTACCAACGGTAATCCGGACGGGTATGCCTATCAGCTCGGCATCCTTAAACTTGACCCCTACCCTTTCTCTTCTGTCATCGAGCAGGACCTCCACTCCGTGGCCCAAAAGTTCCCGATAGATGTCCTCAGCGGCCTGGACCATCGTTTCGTCCTTCGTGTTCACCAGGGTGATTATCACCTGAAACGGGGCCAATGGCACAGGAAAGATTATACCCTTTTCATCGTGATTCTGCTCGATCGCAGCGGCCACCGTCCTTCCCACCCCGATACCGTAACATCCCATGACTATGGGCCTCTGCCTGCCCTTTGGATCCAGGAATGTGGCACCAAGTGCACCTGAATACTTTGTCCCTAGCTTGAAGATATGTCCCACCTCGATGCCACGCCGGATCTCGATCCTGCCGCCACACCTTGGACATGGATCTTCGCTGGTTATGACCCTTATATCCCTGAACTCTGGAGGCTCGAGATCCCTTCCCCAGTTTACCCCCATGAGGTGGTAATCCTCTTTATTTGCACCGGTAACAAAATCGCACAGGGATTCGAGCGCAGCATCCGCGATGACCCTGACATCCTTAGTCAAACCAACAGGCCCTGCAAACCCGACAGGCGCACCGGTAAGACGCCTTACGGTCTCCCCATCGGCAAGAGACAACTCATTCACCCCCAGGACCCTTTTGAGTTTTACCTCGTTCAAGGCATGATCCCCGCGGACCAGTGCCACCACCGGTTTGCCATCAGCCAAAAGGACCAGTGTCTTGACCAACCTGCATGCCGGCACGTTTAAAAGGGCGGTAACCTCCTCTATCGTGCGTTTTCCAGGGGTCGCCACCTCCTTCATCTCCGATACAGCGGCGGCAGGAGGGCTTGCAGGAGGCACTGCTGCCGGCGCAAGCTCTACGTTTGCAGCGTAGTTACACATACTACAGCAGGCTATCTCGTCCTCGCCCGTATCCGCCAGGACCATAAATTCATGGGAGACGTCTCCCCCGATAGTCCCGGTGTCCGCCTCCACAGGCCTGAAATCCAGGCCGCAGCGTTCAAATATACGGCAGTACGTCTCATACATGGTCTGATAGGTCCTATCCAATGCCTCCTCGTCCCTATCGAAGCTATAGGCGTCCTTCATTATGAATTCCCTACCACGCATGAGACCGAACCGAGGGCGGATTTCGTCCCTAAACTTTGTCTGAATCTGGTACAGGTTCAGCGGGAGGTCCCGGTATGAGCGGACCTCCTTCCTGACCAAATCCGTTATCACCTCTTCATGCGTGGGCCCAAGGCAGCAGGCCCTGCCGTGTCTGTCCTCCAGGCGAAGAAGCTCCTTGCCGTAATGGTCCCACCTGCCGCTTTCCTGCCAAAGTTCTGCAGGCTGCACGATGGGAAGAAGCACCTCAAGGGCCCCAGCCCTATTCATCTCATCACGTATTATATTCTCCACCTTCCGGATGGCCATGAGTCCAAGGGGTAGATACGAATATAATCCCGATGCCAATTTGCGGATCATACCGGCCCTTAACATCAGCTTGTGTGACACCACCTCGGCCTCTGCTGGTACCTCCTTCAAAGTGGGCAGAAAAAATCTTGAATAACGCATTGGCTATCGTCGTCCTTTCCGAATCTTGTATGTTATTGCCACCCTTTCCTAAGGACGAGGAAACACGGCCCCGATGAGGGTAGCATCTATTTAAATATGGCAGGCCGCGTAATCAACAAACACAGGATTGAAACAAGGATGGATAAAAAAAACCTATATCGGACCATACGAGCCTGCTTGGGAGGAAGTGGCCCTCTTCAGGACCCCTCGTGCTGATATTCCTCATGAACCAACCTGTCAACCTCCTGCCAGAAGGCCTCCAGAAGCTGCCCTTCAGGGACCTTCTTCAATATCCTTTCGCCCTTGAAGATAATTCCATTACCCTTTCCACCGGCCAGGCCAAGATCTGCCTCCCTTGCCTCACCAGGCCCGTTTACGATACAACCCATGACGGCAAGCTTGAGCGGATAGGGAATCTTGCGTGCCCTGGCTTCCACCTCAGCGGCAAGGGTGAAAAGATCAATCTCGCACCTTCCACAGGTTGGACAGGATATTATTTCAGGGCCCCGTTGCCTTAGCCTTGCGGCCCTGAGGATCTCGTAGGCCACCTGGACCTCCTCGACTGGATCCCTGGTAAGTGATACCCGCAGGGTATCACCTATACCCTCCATCAGAAGGGTACCCA